>DASSEB010000397.1:0-8555 GCA_035696765.1 Pyrinomonadaceae bacterium | reverse complement strand
GACTGTAAGTTTCGGACTGCCGTTGCCACCTGGTTTTTTGCGTGACGAGCGAAAGGTCAGAGTTGTCGACGAGCGTGGAACTGAATTGCCCGCCGTTGTTCGTTCGCTCGAGCCGTGGCGTGCCGGCGGACGAGAAGGTTCGATCAGATCGCTATTAATCCAGTTCAAAGCGGACTTTTCTAAACAGAAAACACAACGTGTACGAGTCACTTTTGACGGGAGACAACGATCGGCGCGAGCAGATTTTGTTCCTGTTTCACAGACGCTAATTGATGAGCGTGGGTTAAAAGGTCCGCGAGTCGCGGCTGTCCTCCCTGCCGATTGGTTGTGCGCGTCGGGAATCGTTGGGCCACAAGTGCCTGCGACTGAGTCGGGCGCCTACGCCAGCTACGATCGTTTTGTCGAAAAGAACTTTCCCGGATCGCTCCGATACCTCGATAGCCAGGTCTATCACGAATGGTTATTCGATCGCACTACCTGTTACTACAAAATGTACGTTCGCACTGGCGACAGCAAGTATCTCGATGCCGCTTATCACGCCGCTAACTTCGTTCGCGAGCATACAAAGCTGGATGGTCCAGACGCCGGAATTTTCACGCTCAAAGGACCGGATCTTAAATATGTCTACCCGCGCGCGATGCACCTCCACTACCTGCTGACCGGAGACGAGCGCGCGCTTGCGTGCGGCAAGTTGATGGCCGCGTATTGCTTCAAGCACCAGGATCCGGTTTATCGGCCTGACTTACTCAAACCGGTGCAACTCGGTGTCGATCCCGAACGCGGCCGAAACTTCTGGACGTTGCGTCACCAGGGTTACGGCTTACTCGGCATCCTGCACGGTTGGGAAATGACCGGCGAGCGGAAATATTGGACCAAGGCGCGAGAGTGTGTTGACGCCTACTACAAACACCAGCAACAACCTCCTGACGGTCGCCCGCCCGATGGATCGTTACGGCAAAACTGGGAGCTTTACGATCCAAACGAAGCAACGTTTCCCGGAGCGACGTCAGCATGGATGATGGCGCTGTTGCTTGATCCGCTCTTTCATTACTGGACACTGACGAACGACAAGCGTATCGCGGAAATGGTGGTGAAATGGTGCGACTTTCTCGACCGGCAGGGCATCGTTCCCGACGGATCAAAGGCGTATTACGTGATCAATTGTTTCGCGCAGGGCGATCCGAAAGCGTCGCCGGGCGAGATTGGGCCAGACATGGAAATGCACAACACGGAAATGGCCTACACCTTTGCCCTCGGTCTGTTCTTCACGAATGACGTCGCCCGCAGGGACATTTATCAGAAGCGATTGAAACGCTTTCTGGATCTTGCTGTTCAGCTTGATATGAATCGTCCGGCACGTGCTTTCAATTGGGCGTTTCAATTCACGAGCCAGCTCATCTATTTCGCGCAACACCAGGCAGAAGGTGTAAGTCGCAAAAGGGGCTAACGATGAATCATAAACTAAGGCGCGTGATCGGCTTCTTGTTACTCGCCGTTCTGTTTGTCGTTGCTGAGGGCCTGACCCATGCACAAACGCTTTACCGGGTCGCGATTCAGCAGAGTGTTCGCGTCAAGATGCGAGATGGCGTAACGCTGGCGGCGGATGTTTACCGTCCGGTGAGTAACGAAAAATTTCCAGTCCTGCTGCAACGCACACCTTACAACCGCGCCGGTGGGGCAGCGATGGCGAACGAACTCGCCTCTCACGGATACGTTGTCGTCATGCAGGACACACGCGGGCGTTTCGAATCGGGCGGTGAGTTTTATCCGTTTCGCAACGAGAGTGCGGACGGTTACGACACCGTCGAGTGGGCTGCAAGTCTGGACCAGTCAAACGGGAAAGTCGGAATGTTTGGCGGGTCATATGTGGGCGCAACACAGATGCTGGCGGCGATGGCGGCGCCTCCTCATCTCGTGTCGATCTTTCCTTACGTAACGGCGTCCGAGTATTACGACGGTTGGACTTATCAGAGCGGCGCCTTGATGCAATGGTTCAGCAGTTCATGGACCTCCGGTCTTGCTGTTGACACGCTGCGACGTCAGGCGGAAGCAACGCAAGCGCCGAAAGAGTGGGTGAACGTGTTGCCGCTCGGTGATTATGCCATTCTTAAATCTGCACCCGCGTCATCGCTCGCGCCGTATTTTCATGACTGGTTATTGCACGAGCGAGACGACTCATACTGGCAACAATGGCGCGTCTCCGATTATTACTCGCGCATGACGGTGATGGGGTTGCACGGCGGCGGCTGGCACGATCTGTTTCTCAAAGGTTCCATCAAGAACTACACCGGCCTACATCAACAAGCTTCAACGGCCGAAGCTCGCGCGGGTCAGCGGCTGATCGTCGGTCCCTGGGCCCATGCGCCGACCTCGCCCGAGGGAAAGATCGGCGACGTAGTGTTCGGCAAAGACGCAGTACTGGACCACACGGCGACCGCGTTGAAGTGGTTCGACTACTCGCTGAAGGGAATCAAAAATGAGTATTCCAGCGGAGCTCCGGTTCGCCTATTCATTATGGGCGACAACGTCTGGCGCGACGAGCGCGAGTTTCCATTAGCACGAACGACTTACACGAAGTACTACCTTCATTCAAGCAAAGGCGCGAACAGCGTCTCCGGCGATGGCGTGTTGAGCGTGACGCCGCCGGCGTCTGAAACCAGGGACGAGTTTGATTACGATCCTCAAAATCCAGTGCGCACGATCAGTGGACGGCTGTGTTGCGGCCCGGCCATTCCGCCGGGTCCGGCGGACCAGCGACCTAATGAGTCGCGATCGGACGTGCTTGTTTATTCGACGCCGCCGCTGGCTGAAGACACTGAAGTTACCGGCTTCATTACACTCGAGCTTTATGCCTCGACTTCGGCCGTGGACACGGATTTCACAGCACTCCTCGTCGACGTCGATCAGAGCGGCTACGCGCGTTTTCTTACCGACGGCATCGTCCGGGCACGTTATCGAGAGAGTACGAAACAGTCGTCGCTCGTCACGCCCGGTACGATCTACAAATACACGATCGATCTATGGGCGACGGCGAACGTGTTCAAGGCCGGTCACCGCATCCGTCTGTATGTTTCCAGCAGTAACTTCCCGAGATTTGATCGAAACTTAAACACAGGGGAAGACATTATCAACTCGGCGCGGCCGCTGCGGGCGCACCAGACGATCTATCACGATCGCGAGCACAACTCGGCCTTGGTTCTGCCCCTGATTCCGCGACGGTCGAGTTCCGACCGGGCCGAATTACGATATCGGTAGAAAAAGTTTGTTCTTGCATTCGGTCGCGCCGGAGTGCTATAACGCGGTTAGTTCTAAACGCAAACTAACCATAAAAGCAAAACAGTTGTTCGGGATTTTGGAGATAGTTCGTTAAGAACGTGAACTAACCGGCCCCCGAGCTCCCAGCGTGCAGCAGCTTTTTCCACATCGGTCGCGGCCGTCAGTTTTCAGTTTAAGGAGTGGCAGATATGAGAATCGTCCAGACAATCGCCAGTAGTGCACTCACCATTGGAATGCTCCTTTGCGTCAGCATCGCCGTCTATCCCCAGGGGACCAACCTGGGAACTCTTCGCGGTACGGTAACTGATCCTAATGGCGCCGTGATTCCTAATGCGGCCGTGAAAGTGACGGATCAAACCACCGGGCTCTCCCGCGACATCACTACAGACAGTGAAGGTAATTACGAAGTGCCCGCTCTAAAGGCCGGCACTTACAAAATCACCGTCGCCGCTCCGGGGTTCAAAACCGTTGAGGTCGATGCGGTCTTGAAAGGGTCAGACGTCGTACGCGCCGACGTGCGCACCGAAGTGGGAGCGCAAAGTGAAAATGTGCTGATCACCGGCGCTGAGGCAGGCATCATTGAAAAGGAACAACCGGTGATTGCCGGAACACTCAGCAATCGGCAGCTAATCGAAATCCCCCGAGACAGTAGAGACGTCTACGAGTTCCTGTACCTCAACCCGGACATCACCCAGGGTCCGAATGGCGACGGCAGCTTCAAATTCATCGGTGGACAGAGCTATGGCGCCAGCTTCTCGCTCGACAGTCAAAGGACCAACGGCGGAATCTTCGGCGAGCCGACCGGTAGCCAGCCGTCTCTGGAAACAATCGGCGAACTCGTGGTGCTATCGAAGAACTTCACGGCGGAGTATTCGGGTATCGCGAACATTCGCGTGGAAACGAAACGGGGTGGCAGCAACTACCACGGTTCACTCTTCTACAACAACAAGAACGACGCGCTCGCGGCCTGGTCCGTGCAGGACAAAAACGCGCAGGCGTCGTTTCTACCCACTGCCGATACCACAGAATTTCCCAAGTCACGATTTAATCTCAATGAAGTCGGCGGATCACTCAGTGGACCAGTCCCCAAGGCAGGGCAGAACACCTTCTTTCTTTTGTCGTACGAGCGTCGTTGGGATTTGAACGTCGCGCAGTTGCGCTCGAGCCAGATACCGACGTCGCTGGTACTCGGAGGGGATTTCACGAAGATCGCGACAAATAACAGGCCCACAGTGAATGCGGCGGTGTTGCCCTTGCTTACCGCGGACGAGTTGGCCAACAACACCATCATCACCAACGGCACGCGGCGCTGGCTCAGCATTCCGACGCGGCTCCTCAATCCAATCGCGTTGAGTGTCATGAATGGTTACTACCCGAAGACGAACCCGGCGACTCCTTTCACCGCGTCGAACGGTCGTTTGCGCAGCTTTGTCAGGAACTTGCCGGGACTGCTCACGAGAGATCTGGCGACCCTGCGGCTCGATCATGACTTCTCCGAACGAGACAAATTTTTCGCCGTTTACAACTTCCAGGATAGTTCCGGAAACCGCCGCACTCTGGCCGTGAGTCCGCTGCCTGCGTTCGGTTTGCAGTCTCAACATCAAACCAATCACACTTTGTCGCTCTCGTATACGCGTCTCTTCACCAACACGCTGGTGAACGAGTTGCGAGGCGGTTTCAACATTCAGAATCTGTTTCGCCGCGGCAATCAAAGCAATCGAGACTTTCTGTCGAGTATCGGATTCAACGAGAATGAGATCTCCACGATCGGGTCGGTCATTGGTTCCGACTTGCTCGACACCGCGGGCCCTCTGCGCATGACGTTCGCGCCGTTCGCTGGGATCGGGAACGGTGGCCGGAGTATCAACCGGAGTTTGGACCAGCACCTGGCAACGTTTGGAGACAGCATAACCTGGACCACGGGCAATCACTCGATCAAAGCGGGCGCAGACTTTGTGCGGAACCAGGCGGTTGATGGTTTCAGTGCCACCAGAGGTAATCCGCGCGGGTTCCTGAACTACGGCACTTCGTTCACCGCTTACAGTAATTTCCTGCTCGGTTTGCCGCCGTCTTCAGTCACTTACGTTGGCTCAACTCGCCGCGGTGATCTCAACGTATCGAACTGGGAAAACGGATTCTTCGTCCAGGACGACTACAAGGTTCGACCGTCCATAACTCTCAACCTCGGACTGCGTTATGAGTTAATCACTCCGTTCGTCGAAAAAGACGACCTGATGGTGAACTTTGATCCGAGCACGTCTGTCAACCCGGGATTCCAGGGACGCTTCGTGATTCCCAGCGACAAAACCAGGACTTTATTGGATCCGCGCTTTGTTGCCTACGGCGTTGTCACCGCCGACGAAGCGGGAGTCGGACGCGGGTTGATAAAGACTGACAGAAACAACTTTGCTCCTCGCATTGGTATCGCCTGGCGTCTCGGCGACAAGAATGTCGTGCGCGGTGGATACGGAATTTATTATCCGACTTCCGCGGCGCAGGGTATGCGCGATGCGCTCGCAACTAATGCGTTTAATCAAAGCGTAACCAAGCGGGGTACTCAGGGTCTTCCGGGCGGCATCAATCCGCGCGGTATCACACCGTTCAGCGGTGGGACCATCAGTGTTGGCGATCCGACTGACTTCACCGCGTTGGCAGCCAACGCGATTCCGTTTGATTTGCAAACCCCTCGTTACGAACAGTTCAACGCCACGTTCGAACGAGAATTCATGGGCAACATAGGCTTACGCGTTTCATACGTGGGTTCGCGGCAACACGGTTTGATAGCTGGCCGTGACCTCAACGAAATACCGCCGAACAACATCCCGTTTGGAATTCGTAACGAGGACGGCGACCTTTGCGATCCTATCGATGAAGGCGATTGTATCGTGTCGCCGCAGGACGCTGCGCGAAGACCCTTCCCGCGTCTGGGCGACTTCTTAGCGACCTATGGCAATACCGGCCACGGACGGTCGCACGCCTTCCAGCTTGAAATTAATCGGCGCTTTTCCCGTGGACTGTTGTTCAATGTGTCTTATACCTTGCTGGACCAGAAATCGAGCGGCACTGACGTCGGCAATTCGTCGCTTGGTGGAACTTCTTACAACCAGTTCAATCCCGATGTCGATTTCGGTCGCGATTCGTTCGTTTCACGCCACCGCCTCGTAAGTTACGGAACGTATCAACTCCCAGTGGGCCGCGACCGTGCGTATGGCAAGAGCATGGCGAAGTGGACAGAGGCCGTAGCGGGTGGCTGGGACCTGAGCTGGAACATGTTCGCCAAGAGCGGAACTGGTTTCACTCCGTTCTGGGTTTGCAACAGTTGCGGCAACTTCGGCTTCTTCGGCCCAGGCAATGTCGGCAGTGGGTTCATCGACGCCATCGGTGACTTCTCGTCGAACACGTATAGGCCGACTGTCGTGGGTAATCCTTACGCCAACCTCTCAGGCGATCAATTCTTCAATCCCGCCGCCTTTGGGCTTCCGCCGCTCGGAGCAGATTTGTTTGACAATCCCGCCATTGCGAAACGGAACTTTCTTACTGGACCGGGAACGTGGGGAGTGAATCTCGGCGTACGCAAGTACTTCAGATTTAGCGAGACAACGCGACTCGAGGTGGGCGCTGATTTCAATAACGTCTTCAACCACCCATTGTTCTCTCCACTCGATACGTTCTTTGCGAATATTGGTGACTTCGACGTCGCCGTCACGCCGGCAGGCCAGCTTGAAATCGTGAACGTGAACTTGAACCCCGATTTCGGGCGTAACAACATCAGTTTCTCGCAAGAAGGGATTGATAATCGTCGATCTGTGCGACTTCGATTGCGTTTAAGCTTCTAGCTGGCAACATGGGTAAATGATGCGGTGGAGGGAGACTCTGACTCTCTCCTCCGCACCAGTGCCTCATGGTTCCACGGTAGAAGTGGACAGGTGAAAAAAATTGACGCAACAGCTCGCCAAGAATCAAACGCCTCAAGGGCGTCATCGCTTCACACGCAAACCAAATCTCGCCGACGTTAAAGCTGCCGGGCATGACATGCTGCGGCTAGTGAACCGTCGCATACTGCTGAGCATCCTCTCGGATCGGCAACCAATCTCACGAGCGGAAATCGCAAAGATTAGCGGTCTCAACAAAGCCACCATCTCGACCATAACTGGGGAATTACTCAAAGACGCCTGCATCATCGAAGAAGGCTCAGGACGAACGACGCCAATCGGCGGCAAGCCGCCCACGCCTCTACGACTCAACGCTAAACGCTTCGGTCTCTTCGGCGTCGATATTCGCGCGGATGAGACCGTGCTCGCGCTCAGCGATTTCAACAATCGGATCGTCTCGCGTGTCAGTTTCGAGACCGGATCAGTGGCCTCATCTTTCTTGAATAAGATCGGCAAGGAGATTCGCAAGCTTCGCATCAAGCACGACTCGTTCATTGAGTTTCCCGGCATCGGCGTCAGCTTGCCGGGCCTCGTCGATAACCAGAGTGGAAAGTTTTTGCTTTCAGTGGTCCTGCCGTGGCGAGATGTTCCGGTGGTAAATCTACTGGAGAGAGCCACGAGTTTGCCCGTGATCATCGACAACTCGGCACGCTGTTCGGCGCTGGCTGAGATCTGGCACGGCAAGGCACAGTACGCACACGTTCGCAATTTGCTTTACGTCGGCGTGAGTACCGGCCTCGCGTGCGGCGTTGTGATTGACGGGGGCCTTTATCGCGGAGGCACGAATACCGCCGGTCAATTCGGACACTTTCCCATCGACATAAATGGACCAGATTGCCGGTGCGGCCAAAGAGGTTGCTGGGATCTTTACGCCTCAGACAAAGCTACGCTGAAGCGGTATGCCGATCTACGCGGCACGAGCGGCAAACGAGTTTCTACCATGCGAAAGCTGGTCGAGCTGGTTGAAGCCGGCGACGGCGCGGCGACAGAAGCCGTCCGTGAAACGGCGCGCTATCTCGGCATTGGCATCACGGGTCTGATAAACGGACTCGATCCTGAGGTCGTGGTGATTGGCGGTGAGATCACGAAGGCGTGGGGAGTAATCGAACCGATCATCGTCGAGGAGACCAAAAGAAATCTACTTGCGCCTCGTTCGCACAGTGTGGCGATTAGACCATCAGCATTTGAAGTTCGCCCCAGTCTGAAGGGGGCATTGACGCTAATTCAGAACAGTTTGTTGTCAGTGCCGCACATGGGCTAAAGCTACGAGGCGCCGTAACTCGAAACATGTCTCCTGGACGGTACAGTTTGGATGAACTCAAGGCAGCACTGGCGGGAGGTTTAGTT
>DASSEB010000396.1:0-13707 GCA_035696765.1 Pyrinomonadaceae bacterium | reverse complement strand
GACGTTTTGGCGGATTTTCTGAGGTGTTTGTTCGTAAGCTCTTTATTATCAACAAGAATTGAAGGGAAACATCCCCGTTGTATACCTTAGTGACACTGCATATAACATACTCACTCCAACTCGAACAGTAAGCCTAATTACGTGGATACATCACTTCTAAACCAGCACCCAGCGCCCACTCTAAGCATCAGCGAGCAAGTACTTGCGTGTTGCGCCATAGCCCGAGAAAAGCTCGCAGAGGGAAATTACGACGCTGGGTGCGAAGCGTTACAGCATTGGTGGACCCTTGGTGAGTGGCCTCGTCAAGAAGGATTGAGCGATTCTGCCGCAGCTGAACTCCTTCTCGTAGCCGGTACTTTGAGTGGATGGGTCGCAAGCTCGAAACACATGTCGGGGGGAAGAAAACCTGCCGAAGCTTTGCTTAACGGTTCTATTGCCATTTTCGAGCAAATGCAGGAAAGGATAGGGGCGGCTGAAGGGCGGATTGAGCTCGCTTGTTGTTATTATTCTCAGGGCGCTTTCGACTTAGCGCGGGCAACATTACGTAGTGCGCTCACAGATCTCCCTGATAATCAACATGAACTCAGAAGTATAGGCTTAATTCGATTAGCGGTAGTAGAGAGACTTGCTGGTCGACTGCACAACGCACTGACTTTGTTGGAGCAGGTTACGCCCCTTGTAAAAGGCTCTGGCAATTGGCTTAAGGGACGCTTTCATCTAGAATACGCCAATACACTCAAAGAACTTGGCATTGCTGAAGACAAAAAAGTTTTCTTTGAAAAAGCCCTAGAACATTACTGCCAAGCGTTATCCCATTTTAAGCGAGTAGGGAATCATCGTTATACCGCGATAGTAGAGAACAACCATGGATATTTGCTCTCCTCTTTAAAGAGATTTGATGAAGCTTGCACCCACCTGGCGAAAGCGCGACGGCTGTTTGAAAGGCTGCAAGACAATGTAAGGCGCGCTCAGGTGGATGAAACGCTTGCTCAGCTCTATTTAGCGTCAGGAAAATACGATCTAGCTGAACAAACCGTTAACTTGTCGGTTGAAACGTTGGAGATTACTGGAGAAGAAGCCTTCCTCGCTGAGGCCCTGACCACACGGGGAATCGTGTTGTGTCGTCTGGGAAGGAAACAAGAAGCTAAACCTTGTCTTGAGCGCGCTCAAAGAATAGCCGAGCGTTGCGAAGATTACGAAACCGCTGGCAGGGCCCTGCTTATTCTTATTGAGGAGATGTGTGAGCAGCTGGCGGATGATGAGCGACGGGAGATTGGCGCGCAGGCCAACCAGTTGCTCGCAAACTCGCAGCAGCCTGCCACCCGTGAACGGCTAAAAAAATGCCTGGAAACTATCGCCGAAGCCCACACCCGCCACGAAGCTCAACGCGAACAGGAGATTCATGCCCAAAAGATGGCCGCCCTCGGGGAGCTTTCCTTCGGCGTCGCACACAACGTTAATAACACACTGACGGGTATTCTGGGACGCGCCCAGTTGATCCTTCGCAACAGCAACGATCCCGCCAAAATCGAGGCCGGCTTGGAACTGATCATCAAAAGTGCTGAGGACGGCGCGCACATCATCCGCCGTATTCAGGACTTCGCTCGCCAGCGCCCCAGCCGCGAGTTTGAAGTCGTTTCAGTCGCCGAACTCCTCAAGGATGCGTGCGAAATGACCCGGCCGCGCTGGGAGGCGCGCTCTGAATTCGCGCCGATTCGCTTCGCCCTCAACGCCGATTGCAATGCCCACATCAAGGGCGATCCGGTTGAACTGCGCGAAGTGCTGGTCAACATGATCTATAACGCCATCGACGCCATGCCTTCCGGCGGCGAAGTCCGTGTGTCCACCCAGGAAACCCGCGAGCGCGTCGTCCTTCACATTACCGACACCGGCACCGGCATGGGTCCTGAGGTCAAGCAACGGCTCTTCGACCCATTCTTTACAACCAAAGGGAAGGCGGGCACGGGCATGGGCCTCGCGGTCAGTTTCGGTATCATCCGACGGCACGAAGGCTCAATCGAAGTCGATAGTGAGCCGGGCCGGGGCACGACATTCAAGATTTCACTGCCGAAAGTAGTGCCAGAACTGCCGGAAGCCAAAGACACTGACGCAACAGAGATCCAGGTTTCCCCATCGGAAGACAAGGTCCGCGTCCTTGTCGTCGACGATGAAACGCACGTGCGCGAAGTGTTAATCGAAGCGCTGGAGGCGGACGGTTGCGAGGTGGTATCGGCTCAAAGCGGCGAGATTGCCCTCGCGCTCTACGAGCAGTACGAAGGTAAATTCGACGCCGTTTTCACTGACATCGGCATGCCCGACATGAACGGCTGGGAACTGGTCACGGAAATTCGACAGCGCTCCAGGACGATGCCGATCGCGATTATCAGCGGCTGGGCCGACGCGATTAGCGTTCAGACACGAAACGCCGTAAAAGCTGACTGGGTCGTGGCAAAGCCTTTCGACATCAACAAGATCTCGAGCATCGCGCAGGAGATTGCGCAACGCAAAACGTCAAACCTGGTCAGGAATTAGGCGCTCGCGCTGAGATCGTGGCGTTCGAGCTTGAGGTAGAGACCACGGCGAGTTAATCCGAGTTCGCGGGCCGCACGTGAGATGTTCCCATTGTGACGCCGTAGCGCGTCAGAAATCATTCGCCGTTCAACTTCCGCCAGCGCATCTGCAAGAGTGCCGGTACTCTGCACATTCGAGGACGGCAACGACGCAATCGAAGCTGCGGCGGCTGCCGACGGCGTTGTTGGAGACGAAGTACGTTTCAATTCGGGCGAAAGGTGTTCCGGAGTAATGATCGTTCCATCTTCAGCACGTGCGACAGTCCGCTGAATTTCATTGCACAGTTGCCGCACGTTCCCCGGCCAATCACTCACCATCAACAAATCAACTGCCTGGGGCGTGATCTGTATGTCCTTCCGACCAAACTTCGCGGCGTAATGGTTAACGTAGTAGTTGACGATAGTCGGGATCTCCGATCTGCGTTCACGCAAAGGCGGAACTCGCAAGCGAATGACGTTCAGCCGGTAGTAAAGGTCCTCACGAAAACGCCCCTGCGCGACCATTTCTTCGAGATCGGTGTTCGTCGCGGCGATGATGCGCACATCAACCTTACTCGGCCGTTGTTCGCCGAGTGGCTGAATCTCACCTTCCTGCAGGAACCGCAGCAGCTTCGGTTGCACGTCGAGTGGTAAGTCACCAACTTCATCGAGGAACAGCGTCCCGCCGGCGGCAGTTCGAATCACACCGTGCGAATCGTTAACGGCTCCCGTAAACGCTCCACGCCGGTAGCCGAAAAGGTAGCCTTCCGATAGTTCCTTCGGCACTGCCGTGCAATTGAAAGGAACAAAAACTTTCGCCCGCCGCGACGAAATAGCGTGGATGGCACGCGCCACTAACTCCTTGCCCGTGCCCGATTCGCCGGTCACCAACACCGTGACATCTGACGAGCGGATCTTGTGCACCTCTTCGACCAACTGCGTCATCGCCGGACTCGAGTGGATGAACCCCGGCATCAAACTGGTGCCGGTCAGTTCGTCGGCATTTTCATGAGTACCACTCTTCTGCGCTCCTGCACGGAGCGCGCAAACATCCATTCCCAACTCGACAACCCGGAGTAGTGGTTCCAAAGCCACACCCTTCGGCAACATCGATCGGTTACGTGGTGCTAAGTACAATGTCGCTGCCGGGGCATTCGAAGACTTCAAAACAATCACTGCGGCGTCGTGCTTACGGCAATAACGCTCGCGAGCGGTATCATCATCTTGAAGCGGATCCAGTTCGACCGCGAGCTTCACGCTCTCCGGGGGCGTACAGCCCATTGCAATCACAACTTTCGGCTGGTGTCGTTCACCGCGTTCAGTGATCACCACGCGATGCGCGCCGGTCTCCTGACGCATAACCGCCGCGAGCTCGCGTAGCAAAAGTTCGCGTGATGCAACCGCCTCGGCCAAACGCAACGTGAGAAGCTGCGTGAGGGCAGACTGCTCCTGAATGCGTTCCGGGGTTGTGCGAGCGAGATCTCTCAGCTCTTCCTCAGCACGAGACAAATCAAGTCGTGCGCCTAACTCGCGAAACGTATTTAATGCCCGGCTCAGATGTTCACCCGCACGATCCGGCAATATCGTCGCGTAAGCGCGCCCTAACTCGAGATGGGCGCGTGCGGCGCGATATCGATCGCCGAGCATGTCGAAGATCGAAACACTACTACCAAAATGCTGTGCTGCGGCCGCTGCATCGCCGCGCGACATATTCAGCATGCCGTTAAGCCGGTGTGCTTCACCGGTGAAGCCGAGGTCAGTGGCGGAATCAGTTGTTTGCTCACTAACGCGCTGCAGCTCTTTGCTGCATTCGTCCAAGTCACGCGTTAACAAATGTGCTTCCGCAGCAATCAGGCGCGACTCACAAATCGCCTGTCGATCGCCGATGGTCTCCGCGAGTGTCAGTGCTTCGCGAGCTTTTGCTAATGCCTTGTCAGGATCGGCGATCGCGAGGTAACAGCGTCCGAGCGTCCTCAGCGCCTGAGCGGCGTACCACTTGTTCCCGTTCTCAGTCGCGAGGGCAACAGCCCGACTGAGATAATCCTTGGCCTGGTCCAGATCGCCGCGAAGCATGTGCAACTCGCCCAGCGAATCCAGAATCATTGGGACTTTGGCGCCACGCTCATCCACTTCAGTGGCCAGCGCGAGCGCACGCTCGAGCGACTCCTGCGCTCGGTCCCAATGCCCGATCAGGATCAGGTTGATCCCGAGGTTGTTATAGCCATCGGCGGCGTTGGTCTTGTGGTCGGTTCGTTCGTAGTAGGTGATCGCTTTCTTGAGATGATCAATGCCTTCCTGCGGCCGTTTCAAGAACCAGCAACACCCGGCCATGTTCGCGTAGGTCCTGCCCAGGACATAAGCCGCTGGTCTGTCGCCGATGAGCTTGAGAGCCTGTCCGAAATTTTCCAGCGCCGATTCGTAGCGACCCTCCTGCAGATCCGCGACCCCAACACCGAAATAGGATTCCGCCAGTCCTCGCCAGTCACCATTCTGACGAAAACTTTCCAGCGCCCGCTGAGCATAATCGCGCGCGATCGGGTATTCATTGATTGTCCGGTACGTGCGAGACAAGGCTGCGTAGATATGGCCCAGGTTCACCGCGCCGCTTTCAGCATAGTCGCGCAACGTCGACTGAAGCATCGCGATCGCTTTGGGATGGTCGCCGTTGTAGTTGTATCCAAGCCCGATCTGGACACGAAGATAGCTGACTGTCTGATCGTCCAGTTTTACACGCGCTTCAGGAGCCTCATACATCGCAACCGCAGCGAGCGAGTCGCGATAATAACCCTGCTGCTCGAGCGCTGTTGAAAGTGCACACCGCGCCAGCGCGAGAATTTGAGGATTGTACCGGGCATTGGAGATTAGTAACGCAAGACGATCTTTCGCTTCCGTAGACAGACCCTGGTCAAGCAACGAACGCACTTCATCCAGTTCGCGCGTTAACGACTCAGTAGTAGGCTTCGCCCGCGAGCGAATTCTCACCCGAGCGTCAGCGAGATCGACCACACCTCGCTCTGTAGGGGGCTGTTGCTGGTCACGACCAGGGGGCTCGTGACCCACACGTTTATCCATTTAGTACCTAATAAAAGATCAATCAACCGCACTTTTCATGATGAGTATGGGAGGGACCGCATCAAAACTATTCCGACTACAGTTTTGCCGCGCAAACGTGTTATGCGTGCCGAATTTAACACAGGAGTCAATTATCGTACAGTTTCTTTCGTACAAAGCTAGAATTTTTCTCGCTACGGCGAGGTGCCCTGAGCAATCCGTCGTAAATTAACTTCTCGAAACACACAGGTTACGCTCCAATTTAACAGGTTAGCCGCCTTGACACCCCCAAGGTCGGTCGCTATCATTTCCGTTTCCGTTCGCAGCGCGGAACTTCGCCTAGGGTTATATGTTTGAGTCGCTCTCGGACAAATTAAAACGCACGCTAAAGAATTTGCGGGGCGAGGGCGTGCTGACGAAGGAGCACGTCGACGCTGCGCTGCGCGAAATCCGTCTGGCGCTTTTAGAAGCGGACGTCAACTATAAAGTCGCAAAAGACTTTATTGCTTCTGTTCAGCAGAAGGCCGAAGGGCAGCAGGTTTGGCAGGAACTCAAACCTTCCGAGCAAGTCGTCAAAATCGTTTTCGACGAACTGGTTGAATTGCTTGGTGGCCAATCGTCGCGGCTCGTCTTTACGAAACAGCTACCAAACACAGTGATGGTGGTTGGCCTGCAAGGTTCGGGCAAAACCACGTCGACTGGAAAGATCGCCCGTTGGTTAGCTGCAAATCAGGATCGAAAGCCGTTACTGCTTTCAGTAGACGTTTACCGGCCGGCAGCTCGCGAGCAGCTGAAGGTCATCGCGAAGGCCACCGGCCAACAGATCTTTGAAGATCCGCAAACCAACGATCCGCTCACGCTCGTTCGTGAAGCGCAGAAACACGCGCAGCAAACCGGTTTCGACACGCTGCTGATCGACACGGCAGGCCGCCTGCACATCGACGACGAGTTGATGGAAGAACTCGTCAGCATCAAGCAGGAAACGCATCCAGTTGAAATTCTCTTTGTTGCTGACGCGATGACGGGTCAGGACGCCGTTCGCTCCGCGGAAGAGTTTCACCGTCGCGTGGGAATCACGGGAGTGATCCTGACAAAGATGGACGGGGACGCTCGCGGCGGCGCCGCACTTTCGATCAAACAGGTCACCGGGCAGCCGGTGAAGTTTGTCGGTGTCGGCGAACGTTACGACGCGCTCGAACCGTTCTACCCGGATCGCGTCGCGCAGCGCATTCTTGGCATGGGCGACGTCTTGTCGCTCATTGAAGAAGTTCAGTCGAAAGTCGACCAGGACGAAGCGGAACAGCAGCTCAAGAAGCTGCAAAAGAACGAATTCACGCTCGACGACTTTCGTTCGCAGTTGCGTCAGGTCAAGAAGCTCGGCTCTTTCTCAAAAATCATGAAGCTGCTGCCCGACCAGCTTCTCGGCGGCATCGGCATGCCGCAGTTGGATGAAGAGCAATCGAAGCAGATGGAGCAGGAGCTGAAACGCACCGAAGCCATCATCGATTCGATGACGTGGGAGGAGCGCAACGATCACCGCATTTTGAACGCGAACCGCCGTCGCCGCATCGCTCGCGGTTCGGGGACGTCAGTCGCGTCCGTAAATCAGCTCATCAAGCAGTACGTCGAGATGCGTCAGATGATGCGCCAGCTTTCCAGTTCCGGACTGTTTGGAGGCGGCGGGCTGAAAAGCAAAATGCTGAGGAAGATGACGGGCATGCCCGATATGGCTGGTTTCGCCGGGGACGCGGGAGAAATGCCGTCGCTGCCCGCTGCACCATCACGAAAGAAGTTGAAAAAGAAACGAAAGAAGACACGAAGGTAGGCCACGATCAGTGGCGCTGAAGGAGGAACGAATTGCTAGCCATTAAGTTAATGCGCACTGGTGCGAAGAAGAGCCCCTCGTATCGCGTTGTAGTCAAAGAAAAGCAGTCGAAACGCGACGGAGCCTATTTGGAGAACCTGGGCACATACAATCCCACGCGCAATCCAGCGGAGATCAAGCTCAACTTGACCCGGGTCAACTACTGGATCGAGAAAGGTGCGCAACCCACTGACACTGTTAGCCGGCTGATCAAGGCCAGCGCGAAAGCTGAACAGGCTGCGGCTCCCGAAGCGCAGTCGTGAGTCCCTGTTTAGGGCGAAATCATGCGTGACGCTATTGAGATGATCGTGAAGTCGTTGGTTGACGATAGCGAGAATGTGGACGTTCGCGAGATCGAGCAGCGCAATGGATCCACGCTCATCGAGGTCCGCGTCGCGCCGAATGACGTAGGAAAGATCATCGGCAAACAGGGAAAGACGATACGCGCCCTGCGATCTCTGGCTCGCATCGCAGGAACAAAGAAGAACCGCCGTTACCTGTTGGAAATCGTCGAGTGATCAGATGAACGATGCAGGCTCGAGTGAACTGGTGATTATCGCTCGGGCGGTGAAACCACGCGGCCTCAAAGGCGAACTCGTCGCGGAGCTTTTGACGGATTTTCCCGAGCGGTTTGAAGACGTTGAAGAACTAGTGCTCGTTTCGCCCACCGGCGAACGAACAGTCGGTCGGCTGGAGGATTACTGGTTCCAAAACGATCGGGTAGTTTTGAAACTGGCTGGCTACGACGATGTCGAGGCGGCCAGGCAGCTAGTGGGATTTGAATTTGCTGTTCCGGAAGCCGAGCGCGTCGCACTTCCTTCCGATCATTACTACCATTGGGAATTGGAAGGATGCACGGTAACAGTCGGCAGTGAAAGCATCGGCAAAGTTCAGTCAGTGATCAGGACCGGCGGCACCGAGATCCTGGCGATTGCTGACGAGAACGGCAAAGAAAGTTTGGTACCTTTGGTCGATGATATCGTGGTTGAGATCGACGCCGCCGCGAAAACGATCGTCGTCGATCCGCCCGAAGGACTTTTAGATCTTTGAGCAATAAGGGATGTTACGCTTCGATATCATTACGATCTTTCCCGAGTTCTTTCGTGAGACGGTAGATTGTGGGATTTTGAGGCGGGCTCGTAATGCTGGACTGGTCGATGTCAAAGCCCACGATCTGCGGCAGTGGACCACCGATAAGCACCACGTCGTAGACGATCGGCCATTCGGTGGCGGCGACGGAATGATTCTCAAGCCCGAGCCGATCTTCGCGGGTGTTGAAGCACTAACCGGAGCTTCTCGACGAGAAGATTTTCCAGCAAAGACACGAGTTGTTTTGTTATCGGCACAAGGTCAGGGGTTTTCACAGGCTTTGGCCCAGGATCTTTCACAAAATACATCCCACGTCGTCCTCCTTTGTGGACGTTATGAGGGAGTCGACGAAAGAGTCGCCGACGCGTTGGTCACCGACGAGATTTCGATCGGCGACTATGTGCTGTCCGGAGGCGAACCAGCCGCCCTCGTGGTAGTCGACGCGGTTGTTCGACTGTTGCCCGGTGCGCTCGGCAGCGAAACGTCGGCGGTATTCGAGTCGTTCTCGGAAGGTTTGCTGGACCACCCGCAGTACACGCGACCGGCGGAATTTAGAGGCATGAAAGTGCCCGAAGTATTGTTGAGCGGCAATCACGCTGAGATTGAGCGTTGGCGTAAGCAAGCCGCGATAGAGAAAACACGGCGTAAGCGGCCTGACCTGCTGAAATAGAATTAATAAGGAGCATCGCGAAATGAATCGATTGGACAACATTGAAGAAGGCCAACTGCGTAAGAATATTCCACAGTTTCAGCCAGGCGATACCGTCCGTGTTCACGTGCGGATTAAGGAATCTGAGACCAAAGAGAGATTGCAGGCTTTTGAAGGCGTCGTGATCGCGCGCAAACATGGCGGCGCGCGCGAAACCATCACCGTGAGAAAGACGAGTTTTGGCGTCGGCGTCGAAAGAATCTTCCCACTGCACGCGACCATCATCGACCACATCGACCTCGTAAAAAGAGGCCGCGTCAGGAGAGCCAAGCTCTATTATCTTCGTGGACTTCGAGGTAAGGCCGCACGCATCCGCGAGCGCGACACGCGCGGCCATCAGGCGGACGATAATCAGGCTTCGGCAGCCAAGAAGTAGTTACAGGATTGGCAGGATCCGGTTTTGCGAATCGCGATCGATGCTCATGCTGTTGGCGCGAAGCTTGGGGGCAACGAAAGCTACGCCATAAATCTGATCGAGGCCCTCGCCCAGATCGACAGCGCCAACAGCTACACCATCTACGTCACGACCGACGAGGCACGCGATCGCTTTCACCAGCGTTGGCCCAATTTCAAAGTTCGCTCAACTCTTCCTCACACGCCGCTCATCAGAATTCCCTTAACACTCAGCGCGGAACTGCGGAAGAATCCCGTCGACGTGCTGCACGTTCAGTTTACGGCGCCACCTTTTTGTCCGTGTCCCGTCGTGGTCAGTATTCACGATCTGTCTTTTGAACACTTGCCGCAGACCTTCAATCGTCGCAGTCGAACGCAGTTGCGGTTAACAGTGCGGCATTCTGCCCGGCGAGCCGCTCGAATTCTTTCGCTGTCAGAACACACGCGTTGCGATATTATGGAAACCTACGGCATCGAAGCGGAACGAATTAAGGCCATCCCGCTCGCTGCACCGAAACATTTCGCACCCGTCCACGACAATAGGGAACTTCAACGCGTGCGACATAATTACGGGATAGACGGCGACTATATTTTATCTGTAGGTTCTATTCAGCCTCGCAAAAATCTGGCCCGACTCATCAAGGCTTACGCTTCATTGCGAGGCGGCCATTCAGCAGCTAAGCTGCCTAAACTCGTGCTCGTCGGAAAGTGTGCGTGGCTTTACGACCAAACCCTGCGCGCACTCGAAGAATCCGGCGTAAAGGATTCGGTTGTTTTAACCGGATATGTACCTGAAGCAGATTTGCCGGCACTGTATACTGGTGCGCTTTGCTTCGTTTATCCGTCTTACTTCGAAGGGTTCGGATTACCACCACTCGAAGCGATGAAGTGTGGTGCTCCCGTAATCGTCGGTAACAGGACCAGCTTGCCCGAAGTTGTTGGTGACGCAGCGTTGGCCGTCGATCCTTTCGACACAGACGCCATCGCCGAAGCAATCAAACTACTAATTAGCAATTCACGGCTTCGTGAAGAGTTGAGCGTGAAAGGTCAAAAAAGAGCAGCGGCTTTTGATTGGCAGGAAACTGCACGCAAAACGCTCAGCGTTTACGAAGAAGTGGCCCGGTTATCTCTCTAGATCCAATGCGCATCGCTATTCTCGGCACGCGAGGTATCCCAGCCAGCTACGGCGGCTTTGAAACCTTCGCAGAACATCTCGCGACGCGGCTCGTGGCCCGTGGCCATCAAGTCACCGTCTATTGCCGCGCTCACTACGTTTCGCCGAGACAACTGAAATATCACGGCGTCAGACTCGAAGTTCTACCCACGATCAGACACAAGTACTTCGATACGGTCGTTCACACGTTCTTGTCAGCTATCCACGCCGTCGCCGGACGCTACGACGCCGCTTTGATTTGTAACTGCGCTAACGCTCCGTTCAGTCCGATTTTGAGACTTACCGGGACGCCGGTGGCAATCAACGTCGATGGTCTCGAACACAAGCGTAAGAAATGGGGTTGGTTGGGCCGGCGTTATTACCGGCTCGCGGAGTATCTCTCGACGTTGTTGCCGAACGAGATGGTGACTGATGCGCGAGTGATTCAGGACTACTACCTCGCTCGCCACAATACTCCATCGACGATGATTGCTTACGGCAGTGAGGTGGAACGACGTCCGGATCGTGCGGCAGTGCGGAAGTGGCGCGTCGAGCCAAACAGATATGTGTTGTACGTCTCGCGGCTCGAACCTGAAAACAATGCGCATCTGGTCATCGAGGCCTTTAAAAAGGTAAGAACCGCTTACCGGTTGCTGATCGTCGGCGATGCGCCGTATGCCGAACAATACATCAGCAGTTTGAAAGCCCAGGCGCGCGGCGACAAAAGAATCATCTTCACCGGGTTTGTTTTTGGCCAGGACTATCGCGCCCTCCAGCAGAACGCTTACTGTTACATTCACGCCACGGAAGTAGGTGGCACACACCCGGCGCTGCTGGAAGCGATGGGCTTTGGAAACTGCGTGCTCACTCTTGCCACACCGGAAAATCTCGAGGTCGTTGGCGATGCCGGTGTGCCGTATATCGACGAATTCGACCTGGCTGAGAAGTTACAAAGGGTCCTGCGGGATGGCTCGTTGGTGCAAGCCTTCAGAAACCGTGCACAGCAACGCATCCAAAGCCAGTACGATTGGGACACTGTGGTGGACCAGTACGAAGAACTTTTTGCCCGCATGAGCGGCCAGACGATTAGGTCCGCCCACCACGTCGCGGCTGAAACTGAATCCGCCGTTCAGGTCTTGCAGAAATAACTCGGTTTAAAAGAAGAGGGCCTCGCCAATTCAAAGAACTGGCGAGGCAAAGCGTTACGGGTAGGTTCGGGCAAAGAGGGTGGCGGTGCAAAGCATGAGAATCGCGAAAATTACGATTCAATCGGGCGGCGCGTAAGCGGGGAATGATAAAGCCAAATAACGAAAAGCCTACGCACCAACTCTCAACACTGCACCCAGAGCATGATTACGAAAATCCAAAGACCCCTTGGTTATTTCGATTGTGTGAAATTATACGATTGAACCGTGACCTGTCAAGAACAATATTGAATATTTCGTAAAATTCTTGTGACAACTTCCGGCCGGAGGGGACAAATGCCGAGCCGCAAGCTCTCTTTATTCACCGGATCGCGTCTGGTGAAGCCGCTGGGCCTGCCGGCGTACAGCCTCCGAGATGTTTCGGTTCTGCGTCAGGGCTTGAAGATCTTTCGTCCGAATTCTTAGCAGAATGTTGATTACGGTGGGTATCGGCGTTCGCGGATTGCGGGCGAGATTGTGAATAATCGGGTACGAACGCGCCCAACTCCGATTCATGGCAATCAGGCGCAGCACCTCATCGGAAACAGTCCTCATAGCTGCGATATTCTCGACTTCCTGTTCCGTGATGCGGGGATTGTTAACCACAGCGGAGCACACCACCTTGTTCGAATCGCGGATCAGAATGCCCCGGGCCTCGCGGTCTCCTTTCATCGCCAGTTTCATCCTGTCTCTCGTGTTCATGAACATGATCTTGCGGATCAGCGAGATTCGTTCAGTACTGACGCTCCCGGCTTCTAAACGTTCACTCTCAATTACACGTTGGACATTGGCTGAAACTTCTTCCGCACTTTCCGAAACCAGCTCTTCGTAACGTTCGGCTGGTAACCATGCGTCGTCAAGATCAGCGTCCGACACCTCGATATGTTCGGCAATCAGCCATGCATCTTCGACACTAAGTTCACCGGACACGGTGGTTAGCTCGGCGGCTTCGAAGAACTCCGCCGCGGCGGTTTGGCCACGCGCTCTCAACTCATCCGCAATCTGACGCGCGCCACGCTCTTTCTCAAAAAACTCTTTACGCGTTTCGCGAGCACGTCTTTCAGCTTCGCCACTACACGCCGGGTTGCCGAGAATCGCGTCGATAATCTCAGGACACCGGACCAGCCGCTGCTGGTTGATGGTGATGAGTTCCAAAAGCGAGTTGTGCGGAGTAGTCGCGGCTAACTTTGCGAGCGCCTGATCGGGAGTGCGCGTGTTCAGGATTGTTGCTTCGTAAACTTCGTGCTTGCCGTCACTTTGAGTGGCCAGGTACGCCAACACGTTTGGAACAGTGTCAGACGCGGAGGCGGCGATCAAAAGATCTTCAGGCGTTTCGGCTTTCAGTGTCTCGCTGGCCGCTGAAGCAATTTGAAGATCGTCGCTGGTGGCGAGGGCGACGAGCACTTCCAACAGATCGTTCTGCTGCAGTGGCAACATTCCACGCGCGGCTGCGAGGCGAGCCGGCTGTGGAGCGCTGCCACTAATGATGGCTTGAACTACGGGATTTGTAGATGAGGTTTCCGAGCTCAAGCCGCAATTCCATGACACTTCTTATACTTCTTGCCCGAGCCGCATGGGCAAGGGTCGTTGCGTCCGACTTTCGGCTGATCTCTCACTACCGTTTTTATTTTGCCGTTTTCTTCTCCGGCGGGAGCTGCGCCCTGATTTGGTCCGGTAAATCTCAATGCTGCAGGACGGCGCGCCATCCGTCGCTG
>DASSEB010000395.1:0-17069 GCA_035696765.1 Pyrinomonadaceae bacterium | reverse complement strand
GCGAATCGACGCGCGCGGCGGCAACCGGCCGCCGGTGAAACCGTCAACGAATATCTGACCGCCGTTCGGACCTGCGGAAGGACCGGCTAACGCTTGCAATGCGGCCGCGAGATCGTCCGGATCGTCAGGGAGCGATTCAAGATCCTCACCTTTCATTACGACCGCGCCGGCGTTGTTTTCGGGCTCGGTGCTCAACTCACGATTGTCCGTGGCGATCGTTACTTTCTGTTCTTCGATCGCGACTTTCAGGGTTATGTCGAATTGATGTGTCTTGCCGGCTGTGACTTCGACGTCCGCGTTTTCAAACATCGCGAAGCCTGCATTGACCGCGCGCACGGTGTATTTGCCGGGAGCGAGTCCATTGATCGTGTAAGCGCCCGCGTCGTTGGAAACGACTGTCTTTTCCACGCCCTTTCCGTCAATCGCGGTCACGCTTGCGCCCACGATCGCGCCGCCCAATTCGTCAAGCACCTGGCCCCGCAACGAGCCCGGTCGTTGCTGCGCGATCAGAGCGCCAGGGATGACCAGGCAAAGGGCGATGGCTGACATGATTTTCTTCATTACGAAGCTCCTCGACAGGTAATGGGCGCAAGACAGACCTAGCCGCGGACTACACGGATAAGCTGGCGGATTGTAGCGAAATGTGCCGTAAAGAGTCTGTCAATGGATTGTAAAGTTTTGTCAGTTCTGTAAAGTTTAGGATTGACACTTCTTTACGCACGAAAACCGGCGCTTCCTGTAGGATCTTCGCCGACTTGCCTTCGTCATCTGTATGTCTTTCAATCTGGCTGAGCAACAAATGGAACGCGTTCTGGTAATTGACGACGACGTCGGCCTTTGCGAGCTGGTCGGAGAATACCTCGGGCCCGAGGGCTACGAGGTTGAAGCGATTCACAACGGCGAGCGCGGCATCGATCGCGCCCTTTCGGATGAACACGATCTCGTGGTGCTGGATGTGATGTTGCCGGGCACGAATGGCTTTGACGTGCTGCGCCGCATTCGCGCCCGATCTCGCATTCCTGTGTTGATGCTGACTGCGCGCGGGGACGACGTCGATCGCATCGTCGGCCTCGAGATCGGCGCGGACGATTACCTCCCAAAGCCTTTCAATCCTCGCGAGCTGGTTGCTCGTATTCGTGCCGTGTTGCGGCGCGCGCAACCTGTTGAGTCAACTACTTCGGCGCGCGAAACCATTCGTGTCGGCGATATCGAAATGGACAGTAACACGCGCAACGTCCGCCGCTCGGGTGAAGTAGTTGAACTCACCGGTGTCGAATACGATCTGCTCGAAATACTGTTGCGCAACGCGGGACAGATCGTGAAGCGAGAAGACCTCGTGAAGGAAGTTTTAGGGCGCGAGCTGTCGCCTTTCGATCGCAGCATCGACATGCACGTCAGCAATCTCCGCAAGAAACTGGGCCACCAACTTAATGGTCTCGAAAGAATCAAGACCATTCGCGGCGTCGGCTATATTTATGGCGCTTCTCCTGAGAAATCAGAATGAAGCCACAAAAAGGCACAAAATGCACAAAAGGCTGGCTAACCCAGTTGTGCGGCTGTGGCTAAACAAAAAGAATGAAGATCCCGTTTCGCAGCTTATATCTGAAAATCTTCATCTGGTTCTGGCTCGCCATGATTATCATCAGCGTCGCGCTGTTTGCGGCGGTGGCGCTGACGCGTCCGACACCGATGCGGCGATCCTGGCGGGATCTCGCGCAAGTTGGCCCAAACGCGCAGAAGGCGGCTGAGATCTACGAACAATCAGGACCGGGCGCATTGACCGCAGCGCTTCAGGCGACAGAAAAAGCCTCGGGCGTGAGTGCGACCTTCTTCGACGAAAGCGGCAAAGAGCTTTCCGGACGCACGGTGCCGCCGAGCGCTCAGGAACTGCGCGCGCGGGCGATGGAGAGTCGTGACATTGAATTTAATTTCGCCGTTGAAAACACTCTCGTCGCGCGGCCAGTCGTGAGCGCGAAGGGCCAGCGCTACGTCTACATCGCTCACATTCCTCGTCCGCCGTTTCAACCCAGCTACCAGACGTTGGGGCTGCGTTTGCTCGTGGTGCTCGTGATCGGCGGCATCTTTTGTTTGTGGCTGGCACGTTATCTCACGCAACCACTGCTGAAACTCCGCACGACGACAAACGAGCTTGCAGAGGGAAACCTCGGCGCGCGCGTGTCGACGAAGCTCGCGAAGCGGCAAGATGAAGTTGGACAGTTGGGCCGTGATTTCAACTCGATGGCGGAGCGCCTGGAGTCGATGGTTAAGGCGCAACAACGACTGCTCGGCGACATCTCGCACGAATTGCGATCGCCCCTCGCGCGACTCGGCGTTGCGCTGGGCTTGGCGCGACAACGTTCCGGGGCGGAAGCGAATGGAGCGCTCGATCGCATCGAGCGTGAGTCAGACAATCTCAACGAGATGATCAGCCAGTTGCTGACGTTGACGCGTTTGGAAAGCGGGACGGATGGGCGCAAGCGCACTGACGTCGATCTCGCGGCGCTCGTGCGTGAAGTTGCGGATGATGCTGATTTCGAAGCGCGCAGTCAGAACCGTGCGGTGCAGGTGGTTTCGAGTGACAACTGTTCGATCAAGGGCGTCGAGGAGTTGCTGCGAAGCGCGGTTGAGAATGTTGTGCGGAATGCGGTGCATTACACGCGCGAGGGGACGGCGGTTGAAGTCGCGCTGCGCAAGCAGAACGGCGGTGGAGACAACTTCGCGGTGATAAGCGTGCGGGACCGTGGCCAGGGTGTTCCCGATGAAGCGCTCGAGAAGATCTTTCGTCCGTTCTACCGCGCCGAGGATGCGCGCGATCGGCAGAGTGGCGGTGGCACCGGCCTCGGGCTTGCGATTACGGAGCGGGCCGTTCGCATGCACGGCGGTTCGGTCCAGGCGGCAAATGCGGCGGGCGGCGGTTTGGCCGTTGAGATGAAATTCCTTTTGACGGAATTACAGCCTGGCCCTTCTTCTCTTTAACTCCAGCTCGACAAATCTAATCATCAACACCCAAATCAACGCGGCCGCGAATCCCGCGATGACGTCGGTGGTGTAATGCACGCCCAGATAGATCCGCGACAGTCCAATCAGTAAAAACATCGCGGTGGCGACGATCCAGATTATTATTCGCAAACGTCTGCTCTTGATGCGCGCGGTGAGGAGTGCGGCCAACGCGCCGAAGAAGCACGCGCTCATTAACGAGTGTCCACTCGGAAAACTGTACGTTTCGGGAGTCGAAAGGTTAAAAAACGGGATTGGCCGCGTTCGCTTGAACGCCAGCTTCAGAATCGTATTCAACAACGCGCCGCCGAGCATCGTGAGCGCAAACAGTTTTGCTTCGCGTCCCAGCTTGCGCATAGCCAGGCATACTACGACGGCGATCGAAGCGATCGTGAGCGCCAGCGTGGAACCAACGAAAGAGAGGCCACGCATGATGGTGGTGAGCACGGGCGACGCAAATTGATGGACCGCGGCTCGTGTGACTTCGTCAAAGTGGCGCGTTTCACCTTCGAGAACTTCGTCGGCCAGCCAGCCAAAGAAAATCAGCGCGGCAATCGCAGCGGCGAGGCCAAGCAGGAGTGATAAACTAATAAACTGATACCAACGCTTTTGGTTGGCGGTAGTCGACATTGTTCTTTAGTATCGCCACAAAAAGGCACAAAAGACACAAAAATTTTCAGCAGAGCCATTTCGTGCTTTTTGCGCTTTTTGTAGCTCAAGAATGGTGGGTAAATTTCACAGGCGAAAGTTTCTAAAAGGTATCGGAGGCGCCGCAGTTGCCACCGCACTTCCCGATGTACTTTTGGCTGCGCAATCGCAGTCGCCTGCCGTGGCCGTGTTCTGGGAGCCGGGATTTCCCTCGATTGAAGGTTGCAATATCACGCTCCAGCAAGCGCTGAGAAAGTTCACCGTCACGCTGCTCAACGAGTCGGACCTGATCGCACGACTCGACACGAAGCGTTTCGATCTGCTCATCACACCGTACGGCTCGGCGTTTTCAAAACGTGCCTGGCCGGCGATGTCGAAGTATCTGCGTGACGGCGGCAACTGGCTGAACATCGGCGGCGTGCCGCTCTCGAGGCCGGTCTATCGCGCCGGAAATGAATGGCGTGCTGAACCCAAACAGACGACGTATCACAAACAACTCGGCATAACCCACTCGTTCCCGGTCCACACCTCCACTCACAAGGTTGGAAACTACGTACTCGAAGGCGGCTTAAAAGCAGATGAAGTCTATGAGTTGTACGTGCGCCTGAGCTCCTCGAACAATGAACCCGACGAAGCAGGCAGTGATGGACCACACGAGGGAGTCGTTCAGCCGCTCGTAATGCTGGTCGATAGTGATGGTCGACCGGCAGCAGCGCCCGTCATTCAGATCGATCGTCTGCTTGGCGACTTTGCAGGCGGGCGTTGGATGCTCGCGAATTTCCGTGGCGATCTCGAGCCAGCCGCAATCGCGGATCTTGCGCAACGAGCATCGCACGGCGCCAGTCGCTTTGAAGTAAGAAGTAACTTCGCCTCGTACAAACCGGGTGAAACTCCGACCATTTCAGTCGAGCTGCTCCGTCCGAAGGGCGACGTGGAGAAGCTCGTAACCGAGGCTTGCGCCATCGAGCTGCGCGACGGCTCCGATCGCGTGGTTTCACGTTTGCGCGTTCCGCTCAAAGCGGAAGGCACAAAAGCAACCGGGTCGATAAAACTTCCCGACAACGTGAAGCTCACACGTGGCCTGTACAAATTGCAGGCAAGACTCACCTTACACGATCTCGTTCACGAAAACGGCTTCTGGATTTACGACGAAGCACTCCTCGCGACTGGTAAGCCGCTCACCGTCGATAAACACTTCTTCTACCGCGACGGCAAAGTCTTTCCGATCACCGGCACGACCTACATGGCTTCGGACAAGCATCGTCGCTTCCTCTTCGAGCCGAATGCGTCGGTGTGGGACGAAGACTTCCGCGCGATGAAAGACGCCGGCGTGAACCTCGTGCGCACCGGCATCTGGACCGGTTGGAAGAAGTACATGCCCGAACCCGGCAAGCTGAACGAAGCGACGTTGCGCGCCTTCGATGCGTTTCTGCTGACGGCGCACAAGTATGACATTCCGGTTATCTTCACCTTCTTCGCTTTTCTCCCTGAGACCTGGGGCGGCGAGAATGCGTATCTCGATCCACGCGCGATCAAAGCTCAGCAGCAGTTCATTTCCGCGTTCACTGAACGTTGCCGGCGTGTTGACGATGTGATCTGGGACTTCATCAACGAGCCGTCATTCGGCTCGTACAAGTACATCTGGAGTTGCCGGCCCAACTACGACGCGCACGAACAAGCGGCCTGGAAACAGTGGCTGAGAGATCGTTATCCCGCCGCGACTGACGACGAACACATCCGGCAATTGCAACTAGCCTGGCGCACAACCGCTGACGACGTGTCTCTCCCCAGGCCGGCGGATTTCGAAAGTGTGAATCTCATCGACGAACGCGTGCCGCTCAAAACACTCGACTATCGACTCTTCGCGCAGGACATGTTCATTCGTTGGGTCCGGCAGATGACCGTCGCGATCAGAAGCAACGGTAATTCAAAACAATTGATCACCGTGGGCCAGGACGAGAACGGACTCGGCGATAGTCCCAATCCGCAGTTCTTCGCGCGCGAGCTCGACTTCACGTCGATGCACAACTGGTGGAACAACGACGACATCGTGTGGGACAGCGTGCTTGCGAAAACGCCTGCGAAGCTGAGTCTCATCGAAGAGACCGGCGTCATGTTTTACGAAAAGCCTGACGGTGGTGGCGGGTGGCGCAGCGAGGAGGAAGTGAGCCGGCTGCTCGAGCGCAAGCTGGCGATCTCTTTCGCGGCGGACGGCGCGGGCTTCGTCGAGTGGGTTTGGAACACGAACCCGTATATGAATTCGACGAACGAAGTCGGGATCGGATTTCATCGTGTTGATGGAACGGCGAAACCGGAGCTGCAGCCGTTTCTCGCAATCGCGAAGTTCATGCGCGAGCATGGGCATCTTCTGAGAGATCGGATCTCGGAACCGGTTGCGATGGTCATCCCTCACTCGCACATGTTCTCGCCGCGCAGTTTTGCCCAGGAAGCGACGCGGAGATGTGTGCGGGCGATGTATTACCACTGCGGCGTGCCGGTGCAGGCCGTGAGTGAATACACGCTCGCGGAGTATTCGGGTCAGGCGAAACTGCTCATTGTTCCGTCACCGCGAGTGTTAACGCAGAAGTGCTGGGACGCACTTATGTCGGAAGCAAAACGCGGTGCGACGATCGCGATCTCAGGAGCAATTGATAAGGGACTGCCGGCTGAGATCGAGCCTGTGGCACAGTCCGAGTTCATCAAAATTGGAACGAACGAATATGCGGTGCGCTATGACGGCGAGAAGATGCAACGACTTGAGAAAGCGGTCGTGAGAGGTTCGGGGGGTGGTCCGGTTATTCAGCGTGTGGGGTTGGGTCGCATTGTGTGGAGTCCGCTGCCACTCGAACTCAGCGACTCGATGACGGCGCTCGCTGCCTTCTACAAATTTGTGCTCGCGCAAGCGGGTGTAGCGCCTGTTTTCACCGCAACGCCGCGGACACCTGCCGTGCTCGTCCTGCCTTCGGTTTTCCGCGACGTGGTGCTTTACACGTTCGTGTCGGAAACGGATCGCAACACGCAGATGGCGGTCACACATTTGGAGACGAGGAAGCGATTTGATGTTCGCGTGCCCGCAGGACGCACGGCGATGGTTTTAGTTAACCGCGGATGAACGCGGACCCACTTCGAAGTACGTCCACTGCGTCGCGGTGCGTTTCGTTATCTTGTCTTCGACGACGATCTGAAGCGCGTACTCGCCGGGTGTAAGCGCCGGCCCGAGTTGCAGCCGCGCGCCGCTGGAAATGCGTTGCAAGTCTGCCTGCCCTTTTGCGTCGATCTCCACTGCATCCGAGCTGTAGATCTTCGTCGCGTCTCGAAACACAAACGTTCGGGTCGTCAACTGCGGTAAGCTCTTCTTCTTATCAACGCCCGCATTGTAAATCGTGTACCCAAACACCAATGACACGCCTTGCTGAAAACGCCTCATCACGAAACTCTTTTGCGCATCATCATCGGTCGCACCCTCCGGCGTCTCTGAGTGCAGCAGAATTCCCGAGAGCGCGAGCTCGCCGCTCTTCAAGTCCGGCACATGGATGAACTGTCCCGAAGCACCGACGCGTTGCGACGCCGCATCTCTCACGCCCACGCGCAAGTGAAACGCCCCAGCCTGTTTTAACGGCAAATCGAATCCATAAACGACACCTTCACGCAGCGCGCGCTCATAAGGTTTGCCGCGCAGGCGCACCACCGCATTTTGATCCTGCTTGTGAGCAACCGATCCGTTGGCGCCAAACAACACGGTGCTGAGATCGAGTTTCGCGGTATGTGTGCCGTCGGGTTCTTCGACAAACGTCAGGTCCTTCGCATAAAGCGCAAGGAACACGCGTAACAACGAACCGCGCGCCGGATCGTTGACGAAGAAACTCGTCAACTGCACGTGCGCATCGTTTACCGCAAACGGAGAAACAAGCGCGCGAGTAAGTCGATCGGTCAACACAGGTTCGCTCGCTCGCGCTTCTGCTTCGGTGACGCCGTAAAAGCCCGCGCGCGTGCGTACCGTGAAGCCGTCGCGCTTCAAACGTGCTTGAATCGTGTGAAAGCGACGATCGAAAGTCGTGCTCGCAGGGCGATAGCCAATCAGGTAGTAGCCGCTCTGATCTTCAAATATCCGCTCGAGCCCGAAGTCGTTTTTGTTGCGCACGACGAACCCGCCGGTTTCTTGTGCGAGCACCTCCGCGCCATCCGTGTTGCGACGCAATTCAGCAGAGCGCGTGCGCATCAGCCTCGACAACATATCCTGCTGATCAGGTCTTGGCGGCACGCCGCGAGCAGCAACCGGCGGAAATGAAATCTCGTCAGCAGCCGTGGCTCCGGTGGCCTGCAGTCGTTGCGAACTAACGCCGTAAATGACGACCGAACCACGAATCGCGAGCTCGGATAGACCATGCAACCCATCCGCATAACTGGTCGATTGTGTCCAAACGTCGATGACGTTCGCCCTTTCTCTAACCGGTCTTTTAAATCCAAAGTCAGCGGGCGCCAGCTCCTGGTCCTGTATCGGCAAGTTGTCGGAGATAACCATCATCGACTTCCGGCCGGGCAGCTCGCGCATTCCTCTCAAGATGAAACGAAGCGCGTTGATGGAATAGGAAACTGAGCTACCAACTGAGCATGCATTGGATTCGTTGCTGACGGTGGGCCGATCGACCTGGCCACTGCTCGGAGATCTGTCCGGTGGGAGCCGGCTGTTCAATTGCCTCTCCGGGGCGTTGAGTACGATCAACGATCTCTCGGGCGTGAGGACGCTTGCGCCGACCCGACTGCACGGGTTCCACTTCAAATCCGAGATCGCACTCGATAACACACGCGGATCGGAAGTGAATTGCTGTAACGCACCGACTTCTCCACCGGTCCGAATAATCGCGATCAGATCGTTTGGCCGGAGGTTCTCGCTCAAGAACTTGCGCAAGTACGTCCGCAGGTTGGCCATGCTTTGAAACGACATGCCGAGATCGTCGACGACGATCGCTACGGTTCGTTTGATGTCGCGCGGCAGTGGCGGCTTGGGAATTACCGGAGCGCTGTCGTTCTTTGGCGCGGCGTTCTCGGTACGTGAGGTGTTGGTCGAAACGTAAGCAAAGTTTGTGATCGACTGGCGGCGTCCGTCTTCGAGTATCTCGAAGTCTTCCGGCTTCAGGTCCGTGATCTGCTTGCCGTCTTTGGTGACGACAACGTCTACCTGGACCAGGTTGGTCGTGATGCGAACTATTTCCTGATCCTGCTCCTGTCCGCGCAGGTTGAGTGCGAAGCAGAAAAGCAACAGGCAAACAGCCGCATGACGTTTGTTAAAGCCGTGCATAAATTCAGGCCGAGTCCGCGCGGACATGCTATCGCTTGCGGGCCTTCTTAGCCACCTTTCGAGGCTTCTTCGACGATTTCTTCGCCGATGTCTTCGCCGGTGTCTTCTTAGCGACACGGGGCCTGTCCTCTCCCGCGACCGCAGCCAATTTATCGTGCGTCCTCACCCTGTCCCAGAGCCGGTGCCGGCGATGATACTCCTGAACCTCATGCGGCGGCGTGGAACTGATCGTGCTCGCGAGGTTGCTGATCTGGTCCAGCACGGGCGCATTCGCGCCCAGGTTGCGCAAGTGTTGCTCCAGGTCTCCCAATTCCCTGACTGCCTGCTTCTGCCTGTCCAAGGCCACGAGGGAATCCACTCGCTGACTTACAAGTTGCCGGTAACTAAGATTCAAAGCCTTCTGCCTGGTCTTCTGAAAAACATCCACCGCCGCATCAGTGAGTTTCAGTGCTTCTTTCGGTTCAGCTTTATACGCCTGGCTCAGTTTTACCGTTACGTTCTCCTCGCCAGTCTTTTCAAGCTGGAAAAATGGCTGCGTCAAACCATTCGCGACGGTCATCGCGAGCTTCGCTCCTAGCAAGCTGTCTTTGTGTTCCTCACTCATCTCGCGCAGGAGATCGAATCCTTTTTCCAGGTGCGTCGAGCGCGAACCGTCGAGATACAAGTTCATTCCCACTTCGTACGAGAAATAATCCTGCGCGGTGCGATCGAGTTGTCGCGTCAAGGGACTGCCAACGCGCAACCGGTGAACGTTGGACGGTATCAACAGATCGCCGCCGCCCTGGTACAACGCCCGCACGTAATACTCGCCCGGCTCGTCAAAATAAAACCCATAACGCCCATAACTGATCAGCACTTCTTCACTGTAACGATCGGAGCCCGGCTGCTCATCGGGAAACAGAGGCTGCAACTGCTTCGGACTCGTGTAAGCAAGCTTGCACATCACCGGCGCATACTCGACGATGCGACCATCCGGCCGGCGAATGTAAATCACGATCCCGCCGTATTCGGGATGCAGACGCGAGTCCAACGTGATCGGCATGTCCGAGAACAAATTTCTCAGCCGCAATTCGATCGCGACCGGTTCCATGAACTCGAAGTACTCTTTCGAACGAATCAACAGTTCGACTGGTTGTTCTCCCTCGACACTCGCCATCGCGCCCGGCGGCGCTGCAAGGTACTCCGCGCCCGGCGGCGCTTCGAGATGACCACCTGACGCCCACGGATCTCCACCCATGATCACAGCCGAACGATCGCCGTGCCGCAGATGTATCAACTCTTCGTCGTCGAACCTGAACATGAAGTTGGACCAGAAGCTGTTTGCGCCGTTCTGATTGTCGTAACGCCAGTCGTAATTCATCCACGACAGAGCGTCCGGCCGGTTCTTGTCCCACGAATGAAGGAAGTTGAATGCGTGACCTGCTTCGTGTACCCAGGTATAAAGAAACTGTCGCATCGACGCGGCCTGATCGGCGTTAGCGGGCGTTCCGTCCACGAGGTTGTCGAACCACTCGTGTTTCCGGAAAACTGCAAAGCCCTGTCTTTCGGGCGCCTTGCCTGCGCCGCCAAAGGTCGCGGCCGCGTCGAACATGATGCCGCCAACGGACGGCTCTTCATAAGCGCCCGCGAGGATGCCCCACATCTCCCACTTGGGCCATGAACCACCGATCTGGCTGAAGTAAGTCTCCATCGCGTTGTGCAGCTCGGCGTCGGACCACGTTTCAAACTCCGCATCGCTGTCGTCGATGACGGTCGACCCGGGACGAATCTTTACCTGTACGCCTGCTTCACGATAGGCCTCTTCGATCGTCAGCACTCGCGCCGGAAGACCGGCGGGTTTGATCGGATGGCCGTCGGTGTTCCACGTAGGCCGCATCGGTGGCGCGTTTACCGATTTGCAAACGTCGATCTCCAGATTCAACGAGCGAAACGAATCTGACTTCTTCGTGCAGTTGTAAACAGCAGCTTGTCCGCCCGGCCGCGTCAAGGTAACGAGGCACGAGGGTGTAACGCCGGATTGCGGCGTCGCCATCGTGATCTTGAGCGTGTTGGGTGGATGAGTTCCTTTCCAGAAAGTCACCTTGCCGGTGATCTCCACTTTGTTACCGACTGTCTTCATGGTAGGCCGGTGAACAATCCACGATTCTCTGTAGACGCGGGTCACTTTGGGCGGGCTACCGGGCACGGAGATTTTATTTAACTGGTAGAAATCACCACTGACTCTCTTCATTACGGGCGAGTTTGCATAACGTTTGTCGACGTCGATACGCAGGTCCAGAAAAGTGAGGCCGCTCGTGGGCGCGGTCATTTCGCCTTCGTACTGCCCGCTAATGCTTGTTGGTGCTGTTGCTGCGGTGCTTCGCTTGGCCATCTAAACACCTCTGAGAATGGAATTGATGATGCTGAGGAGGTGGGCTGCGCGTTACGCGTAGCCGAAACGTCTCTCGGATGTGATGATCTTGATCTGTCCGTCTTGAATCGATATTCCCAGGTTGGGAGTAGTCGACGCTTCAACCGAGATTGTGTGCGACAGGTTTTTAGTTGGAATTTTTATCTCGATGTTGAGCGTGCCGTCGGAAACCTCGATTTCAGTGGAGAGAGCCAGACCAACCACACGCCTGCTCGTGACTCCCTCCGCTTTCAAAACGGTCCTGCCGTTAACACGAATCTCGACGGCGTCGCCGGTAAATCCTTCCTGAAGATCGAGACGCATTTTGGGCATGTCCGAATCATACAGTACCTATCCGCAGATTACCCACGTTATCTGTGTAATCCGCGGACGGGTTTTCTACTGCTCGATCAGCTGGATTTCACCCACGACCGGTCGAGCCGTCGCCTCAACTTGATCTGCAGGAGCGATCGTCAGCGTTGGCGTTGCTGTGAAACGTCCTTCACCCACCAATCGCTTTGCCAGGTCCGTGATGTCGAAACTAAAAAACTTCTGCTCCGCATTGGCGGCCGCTGAGCCATGACCGCCGTGCGGCACTGCATCGAAAAAGTGAATGCTGCCGATCTTGTGTGACTCGGCCGCCGAACCGGTGGCGCCTTCCGGTAACTCGAGAAACACATCGAAAAGTGTTCCCGGCGGCGCTTGCGCATTCAGGTTTCTTATAACGAGGTACAGCCTTCGGTTCGCGCCGAGGTTTCTCACGCGTGTAACCAGGTCGTCCAAACCCGCCGCGGTGCTCGGCGGCGCCGCCAGGTTTGCTCTAACGGGACTACTGCCCAGCTCCACCGCCGACGCCACTCTCGCGCGCATGCGCGGTGGACCAGTTGCGGTCGCACCCGGCGGGCAGGCGGGAACCGGCGCGAGTTCTTCGTATCGATAACGCAGCGGCATGATGTTTCTGAAGTCTCTCACTCTCACCGAGACCCTGACGCCGTTTTCGTCCGCGAAAACAAATTGCTTGTTGAGCCATGCGGCAGTGTTGGGGTTCTTTCGATTGGCGTCGTTCCAGCTTGCCCAGAGCCGATCGATGTTGCAGTGATGTAACCAGAAGATCGGATCGTTCGCCGCCCACGGTACGCTTCCCATGCCCACGTTGTTGCCGACGAGAACGTGGATCGTGCCGTGCAGGTTGAAATCGAGGTTCATGTTGAATCCCTGAACTGCGCCCACGCGCGAGTACGAACATTGCGCAAGCGAGTTTAGATTCAACGAACCCGGACTACTCTGATCGATCGGATTGCCCGCATTCACCGATGCGCGCCGGTTTTGGCGGAACAGTGGATTTGACGTGTTTGCCGGGTTGATGAAGCGATTCGGGAGGCGCGGCCCGGACGGCGACGAGGCGTTCGTGTAATCCCAGTACGGGAGCGCGAAACTCGGAGTGTTGGTGACCCTTTGAACGATGCGCTCGAAGAAGAACAGGTACATGCGATGCCAGGGCAGGAAGAAGTCTTCGATGTCAGTGGGATGATGCGCCTGGCAAGTGTCCCACGTCTGCTGCGCGAGTGTTCGTTGCGCGCTCGGTGACGGATAGACGCGCGCGATTTCTGCGGCCTTCGTTCGATCGCCTCTGACGCCGTGCGTGTACCACTGGAAGAGCCATCCCATCGGGTTTCGCTCGGGCGTGTTCATCATAATTTTGACCGCATCAGCGTAGGTGTTCAGCATTGTCTGGCCTTGCGCCGACATGACGTTGGGTCGAACGCGCGGCGGTTGCGCGAAGCCGTTCTTTTCAAACCAAAGTGCAAACGGAACCGCTGAAATTCCTGCAATGAAGGAGCGGCGGGAAACAGTGGACATAGAGCCTCCTTGTGAGCCGGGTTGTGAGCGCGCGTAGATTATTCCGCTTGCCTTATGCTGTCAATCCCATTTCATCCGTGTTATCCGTGGTTAATGAACGAGGGATAACACGGATTTGAGCCTGATTTGATTACTACTGCTCGACCAGTTCGATCTGGCCTACGGTTGGTACGACACCTTCAGCGGGTGGCTGAGCGGGAATGATCGTGAGCGTCAGACCTTCAGAGAGTTGATTTCCGGCCGCGAGCTTTTTTAGCGCTTCAGTCACGTCGAAACTGAAGAACATGTCCGATCCGCGCGGCGCGTTTCCGCCGAAGTTGTAAAAGTTCAGCATCGCGACGGGATGGTCGGCTTCGCCAGGCTTTTCGCCTTCTTTAAGATTGAGGTAAACGTGATAAAGCTCGCCTGGCTGTTTTGCGGTTTGCAGGTTCTTGAAAACGAGGTAAAGACACTTTCCCGCCGGGAGCTTCTCGATTCGCGCCGCCAGCGACTGGCTCTTCCGGCGCTCTTCGGGAACGAGTTCCACGGCGACGCGCACTCCCTCGGGCTTGAGAGCAGCAGCACCGAGACTCTTCGCAATAACGGTGTTGTTGGTCAACTTGGGCTTACTCGCGGCGAATGCCTGAATACTGACCAGAATAGAAACACAAAGTACAGTCCACCAGAGTGTATAAAAGCGCCGGCCGGATTCTGCTCTTCTCGAAGTCATGCGGCTCCTTATCAATACTCCCGACAGACTATGAGATGCAAGAGAAGACCGTGAGTGGCCTGTTACCGCTGTTTTTTGTCACCCAGGACGAGCCGGGTCATGGTACAAATTACCGCACTCTGTAATAACAACTTTCATTTTGAGGAACTCCGAATGGTAAAGCACCTACTGTCGATGTGCCTGTTGTGCGCTTTTGTGGGGCAAGTTTTCGCGCAGACTTCGCAAACCCCCGCCGACGATTACAACGCCATCTTCAAACCGCTGAAGTGGCGATTGATCGGACCGTTTCGCGGCGGACGCTCCGTTGCGGGGACCGGCGTCGTCGGCGATCCCAAAACTTATTACATGGGAACGACGGGCGGCGGTCTCTGGAAAACCGATGACATGGGAATAAGTTGGCGAAACATCTCCGACGGATTTTTCAAGACTGGCTCTGTCGGCGCGATTGCTGTTGCCGAAAGCGATCCGAATGTCGTTTACGTGGGCATGGGCGAACACGCTGTGCGCGGTGTGATGACTCACCACGGCGACGGCGTCTACAAATCAACTGACGCCGGAAAGACATGGAAGAAAATCGGCCTGGATGCGACGCAACACATCTCGCGCATCGTCGTCGATCCTAAAAATCCGAACATAGTTTTCGTCGCCGCCCAGGGTGCCTTGTACAGCAGATCGAAAGAAAGAGGTCTGTACAAATCGATTGACGGCGGCGCTACGTGGAAGAACGTTTTGTATGTCGATGACAAGACGGGCGCCGCGGAACTGTCGATGGACATGAATAACCCGCGCATACTTTACGCGGCCATGTGGGAGCACGGGCGGCTGCCGTGGAAAGTGATCAGCGGCGGACCCGGCAGTGGTCTGTATAAATCGACGGACAGCGGCGAGACGTGGGACAAGCTGAAAGACGGATTGCCGGAAGAGATGGGCAAGATGTCGATTGCCGTCAGCCGTTCGAATCCGGAGAAAGTCTACGCGCTGATCGAGAGCGATTCAGATAAGGAAGCCGGCGGGCTTTTTGTTTCAAGTAACGGCGGTAAGAAGTGGATCCGGATCACCAACGATCACCGTTTGGTGCAGCGCGCCTGGTATTACATCGAGCTCTTCATCGATCCGAAGAATGAAAACACGATTTACGTGTTGAGCGCGGCTGCGATGCGCTCCAACGATGCCGGTAAGACCTGGGAGTCACTCTCCGGCACGCACGGCGACTATCACGATCTGTGGATCAATCCCGATAACCCGAGCAACTTCATCATCTCCAACGACGGCGGTTCCGCGATCACTTTCAACGGCGGCAAGAGCTGGAGCACGCAGTTGAACATGCCGACTGCGCAGTTTTATCGCATCAACGTGGACAATCAGTTTCCGTATCGCATTTATGGCGGACAACAAGACAACACGTCTGTTTCGATCGCCAGCCGTGAGTTAGGAGGCGGTGGGATCGGGCCGGCGAGTTGGACTTATTCTGCCGGCGGCGAAAGTGCTTTTCTCGCGTTCGACCCGGATGATCCGCGGTATGTGCTGGGTGATAGTTACCAGGGCACGATTGAGGTGCTCGACACGAAAGCGCAAGGCAGCACGAACATCATGGCCGCGCCGATTCAGTATCTCGGGATGGACGCGAAAGACATCAAGTATCGTTTCAATTGGAACGCGCCGATCATCTGGAGCAAACACGAACCCAACACTTACTACCACGGCTCGCAGTATCTGCTGAAGACGAGCGATATGGGTCGTTCGTGGAAAGAAGTCTCGCCGGATCTGACGCGCAATGAAAAAGAGAAGCAGGGCAAGGGCGGTGGTCCATACACGAACGAAGCAGTCGGCGCGGAGAATTACGGCACACTCGCTTACATCATGGAGTCGCCTCATGAAAAAGGCGTGATCTACACCGGCAGCGACGATGGGTTTGTCTACGTGACGCGTGATAACGGCGCTAACTGGAAGAATGTTACGCCGAAGGGTCTCGAGGAGTGTTTGGTGAATGCGATCGAAGTGTCGCCGCATGACAAAGCGACCGTGTATATTGCGACAACGCGTTACAAGTTCAACGACCACACGCCGGGCTTGTACAAATCGACTGATTACGGAAACACGTGGACCAAAATCAACAACGGAATCCCTTCGAATGCCTTCACGCGCGTAGTGCGCGAGGACGACGTGCGCCGGGATCTTTTGTTTGCGGGGACTGAGCTTGGTCTGTTTATCTCGTGGAATGGCGGCCGGGACTGGTCGCCGTTTCAGTTGAACCTCCCTCTGACGCCGATCACTGATCTGCGAATACACAAAGGCAATCTGATTGCAGCCACGTCGGGCAGAGCGTATTGGATACTGGACGATTTGAGTGTCATTCGCCAGTACAAGAAAGACGCGCCTGCGTTCGCGATCTATCGCCCCGCTGGTGCTTACATCGTAAACGGAGGCAGCGAACTGGATCGCACGGAGGATGAGTTCAACGGAACTAACACGTTCCGCGGCGTGAATCCGTCGACCGGGGTCGTGCTGTACTACCAGCTGCCCGAGCTAAAAAAGAACGACGAGATCACGATGGAGATCAAGGACGCAGCCGGCGCTACGGTTCGCAGTTTCTCTTCAAAGGCTGATGAAAAGTTTGTCAGATACGAAGCTGGTCCAAGACCCGATCCGCTGCTTCCAAAAGCGAAAGGTCTGAACAGGTTTGTATGGGACATGCGCTATGAAACGATGACTGGTGTGCCGAACGTTCGCATCGAAGGCGGCTGGGCCGGACATAAAGCAATCCCCGGAAAGTATGTTGTCACGCTGAAAATGGGTAGCCAGACTGTTTCAACCGATGCGGAGATCCTTGCCAACCCGCTCTACCCGACCACGCCTGCGCTCTACAGCGAATACCATCAAACGATGCTGGGCTTGGAACCGGAGTTGAAGACGATGCACCGCATGATCAACAGCATGTATGAACGGCAGAAGCAGTTGGAATCGCTTCTCAACTCAACCCTTTCGGCCGACAAGTACAGCGCGCTGAAGAAAGATGGCGAGGCGCTGTTGAAGAAAATGAAAGCGTGGGATGAGGACATGGTCCAGCGCAAGTCGAAGGCGTACGACGACGTCGAAAACTTCCCAAACAAGTTTACGGCGAATTATCTGTTCCTGATCAATCAAACGGAAAGCGACATCCCGCACGT
>DASSEB010000394.1:0-18552 GCA_035696765.1 Pyrinomonadaceae bacterium | reverse complement strand
GATTTTCAATTCTGATTTTCAGTATGAAGTAGTTCCTTTCGACAAAATTATCGACGCGGTGCAGGACGGCAGTTGTGACGCGGGCCTGTTGATTCATGAGGGTCAGCTTTTTTACCAGTCGAAGGGCCTCCATAAAGTTCTTGACCTTGGCGAGTGGTGGCACGAGCGGCATGGCCTGCCACTGCCGATGGGCGGAAACGTCATCCGCCGGGAGCTCGGCGCCGACCGCATAAAAGAGGTCTCGCAACTTTTACGGGAGAGTATCAACTACTCGCTGACTCACCGGGAGGACGCGCTTCAGTACGCCCTGCAGTTTGCCCGGGACATGGATCCGGCCCTGGCGGATAGATTTGTAGGGATGTGGGTAAACGAACTGACGCTGGATTACACGGAGCGGGGTCGCGAGGCCGTTCGGCGGTTACTGGACGAGGGACACAAGCTGCGTATTATTCCCCACCCTGTGCCGGTAGAATTTGTCGAAGCCTGAAGTCCGGTTTACCGGAAAATATGATCAACCGGACGACATAGGTAAACCGTGTTTGATCGTGTAATCGTTGTGAATGAATGGGGTTTGAAGGATTCAGTAAGCTGGGGTGTGCGCGGTGATTTATTAAGCCACCCCGCCCAGAAGGGGCAGCTAATCACCGCGCACATCATCGACATCAGACCACGTAAAACCAAGCTCCTCCCAAAGCTTGGTTTATCGCCCGCGCCGTGTAAGCAACGCCGCCGCTCGGCGTCACGTCTGCGCTCCCGCGCCGTAAAGCTCCACGGTTTTTGGACGAGTGCCTGTTGCCGACATGAGGACCTTGAGAAATTTAACTTTCAAACTAACTGAGCCGCGAATTTTCGAGGTCTATCGGGCTCCCAATTTTCGTCTAACCGCGACGCTAGACAAGTTATAACTTATTCTAGTGCAGGCACCTTACACTAATTGCATGAAATTTTGCAACAGGAAAATGGCAATCTCGCGCCGGCGGCCTCCGGAGCCGCCGCCCGGCTGGCAACAGGCCTCTCCCCAACAGGCATCTGAGGACAGTTAGATTTCACATAACCCGGGACGGTCAAATCCCCTTTCAGGATGAAGAACGAACGTATGAGGACTCCTCTGATCATTGCCGCGATGGCCCTCGTGGTCCTAAGTGCTTTTAGTGTGTCGGCCCAGAACGGGGCCAATGGACCGATGGATTCGGCTGAAGCCGATCGCATCATTCGCTCTTTCACGACGAAGGAAGCGGAGTTTCGCCGTGCGTTGAATAGTTACTCTTTCAAGCGCGATGCATTGATCCAGAGTATCGGTATGGGTGGACAGGTCATCGGTGAGTACCATCGAGTGTCGATCTTCACATTCGACGATCAGGGAAACCGCTACGAGAAGATCAGTTTTTTCCCGATGTCCACAATGCCCGAGGTGACCGCGGAAGACATAGAAGACCTCGGCGGTGTCGAACCATTCGCGCTTGAACCGTCAAAGATCGATAAGTACGACATCCGCTATGTCGGCAAAGAGAAGATAGACGAACTCAACCTGCACATCTTTGACGTGACTCCAAAGGTGATGCCCAATCCCAAGAACCCTAAAGACAGACTGTTCTCGGGGCGCATCTGGGTTGACGATCAGGATCTGCAGATTGTGAAGACGAAGGGCAAGGGAGTTCCGGAAACCAAGAAGAACAAGTTTCCCACGGTTGAAACTTATCGCCAACATATCGATGGCCGTTACTGGTTTCCGACGTATTCGTATGCGGACGAGGAACTCGTTTTTGAGAATGGCAGTTCGCTGCACGTGCGTATGAAAGTTCTTTACATGGACTTCACGCCAACACGGGCCACACTCAAAGTCACGGAGGTTGGTGAGAGCGACGAAGCACCGTCATCCACCGGTGTCGCGAAGCCCATTGAAGGCGGCGTGCTGAATAGTAAAGCGGTCTCGTTGCCTAAGCCGGTGTTCCCTGAAGAGGCAAAGAGAGTCAAGGCTTCGGGCAGAGTCACTGTTCGCGTAGTCGTGGATGAGAACGGAAAAGTAATTTCCGCGAAGGCCACCGATGGGCCACTGCCGTTGCGCGAAGCCGCGGAGGCCGCTGCTCGTCAAGCGACGTTCGAGCCGACAACGAAGGACGGGATCACGGTGAAAGTCGCTGGAGTGATCACCTACGACTTTCAGCCATAAAGAGGGACAAACGCACAAAAATCACCCTGTGCTTTTTGTGCCTTTTTGTGGCTGATCGTCAAGTTCGGTGGCGATCGCCTGATGGGCTTCAGCAACGAGGCGATCAATGTCTTCGTCGGTGGTCCTATCGGCTGTCTCAACGGGCGGCAGAAAGACCATCTCGAGAATCCCGGATCGAGCTTCGCCGGTTCCCTTTCCCATCAATACATCCGAATTCTTGATCGCCACCGGCACGACCGGCACTCCGGCTTGCCGCGCCATGTAGAACGCGCCCTTCTTGAACGGCAGCAGTTCACCGGGCTTCGCACGTGTCCCTTCAACAAAAACCGCAAATGAAACTCCCGACTGAATTCGTTTGGCTGCGGCTTCAGTAGTACGAATCGCACTCTCACGGTTGCTGCGATCGATGGCCATCACATTCACGAAACCCATCCCCACACCAAGTACCGGAACTTTCAAGAGCTCCTTCTTGGCCAGCAGCCCGATACGTCGGCCCGTATAAATGAACATCGCCGCGGTGTCCAAATACGAACGGTGGTTTGAGACGAACACGTACGTCTGTTTCGGATCGAGCAGCTCGAGCCCTCTCACTTTTACATGCACGCCGCTCAAGAGCAGCCATGCGCGAGCACCGAAGAGCGCCCACGGATACACGAGATGATGACGATTGACGAGCCATGAAAACAGCAGTACCGGCGGCCCGATTACTCCGAGTAGCGTTCCAGCAACAAACAATGACCACCAGTAATGCAGGCGGCGTATGAAGCTGCGACGCCTGGTTGTGCTAGACTCCTGCGCCATAGTCTTCTCGATTGCAGCGCTCTCTTTCATCTTCAACAAAGGAACTCGGAATGATTAGCCATCGATCATTCGTCGCTTGTCTCGCACTCATACTGGCTCTTGCCGGATCTTCTTTCGCGCAAAAAGCCATTCGTCAGTCAGCTGCCATTCCGTCTCCGAAATCGGTGCTTGGCTTCACACCCGGAGACGATCGCACTATCGCCGGCTGGCCCCAGATAACAGATTATTTCGAACGTTTGGACCGCGCTTCCGACCGTGTTTCGGTGCAGACGTTGGGCCAATCGACGTTAAAGCGGCCTCTAATCGTCGCCGTCATCAGCGCGCGTGAGAATATACTGGCTCTGCCAAAATACAAAGAGATACAGCAGCAGCTTGCCGATCCACGCAGGATCACTAACGACATGCAGCGCGACCGGCTACTTGCAGATGGCAAGGTAGTCGTCACGATTTCATGCTCGATCCACTCGACTGAAATCGTCGCTTCACAGATGTCGATGCAACTCGCTTACGAACTCGCGACCGCACAAGACGCGGACACCCGCGCGCTTTTGGAAAACACAATCCTGCTGCTGATTCCGTCGCCCAATCCTGACGGCATCGATATCGTCGCCGACTGGTATCGCAAAACGCTCGGTACACCATACGAAGGAAAAGAACCGCCCGAGCTTTATCACCATTACGCGGGTCACGACGACAACCGCGATTGGTTCATGCTCAATCTCAAAGAGACGCAGCTAATCACGCGCTTGCTCTGGCATGAGTGGTTTCCTCAAATTGTTTATGACGTGCACCAGCAGGGCTCGAACGGATCCCGGTTTTTCATTCCTCCTTTTTACGATCCTCCGAACCCAAACATCTCGCCGTTGCTGCTGCGACAAGTCGGGCTTATCGGTCATAAAGTGGCCGCGGATTTGCAGGCCGCCGGCTTCAAAGGTGTGCTGACGAATGCGCTGTATGACACGTGGTGGCATGGCGGCTTTCGTACCGCACCTTACTTCCACAATTCCATCGGCATCCTCTCCGAGGCCGCCAGTGCACGGCTCATGACGCCGGCCGCAGTCACACAAGAACAACTGGCGCGCTCGAGCACGCGCGGCATGCGCAACGCAACTGAAGCGACAACCAATTTTCCTGATCCGTGGGCGGCGGGCTCATGGCGCCCGCGCGACATCATGGCGATGGAAATGATTGCCGCCCGATCGATTCTGTCGATGGCTTCAAAGTTCCGCGTCGAATACCTGCGCAACTTCTACGAGCTGGGCCGAAAGAGTGTCGAATCCAATGTCGGCGAGCCCGTCGCGTACTTAATTCCCGCGGGACAGGCGCGCGATGAAGCAGTCGCGAAGATGGTCGGCAGTTTGATAGACCAGGGCGTCGAAGTCTTCCGGCTCGATCACGAACTGCACGCTCTTTTAGCAACATCAATCTTGCGCAGAACGAATCCAGTTGCCGAGAAGTTGGGATCGTACAGAAGATTGGCGAGTCTGACGTCTTCGGCGATGCAGGAGGTGCCTGCCGGCAGTTACATCGTCTTTCTCACGCAGCCGCAACGGACGAATATCCTGGCGCTGTTTGAACCGCAGATCTACCCGAACAGATTAACGGGGCAGGGAGAAGCCGAGCGACCTTACGACGTCGCTGGTTGGACTCTGCCGCTGCAAATGGGAGTTGAGGCGCCGGCAGTCGTCGCCATCAAAGAACCGGCGAGCGGAAGAAAGCTGACGTTACTCAAGGATGCAAATCAGGTCAGGACGGATCTCGCGCTCACGCTGAAGAACGGCGATGAGTCGCCGATTAAGAATCCGGTGAAGCATCCGGTTCGCGTCGGGATTTACAAAGGCTCGATGAGTAACATGGACGAAGGCTGGACGCGTTTCGTTTTCGACACCTTTAACGTTCCTTACTCCTCGTTAACCGACGCCGATGTCAGAAACGGAGCGCTCAATTCGAAGTTCGATGCGGTTGTTCTTCCTTCACAACCGAGCACGCAGATCATGGCCGGCAACGCTGCCGGAAGCTTGCCGGCGGAATACACGGGCGGCATAAGTGAAGCGGGCGTCCAGAACCTGAAAGAGTTTGTCACTAACGGCGGGATGTTGATCTGTTTTGACGCAGCCTGCGATCTGGCGATCAAGCAGTTTAACCTGCCGCTTCGCAACACGCTCGCAGGCATTCGGTCTTCGGAGTTTTACTGTCCCGGATCAATCGTCGCGCTCGAGGTGGACAACAAGAACCCGATTGCCTCGCTACTGCCGGAAAGGCTTCCCGCCTACTTCATCAACAGCTCGGCATTTACCGCTGAAACAAACGCGAACGTACGCGTCGTCGCACGCTACGCGAAGGACAATGTGCTCATGAGTGGCTGGCTACTCGGCGAAGACAAGCTGCAAGGGCAAATAGCGCTCGCGGAAGTCAGCGTCGGGAAAGGACGGGTCGTCCTGTTTGGCTTTCGCCCGCAGCACCGCGGCCAAACGTGGGGCACACTGCCGTTCATTTGGAACGCCCTTTCGAGCGCCGCCGCCAGCTCAACCGAATGAGCGCGACAAGCAAGCACAAAAGCCCCTCACGGGTTTTGTGCTTTTTGTCCCTTCTTTGTGGCTGATCTGAACCTTGCCTAATATTCCGCGCAGGGGTTATCCTTGCCCTTGCTAAACGGTTTTCTCTCCCTGAGTTCCCCTAAACCGCAAACACTATCGCTGTCTGAACGCATCAAACTGTGGTTGGCGTGCAGCCTACCCCTGAGTTGGAGCTTGCTATGAAAAAGTTGTTCGTTTTCCTATCGCTCGTCTCCCTGCTTTCAACATCGATAAGTATCGGTTTTGGACAGGGACGTCCGCGACGTGTCGGTAATCAGACACCGCCGGAGACCACGACGCAGGCGCCTGCGACGCAGGGGCCTACGAAACCGCCCGTACTCGGCGGCGCGAATTATCCGAACAATCGCCAACCGGAAAAACAACAGGAGCAAGCACCAACCGGACCGGAAGAAGTTGAGGCCGGTGATGTCATTCGTGTCAACACTACGCTCGTGACGATTCCCGTAAGCGTCATGGATCGCGACGGCAGGTATGTACCCGACCTTCAGAAGGAAGAGTTTCGTGTCTGGGAAGATGGAGTCGAACAGGAAGTAGCATTCTTTCAGTCGGTCGATAAACCGTTCTCGGTCGTGTTGATGCTCGACACGAGTCCTTCGACTCAGTTTAGACTCGAAGACATTCAGGACGCTGCAATCACTTTCGTTAACCAACTTCGTCCCGATGACAAGGTGATGGTCGTCTCATTCAACGACGACATCAAGATACTCAGCGAGTTCACCACCGACCGTAATAAACTACAGAAAGCTATCAACCGGGCGAAGACTGACGACGGCACGCGTCTTTACGATGCTGTCGATATGGTCATCAATCAGCAGTTGAGCCGCGTCTCGGGCAGAAAGGCCATCGTGCTTTTCACGGACGGCGTCGATACGACCAGCCGGCGCGCTGATTACCAAACCAACCTCGTCGACGCACAGGAACTGGATGCGTTGATCTATCCCGTTCAGTACGACACATCGCAGGACATGAACTCGGGCAATATTCCGATCGGACGTCCAATCGATATTTGGGGAACGATTCTCGGCGGCATCTTTGGCGGCGGCGGGGGCGGCATGCGTCGAGGCGGAGGCGGCTACCCGCGCGGGCGAGGCACCGGACGAGGCGATTACGAATTTGCTGACCAGTACCTGCGCGAACTCGCCAACAGCACAGGCGGCCGCGAATACAGGGCTGACTCACTGCAAAACATGTCTTACGCGTTTGCCAACGTTGCTGAGGAACTGAGGCGACAGTACAGCATCGGTTACTATCCGAAGCGCCCACCACAGGCAGGACAGCGACGACAGATCAAAGTGCGCGCGCGCCAACCAAACCTCGCAGTGAGAACTCGCGACAGCTACATCTTTAATCCCTCAGGCGGCGCGTCTGTCGTGAATAACTCAACTAACGCACCGGTTCTGCGCAAAACCAATTAAATAAACAGCCATAGGTTTACACGGGTGAACACGGATTCTGATCCCGTGTTCATCGGTGAAATCCGTGGCTCACTTCCGCAAGAGCCGGTAATCGCAGAGTCAAAACAGCCCCACCATCTTCACGATTGCTTGCCGACACTGTTCCACCGTGAAGCTCAATCAGGTGTCTGACGATGGCGAGCCCTAAACCAAGCCCACCATGTTTGCGTGTGCTTGATCCATCCGCCTGAGTAAACCGCTCAAATATCCGTGGCAGAAAGTCTGCCGGAATGCCTGGTCCGGAGTCTTCAATTCTGATTTCGGCAAGTGAATCATGTCGCTCGAGATAAACATCCACCGTCCCTCCGGGCGGCGTAAACTTCACTGCATTTGCCAGCAAGTTCCAAAGCACTTGTTGCATTCGTTCAAGGTCGGCCCTGACGATCGTTTCAGGCGCTCCAACATGCATGGTGATTTTGATCTCTTTCGCCTCGGCTGCCGGTCGCACCGACTCGATTGCGGCATGGATCACTAACAACACGTCAACCGGCTGCGTGTTGATCCGCAGCTTTCCACTGACGATCCGCGACACGTCAAGAAGGTCCTCAATAATCTGACGTTGGGCTGCGGCATTTCTCTCGATGACTTCGATTGCGTGTGAAATTCCGTCCCCGTCGAGTTGGCCACTGCGCAGTAAGCGCGACCAGCCCACCACAGCGCTCAGCGGCGTTCGCAGCTCGTGAGAAACCGTCGCCAAAAACTCTTCTTTTAACCGGCTCGCTTCTTCAGCCTCGTGGCGCGCGTGACTCTCGAGCTTCAACAGTTCCGCGCGCTCGAGTTCGGCTTTGACGGCCGCGGTAATGTCTACAGTCACGCCGCGCATTCCCACTGGACCACTCTCATCGCAAACAACAATCGACTGCGCCTCGACCCAAATCTCATGGCCATCTTTGTGCATCCAGCGAAAGCGAATCGCTCCTCCGTGGCCTGCACCAAAGATAGCCGCAGCTTCAGCGGCCACTCGCTCCTTGTCGTCAGGATGAACAATCGATAGCCCAAAGTTCGGCGTCGACAGCCATTCTTCCTTGCTGTAGCCGAGCATCTTTTCGACATGACTGCTGACGAAATCAATTCGTTGACTTCCGGTGCCAGGGTGTCCCCATGCTTCCCAAACGACGCCCGGTACGTGTGCAACGATGTCCTCTATGCGCCGGCGATGAAGCTCGAGCTCCGATCCGAGTTTCGACTTGTCTACTTCGGCTTGTCGTCGTTCGTTTGTTACGGCTGCGACGACGAGTGTCATTAACGAGCTGGTGCCCACAAATGAGGTCAAAAGCAACAATGAAGCATTGGGCCCGGCCAGCACAAATGGACCATAGCCGTGCCTTGCTCCCCACACCGCCAGTCCCGCCATCAGCACGATTGCGCTGGTCACGACTCGCTGGTCAAACTTCAACGCGGCCCAGAGCAAACATGGGAGGCACAAATAGGCGAGAGGGTAAGTCTTGGTCGGTCCCGGAAACCAACCGGCAAAAACGATCAGCACGACGATGAGCAGGAGCAAAAAGAGGCTGAAAATCTCGGGGACGTCTCGTGAGGTGACCTTTCCCGGTAAACTCCACGAGAGCAGTAGCGGTGTAACGATGAGCGCGCCAAAGCCGTCGCCCATCAACCACGTCAGCCACAGCCAGGGGAACCTCGCCCACTCTGCCGCGTCCGCAAAACACAAACTCAAACTTCCGATCGTTGCGCTAACAAGCGGCGCCAGCACAGCCGCGTAAACCACAAACATCATCACGTCGCGGAGAGATGCAAACGACCTGCGCCAGTTGGATCTTTCCAGGAGCCAGCAGGCTATGAGCGCTTCCAACGTGTTTCCGATTGCAATGCCGAAGGTGGAACTGGCAGGAATGTCAGTTGGCAAGTTTGCCGCGAGCGCGCCGACGAAAATGCCCGGCCAGATCCGGCGGCCGAAGATAAGCAACGAGGCAATGGCGATCCCGGTGGGCGGCCAAACGGGCGTGACATTGGAGTGCAGCGAAGCCAGGGAAAGGCCGAGTTCGGCTGCCGCAAAATAGACGATCGCGACGATTAGAATCAGAAAAACCGGGGGAATGGCAGTGCGTTTCATTGGACGATCAGGATCGGCCCGGGCTGCCCAAAGTCTACGTCCGAAGCGGTCGGGAAGCAAAATTCTTCGGGTAAAAACAGAAAAAAGCGCGGCGGTTTTTGCCGTCCGCCGCGCCAACTATACCCACAGGAGGAAAGGGGTATTCAACGGGCGAAGTATAGAGGATCTGAGGGTGGGTGGCAATGTTTAGGACCCATGCCTGAAAGGCTCGAAGCTCGCGCAAGGCAGGAGGCGGAGACAACCGGAAATCGTGTGTTTTATCTACAGTGAACGAGTCGATGCTGACATTTGCCTGGGCTCTATTTTCATCACCTTGTAACACTCGCACACAGTTTGCTCCAGCACTTCACGCCTGCGAATGTGCAGGTGACCGCGCCGATACTCGATCGCGCCGATCTCTTGTAACACTCCAGCAGCGACCGTAATGCCTGCGCGACGGGCTCCGACGCGCGAAGCAATCATTTCCTGTGTCAACATCAGCTTACTGCTGCAGACCCGATCGTGAACCATCAGCAGCCAACAGCACAGTCGTTCTACGATCGTGTGCCTCGTATTGCAAACGCAACGCTGTGACACTTGCGTAATTCTCGTTCCGAAACATCGGAGCAACGACTTCAGGGCAGCTTCGTTCTGAACAAACAGCTTTTCCAACAGCCTAACTTCAAGTTGCATAGCGTTGCCGCTGACAGTTGCCGAAACCCACTGCCGCGAAATTCCACTGCCCAGAATGCTGGAGATTCCGACCATGCCCTCACGTCCAATCATCGAGGTTTCGATCGTGGTTCCATCTTCCGTGATGACCAGGCAGGACACTACCGAGTCGAGCGGCAGGTAGACGTGGTCCAACTTATCTCCAACCTCATAGAGGACCTGATTTATTGCGAGCGGTACGATTTTGAGTTCCGGAAGTAAAGTCGTGGCAATAGCCGGTATGCTGAGAAGGCCTGCGAGCAGTTCGTTTTGTGAGGCGACGCTCGCAGTAATTATTTCTCGCCTTTCAGTTGAAGGTGAGTGAATGTTGATGCTCATCCCTTCGCTTACTTCCGCACTTAGCCAACTCGGGGTTGATTGAGGTTTGGAATTCTCTGGACGACGAGATTTTACGCCTTTTGTTCGACCACGTACAGTTAAATAGAAAGGCGAAAGCTGTTGTGTTGTAAGAGGTTGTGCAACGCGCGGCCTCGGGAATTCCCTGAATTAAAACTGTTCGTCAACGTACCGACAATCATGTGTTAGGAGCATACAGTCACCGCACACAACAAGCAGGGTGGCCGGTGGCCGGCATATCCTTCCCGACTGACCTTGAGAAATATATGCTGGCCGTTGGCCTTTTCGTCCAGAGTACTAAACGCACAATTAATCCCGTGGACAAACGAAAATATCCCCTAAATTTGCGAGCGGAGGCTATGCGACAAGCGCACACCCCACGCGTACTCTACATCGAAGACCATGAAGATACGCGCGAGTTGGTGACGCTCGTGCTGGAACAACGCAGCTATGAAGTCGTGACTGGCTCCACCATACAGAGTGGCGTTGAACTGGCCGGCTCGCAGCGATTTGATCTTTATCTTCTTGACTCTTGGTTACCGGATGGTTCGGGTCTGGATCTGTGTAAGCGGATTCGTGAGTTTGACAAACTTACGCCAATTCTCTTCTACTCAGCCGCTGCGTATGCGATTGATAGGGACCAGGCGATTCAATCGGGCGCCCAAGCGTATTTGATAAAGCCCAGTCAACCCTCAGAGTTGTGTAATCTCGTTACCGCATTAATCGAGTCACACCGTCGCGTTCAACCCGCAGCCTGACTGGCCCTTCGCAAACCAGCAGGCCAGATACTCCAGAACAACAATCCCGACAGCCACAGTGCAACGGCGGTAAGTACAGTTAAGGCAAGCCAGAAGATCCAATACGACCCGAACGTCCGTTCCCAGCCGGGCTGCATCGCGTGAGCAAGGTTGACGTTCAAATCGGATGGCGTGACCAGGCGCGACAACAACTGGATCACGAGATACCAGCCAAAGGCCCAGCGCCATGCAGTTCGATCCATGCGAACTCTGCTGAGCGCGATCATCGCCACCGTGAGTCCACCTACATGCGCGAGCGCTGAAGTGAGAAACACACCCCAGGCGAGCACTACGTACAAAAACCAGGTAATCAACCCCGGGATCATCCAGATCGCCGCCAGTCTGATCACGAGCGGCTTGTCCAGAAATAGTCCCATAGCGAGCAGCAGGTTTCCGACGTTGCACATCCAGAGCATGTGCCCGAGTTGATTTATTCTCCAGTAGTGCACGCCCTGCGCGAGGAAGAACATGAGTGGGAGCAAGCCCAGCAGGCGCAATCGTGTGCGGGGAGAAAGGGTCATGGATTCTTCTCTGTGCAACAGAGAAGAAGATAAAAAACAAACTCCATCTTGACAACTGACAACGCTGAACACAGACTAAGCGCAAGTCATGAGTTCTCTGGAAGACCTCCTCAGAAAATCGATACCCGAATTGAGTGAGCTGTTCGTGCAGCGTCGCAGGCCTGTGCCTAAAGGTTTACTTGAAGCCCTGGACGTTGACCGTCGACAAGGCGCGCACCAACTCGCCCGACGCATTCGCGAGCGATATCGTGAGAACCGCGCTGAAGGTCAGCGTTTGCACTTTCTGCTGCGCTTCGAGATCGAGTTGTGGGCGAATGGCTACGGACTTGTCGCGGGCGTGGATGAAGCAGGCATGGCGCCGCTAGCCGGTCCCGTGGTCGCCGGCGCTGTCATACTGCCGCAGAACTACAAGCTGCGCGGTCTTAACGACTCGAAGAAGATCCTCGACCCTGAGAAACGAGATGAACTCGCCGTTCAAATTAAACAGGATGCGATCTGTTGGTCAGTCGGAATTGCAGAGGTCGAAGAGATCGACAAGATCAATATCTATCACGCGGGACTGCTGGCGATGCAGCGAGCGGTGCAGGGTCTGAGTTGCATTCCGGACTTCATTCTCGTCGACGCGCGCAAGATCCCGAATTGCCAGGTGCCGCAGCGCGGCATCATCCGCGGCGACGCGCTCTCAGCAAGCATTGCGGCCGCGTCGATCATCGCGAAGACGACACGCGACGCGCACATGCTCGAGTTGGACCAGGTCTATTCCGGATATGGACTCGCCACGCACAAGGGTTATCCGACACCTGAGCACTGTCGCTTACTGAAGGCCCTGGGCGCGTTGCCGATCCACCGTCGCAGCTTCGCGCGTGTCAGAGAAGCGCTGGGCCTTGATCCAATCCAGCCGGAGCTGTTCGAAGAACAGCTACAAGAGATCGCCTTGGAAACCTCCGCATGACAAAGTAAATCTTTCGTGACTTTTGTGCCTCTTTGTGGCTACTTAAAGAATCACTTTAGCGTCTACTACCCTCGATGGCTTTAACCGAGTACAAGAAGAAGCGGAAGTTTGACAAAACTCCCGAGCCTGGCCCAACGAAGAAGCGCACACGCACGGGCCGGCTTTACGTGATTCAGAAACATCGCGCCACTCAACTGCACTACGACTTTCGACTCGAAGTTGATGGTGTGTTGAAGTCGTGGGCCGTCCCGAAAGGTCCATCGCTCGATCCGAAGGTGAAGCGACTCGCAATGCAAGTTGAAGATCATCCGGTTGACTACGCGAAGTTTGAGGGCGTGATACCTGAAGGTGAGTATGGCGGCGGCACCGTGATGGTCTGGGATTACGGAACGTACAAGCCGGAAGAGACGGACGACGTCGAGGCTGCGTTACGCAAGGGCGACTTTAAGTTCACGCTTGAAGGTGAGAAGTTGAAAGGTTCGTGGGTGCTGGTGCACACGCGCGGCCGGCAGTGGCTGTTGATTAAACATCGCGATTACTACACGACGGAAGAAGACGTGACGGAGATCGCGCCCGTTTCAATCTTCACGCGCAGATCGCTGGCGGAGATCGCGGAGGATGAGGGTGGTGACATCACGAAGGCTGCGACCGGCGATCCGAAGAAGATTCCGCGCCGCACCGGCGTGAAGCGCCGGAAGAAGGGCGCGAAGGCAAAGGTTTGGCACAGCAACAAAGCGAGTTAGCCACAAAAAGGCATTAGAAGACACATCAAAGAAGTCCTCTGTAGGACAACTCGCCATCTACGATGCGTGCTGCTGAAGTAAAAGGGTGCTCTTCCGTTTTTGTAGCATCGATAATATGCACGACCGAGTGTCCCGCGGCTTTCAAGTAATCCGAAATCAAACTCCGATGACAGCGCCACCACAACGCTTCCGCACACATCACCGCGGTCCGCGCACTGCGCGCGAGCTCAAGTAACTCTTCAACTCCCTTTCGAAACTCTTCAGTCTCCATGTGGTCTGCGTACGCGCGGAACGACGCATTACGCCAGGCTGTATTGTGCGAATCTGCGCGCGGCCTTCGACGTCCGCCAAGCCTCGGCTCGTGTCGATATTTAATTCCGATACTCGCCAGCGACTCAGCCAACGCAGACCGATTGAACTGCGGATAACGTCGCGACCCCGGGAAGCTTCGCACATCAACCAATACTTCAATTCGATGCGCTGTGAGGATCTGTCCAAACTCTTCACCGCTCCGCGTCGAGTGTCCCACAGTCCAAACTGTAACCATCTTGCTAATCATTAGCTTCAACTGTAGGCCCGCCGACCGTTAAAGATAAGCTTCAAGTCGGAACCTGCCCTTCGGCTCGATGAGCGGCTTCCACAAGTCGCCGAGCTTGCGAATCCGCGCCGGCACGTTGTCGATGCGGAAGTCTTCGATCGCGATCCCGCGCTCCAATTCTTTCCACTTGATCGGAGTCGACACGCTCGGCACTTTGTTCGGCCTGACTGAATAGACGGACGCCAGCGTTCGTCCCCACGCGTTCTGGTTGTAGTCAACCAGCACTCTTCCCTTGGGCCGTTTTGAAACCTGGTAGATCGCCGTCAGCAGGTTCGGCGCCTGCGAGGTGACGGCGTAAGCAAACTCCTTCGCAAACTTCCACACCTGTTTTTGAGTCGGACCACGTTTGATCGGGATGTAGATGTGAATTCCTTTCGAGCCGGTGGTCTTCGCGAAGTTTGGTATCTTGAGTGAGTCGAGCGCCACCCTCAGGAAAAGCGCTGCTTCACACACTTTTTCAAACGAAGCACCGGGTACTGGATCGAGTTCAAAGTGCAGGTAATCGGGCCGGTCGACGTCGTCGCAGCGCGCGTACCATTGATTCAGATCGATGCAGCCGAGGTTGATGACCCACATCAACGAAGCGACGTCCTGAATCATCGGGAAGTTGATGATGTTTCCCGACTCGTGCTCGATGTTGCAGATCTCAATCCAGTCAGGCCGCGGTGTCGGCGCCCGCTTCATGAAAAAGAACTCCCCTGCCGCGCCGTGTGGGTAACGCTTCATCACCATCGCGCGATCCGTGATGTGAGGCAGCAGCACCGGTGCAACGTCGAGGTAGTACTGTATGAGGTCGCGCTTCGTAACGTGCAGCTTCGGCCAGAAGGGTTTGTTGAGGTTTGTCAGCTTGACAAGTTTGTCGCCGATCTTGACGTCGAGATTGTTCTTGTCTTTCGGGAGCTCGATTTCGGGGATAGGCGACTTGCGACGGTTCGAGGGAGGTGATTTTCGTTCTACGACGGCCGGGTGATACTCACGCGTCGGGAAGTTAAACTTGGGCATTAACTTAAAGTATCACTTCAGATCGTCGATCTCTTTCTCAATCGCCTTGAGACCGTTCAGCAGCATGTTCCGGTGCGAGGGATGCGTGGCGCGCTCGAGTTGCTCAAGCAATCTCGACTTCGAAAGCAGTAACGAATTCAGTCGCTCGTTGCGTACCCGGTCCTCGGACGAGGTCGGAACTGAGCGCGGCTGCTCCTTCTCCTCGATTTGATCTGCGACTGATTTGCTTTCCCAACCACGAGCCATAACGATTCTCTAAATCACAGCGCCGTCAGGAATCACGGCGTTCTTCGGCACGATGATGATGCTGTCGCGGATGAAATACGCGCCGCCCGGCCCATCAGCCTCGGCCACACCGGCTTCATTCAAGAGGCGCGCGTTCTTTCCGATACGCGCGTTCTTGTCGATGATGGCCCGCTTTATGACAGCTCCCTCACCTATACCAAGGCGCGGCAGTCCCTTTTCCAAGTCGCTGCGCATCTCTTCGAAGGTTTGATAAAAGTCGGCGCCCATCATGAACGAAGCATCGATCTGAACTCCTTGCGAAATTCGGCTGCGCAAACCCACCACTGAGTTCGTCACCTTCGCACCGTTGATGATGCACCCATCGCTGATCATTGAGTCGGAGATCTGCGACTCTTCGATCTTCGAAGGCGGCAAATAGCGCGCGCGTGTGTACACGGGCGCTTCGGCATCGTACAGATTGAACTTCGGAATCTTCGTCGTGAGATCGAGATTAGCGCGATAGAAAGCGCCGATCGTTCCGATGTCTTCCCAATAGCCGTCAAACATGTGCGCCTGCACGTGTCCGGAGCTGATCGCCGCGGGAATTATCTCTTTGCCGAAGTCGACCCAGTTCACGTTCTCTTTCAGTAATTGCTCCAGGCGGTCGTACTTGAAAACGTAAATCCCCATCGACGCGAGAAACGGACGGCGCTGGGCGTCGTTCGCGTCAAGTCCGAACTTCGTAGTGTCGACCTGCATCGAGCGAAGCTCATCGCCCTTCGGTTTCTCTTTAAACTCGACGATGCGCCCGCTTTCATCAGTCTTCAACAAACCAAACTCACTCGCCGATCGCGCTTCACACGGGATCACCGAGACAGTGACATCTGCATTCGATTGATGATGGCGCTCGAGAAAGTCGCGGTAGTCCATGCGATAAAGATGATCGCCGGAGAGAATTAACAACGTGTCAATACCCAGGTCTCTGATGTGCGGCAACACTTGTCGCACAGCGTCGGCAGTTCCCTGGAACCACTGCGGACTCTCAGGTGTTTGTTCAGCAGCGATGATCTCGACGAAGCCGTTTGAAAATTGCGAGAAGCGATAAGTCTGCGCGATGTGCCTGTTGAGCGATGCGGAGTTGTATTGCGTCAGCACGAACGTGCGCAGGATGTCGGAGTTGATGCAGTTTGAAAGCGCGATATCGACGAGCCGGTACTTGCCGCCGAGCGGCACCGCCGGTTTGGATCGCTGCTGCGTAAGTGGATAGAGACGATTACCGGCGCCTCCGCCAAGAATCACCGCCAACAGTTTTGGATTTGCGGGCATTGGTCACTGTTCCTAGTAAGCGGAGGTTCTTGCGGTAGTAGGGGTTTTGCCCGCGGCTTCTTGTGCGATCTTCACGCCCACGCTGGCGCCGATGCGAGTCGCGCCGGCTTCGACCATCTTGCGCGCGTCTTCAAGTCCTTTCACGCCACCTGAAGCTTTCACACCGAGTTCGGATCCGACTGTGCGTCGCATCAACGCGACGTCGGCAACAGTCGCGCCGCCTTTTGAGAAACCAGTTGAAGTTTTGACGAAGTCAGCACCTGCATTCTTAGCTGCCTGACACGCGCGCACCTTCTCGTCGTCGGTCAACAATGCCGTCTCGATAATCACTTTACAGATCGCGTCGTACTCGTGCGCGACTTGCGCAACGGAGCGGATGTCGTGCTCGACAAGACAATCGTCGCCGCTCTTGAGCGCGCCGATGTTGATTACCATGTCGACTTCTTTCGCGCCGTCGAAGATCGCGCGGCGCGCTTCGTAAGCTTTAACATCGGGCAGCGTTGCGCCGAGAGGAAATCCGATGACGGTGCAAACGGGAATACCACTGCCGATCAGGTTACAGGACGCGACGCGCACCCACGTCGGGTTAACGCAGACCGAGGCGAAGCGATAGCTTACGGCTTCCTGGCAGAGTTTCTTGATGTCGTCGTCAGTCGCTTCGGGTTTCAGTAACGTGTGATCGATCAAGCTCGCCCATTCCCTTGCCGTTCCAGTTTGTCCCAGCACCAGACCGATGCGCGCCGCGCCCGCATCGACAATGCGGTGCATACGTTCAGGGCAGCGATGAAAGCATTCGGAGGTGCAGCCGCACATCGCGGCTTGATCTGTGGTGTCGCCGTTGAGACGGGCGACGATCACATCGGTGATCTGCTCGACGAGAGACTCGTAATCGCCGTTGTTTAAGGACATCGGGGACATTCTAACAGCCACAAAGAAGCACCAAAAGCACAAATGAGGTCAGCTAACTCTTCAGCTCTGACCTGTTTGTTTGTGCCTTTTGTGCCCTTTTGTGGCTCATCTTTGGTATTGGCGCTGGATCGCGTCAATTTTCGCGACCCGCTTGCGGTGGCGCTCTTCGCTGATTTCAGTAGACAGCCACACGGTGACGATCTCGCGCATCTGGGTGCTGCTGATCGTCTTGCTTCCGAGCGTCAACACGTTTGCATCGTTGTGCTCGCGAGAGTTGCGTGCAACTTCAACCGAATAACACGCCGCCGCGCGAACGCCGGGAACTTTATTCGCAGTCATCGCACTGCCGACACCCGCTCCGTCAATCACGATTCCCAGATCAGAACTGCCGTCAGCGACTGCGCGCGCGACTGCATGCGCAAAGTCAGGATAGTCGACTGCTTCTTCAGAGTACGCGCCAAAGTCCTGTACCTTGTGCCCGAGATCGCTCAGCACGACTTTGAGCTCTTCTTTCATCTTGAAGCCACCATGGTCTGCGCCTACCGCGATCAGTTTGGAAGCTTTCGATCCGCGTCGTGAAGTACGGCGCACAATTTCGATCTTTCTTTCGTTAACGATGTCCGCGGCCAGCGGCGTCAAGCGGGCGTCTTCTCCGATTCTGAGGACCGCGCCGGGTTCGAGACCGCGCACGTCGTCTTCGGTGATAACGCTCTTCGCCGATTCATCACGCGTTACGGCAGGTTGACTGGTGGGACTTTCGGAAACGGTGTTTACGAAACGAGTCGGGCTTGGAGCAGACGGGTCTGGTCCAGCTTTCTCCAACACCTCGCGCACGAGGGCACGAACTCGATCGCGGGTAGAATCATCAGCCATCAAGCATTCCTCAGATCCAACAACCGCGCTGAAACTGCCGCGAGTTTTCCGGTCCGGAAGGTGAAATCAACTCGGCCCACGTAAATCCCGCTCTTGCCGACTTGAAAGATCAAGGTCTTTGCACCGCACGGTTGAGTTTGCGTGACAGGCTGGTCCATGAACGTGTGTGTGTGGCCGCTTGCGATAAAATCGATCCCATCGACCTGCGACGCTACGAACGAATCGCCCTGGTCGCCCTTTTCGACATAACCAAGATGTGACATACAAACGACGAGCGAGCAGCGCTCTTCTTCACGCAACTTCTTCACGACTTCGCGAGCCGCGATCACCGGATCGATGTAAGTCACGCCTTTGAAATTTTCGGGAGTGATCAGTGCAACAGGGCTGACGCCGAGTCCAAACAAACCGATCCGTATGCCGCCGACTGTTTTAACGACGTAACGTTTGACGCGTTGTTCGAGCACTG
>DASSEB010000393.1:0-24454 GCA_035696765.1 Pyrinomonadaceae bacterium | reverse complement strand
GATCGTCACTGGAATCGAAACCGCAACGCATCCAGGGCGTCTGGAACTCATTCCACACAAACCTCCGTTTCTTCTCGACGGCGCTCATAATCCTGCCGGCTGCCAATCGCTACGCGAATATCTGGACGAGTTTGCGCCGCGCCCACTGACGTTGGTTTTCGGAGCGATGCGTGACAAGCGACTCGATCAGATCGGGGAGATTCTGTTTCCGCTCGCCGGCCTGCTTATCTTGACTCCGGTTGAAAATCCAAGGAGCGCTTCGATCGAGATGCTGCAACCAATCGCCGATCGCTTCGCGAAGGGAGATGTTGTCGCAGCGCGATCGAGTGCTGAAGCGCTCCGGATTGCGACGGAAAAAACACTTCCAAATGGTTTGATTTGCGTTGCCGGATCGCTCTACCTGATCGGCGAGCTGCGGCCGTCGATCTACAGTTTGTGCCGGGACAAAGAACATGACTACGCCACATAGAGAACTGCCAAAGATAATCAACAGCCAGAAAGTCTTCGCCGGCCGAGTCTTCACAGTCACCGTCGACACGGTGAGCGAAGGTGAGGTGACGTATCAGCGCGAGGTGGTCCATCATCACGGCAGTGCGGTGATCATACCGGTCTTCGATGACGGCACAGTCGCCCTTGTCAGGCAGTATCGCCATCCGGCTGTTCGTTATCTTTTGGAAGCTCCGGCAGGAACGCTTGCAGACGGTGAAAGACCTGAAGCCGGCGCGGCGCGTGAGCTCAAGGAAGAGCTCGGGCTCGTGGCAGCGCGGCTTGAAAAACTGTCGGAGTTTTTTGTCTCGCCGGGTTTCTGCGAAGAGAAGATGTGGGTATATCTCGCCACTGAGCTCTCGGAAGGAACGCAGTTTCTGGACGAGGACGAGATTCTCGAAGTGGTGCGGCTGCCTATCGCGGACGCGCTCGAAATGATTTCAACCGGTGAGATCCAGGATGCCAAGACCATCATCGGCCTCATGCTCGCCGCGGGCCGAGTTGGTTCACCGCTTCAAACCTGGTAAGCCACAAACAAGCACAAAATTTTTAATGGCAGGCTTTTGTGCTTTTTGTGCTTCTTTATGGCAAACTCCTTCGAGTGATTACCGAAGAACCTTCCCAACAAATAACGCCGCTACCCGAAGAGCCTGTGCACCCTCCAGCACCAGTTCTCGGCGGGGAAGTTCAACCAGGTCCGAGCCCGCAGAGTTTGATCTGGTGGCTGCCGTGGATCGAAGTCATTAAAGCTGTAGGGCTGTGGGTCGTCAGCGTGTTGCTCCTGCTGTTTGTGCCTATCCTGGTCGCGCTGCCTTACCTGATTTACAAAATAGTCACCGTCGGTGCGGCTTCTTCGCAGGCACTTGCAACCGACAAGACGGTGATTTTTTTGTCAGTCGTGGCGATCATTCCGACTCATCTACTGACTCTTTTAGCGACGTGGGGGTTCGTTAGCCATTGGGGCCGCCGTCCTTTCTGGAAGACGCTGGAGTTTGAATGGCCGAAGAATGTTCGTCCGGTGCTCGCGGGGCTTTTGAGTGTGTCGGTTGCGGTCGTGCTGCTGATTTTATCGTGGCTAGTGACGAACTATTGGGGCGGCGCCAAGACGCAACTGGACGCACTGATCGAGAGTTCGCTGCCGGCGCGCTTCGCGACGGCCTTCATTGCCCTGGCTACAGCGCCGCTCGTTGAAGAGTTGATCTACCGCGGCGTGCTCTATCCCGCAATCGAAAAGGCGGCCGGCGTGACGGTGGCGGTGCTCGCGGTTTCGCTCCTGTTTGCTGGTGTGCACGTGTTTCAGTACATCAACAATATCGCAGTAATCAGCGCGATTACGCTCCTGAGCTTTACCCTCACACTCGCTCGTGCCTACACCGGCAAGCTGCTTCCTTCCTTTGTCATCCATCTCGTCTTTAACGGAATTCAATCGTTAATCCTCGTGCTTGCGCCTTTTCTCGATAAAGGGACAGGATGAGTTCGCATGTACGACGTGGTCGTAGTAGGGGGCGGGATTGGTGGTCTAACCGTGGCGGCGCTGCTGTCTGCGCGCGGCATGAACACGTTCCTGCTTGAGAGACAATCGCAGGTCGGCGGGTGCATCGGTCGAGTAGAGTTCTCAGGCTACGACTTCGAGCCGGGGATGGGACTCTACACGTCGTTTGGTCCGGGCGAAATCTACGAAAAACTCTTTTCCGAATTACCCGTCGACGTTCCGGAGGTATCGCCGCTTACCTCGCCATACGTTATGCGCCTGGCTGATGGGACTGACATCAGATTAGATCACGACGAACTTTATTCGATCGAAGGCGGGCCGGCGAGTTTGGCTGAGCGTCTTGCGGAGTCGATCAAAGCGAGTGGCGGAACATTGCGTTTGAATAGTCCGGTGCTGCGCCTTGCGTACGATGAATCAGGCGCTGCGACTGGTGTTGATTTGTTGAGCGGTGAGAGAGTTTTTGCAAGGAAAGCAATCGTCAGCAACCTGACGATCTGGGACACGTACGGGAAACTTGTCGGCCTGAACCGCACGCCTTCCGAGATCAGGAAACGCTTGAACACGCTTCATGGAAGCGGAGTGTTTGTTATCTACGCGACGATCGAAGAACCGGCAGTCGCGCGTTTGCCGGGCGAGCGAATGTTGGTAAAAGACAGTGCCGGTGAGTTCACTGTCGCGATTTCCGGAAGACACGCGGTTACGTTCACTACACGCACCGAGGTGGAGCCATGGTTTTCGTATCAAACAAGCGAAGAAGATTACGAAGAGTGGGACCAGGCTGCACTCGAGCAATTCTGGAGCAGGATACACCTCGCGCTGCCGGAGCTTGGCAGTGATGTCGAGATCATCGAAACCGCAAATCCCCGCACCTACTATGACCTGACCCGGCGAAAGCTCGGCATGGTTCTGGGCATCGAAGAACCGGGATCCCACCAAACCTTCCTGCCAAATGTCTTCGTCGTCGGAGACACGGTAAGTCCCACGGCAAAACTCGACGCAGTCGTCGAATCCGCCTTGTCAGTGGGAAAGGAAATCTGTGCTCGTCCGTGAAAATCTGTGGCTAATTATTATTGTCTAGTGTATATAGTCAACAGACAATATGTTCGTCACCGTCGATGAAAGAGATGCACGGCCGCTCTATCAGCAGTTGGTGGATGAGATTAAAACCCTGATTGCGCGTGGAGAACTCCAGGAAGGGACGCTATTGCCGCCTGTGCGACAAGTCGCGTCAGACCTTGGTGTGAACCTGAATACCGTGGCTTTTGCTTACCGGCGCCTGCAGAAAGAGGGGCTGATCCGCGTCAGACATGGCTCAGGCGCTGTCGTCATCTCGCAAACACTCAGAGAAAAGCCTGACGACCGCCTGCGCGCGCAGCTTCGCACCGCGTTGACACAGTTGATTCTTGCCGGGCTGAAGCCGCCGGAAATAAGAGCACTGATTAATGAAGAATTGGACGAACTGCTCAAGCCATCCTAGTTCTGGCGCATTGGCTCGAAGTTCTTCCGTGGCATGCGGCGGCCGGTATCAGGGTCGATCATCCTCGGCTCCCGCGTAAATCCTCCGCTCGGCGCGATACTTGGCGCAGGGGCTGCCGGACGTGGAGCAGAGTTCCCGCCGGAAGGGTACGTGTGGCCAGGGCTGCTCGTGGAACCATTTGGTTGCGAGGAGGTATTAGGCCAACCCGAAGGTCTTGGATTGTAACCGCCAGACGGGTAGTAGGCGGACGTCGTGTAGGACGAACCGTAAGGTGAACCCCAACCATAAAAGAACGGAAGAAACGTATAACAGCCGGCTCTCGAATTGAAGAACCAGAGACCCACTCTCCGCGAGAACGGATCCATGTCTGTAAATGAAGCAAACGCCGAGGTCAGCATGCGATCGCTGATGCGACTGTTGGCTTTGGCGAGCGTCTTGGCCCTCTCCTTACTCCAAACCTCGACTTGTTCCGATTCGTTCGCCTTCTTCTCTTCCTTCGTGAGTTTTGCGACTGTAGTGGTGCTGGCGCTGAAAACCACCTTGTTCCCGCCCTTAACCTTCGTGTGCGAGTCGCTGAGAATGACGCGGCCTTTCCGCACAATCAATTCGGTCGCGTCACCCGGGACGACATTCAGTCGATAAAGCCCCTGCCGCACGATAGCGAGCTTCGTGTGCGGCGTGCTGATGTTGATGTTCAATTCGAGACCGTCAGCACCCGTGGCTTCCACGATGGCCGTGCCTCGCAGCAAACGGACCTCCAGGTTCTCGAGCGTATTGTTTGAGAGTTCCACTTCGGAGTCGCCGCCAACGCGCAGGTACGAGCCCGGATTCAGCAGAATCTCGACGCGTCCGTCGTTAGCGGTCCGGACCCTGTCGCCTGCGTCCAGATCGTCAGTGATGCTCAACTGTTGCCACTCAGACTCGCCGCGGGCGTGAACTCTCGCCTCGCCGGTGATGGCGTTAATCCCGCCCGCTTTGGCCGAAATCACGAATTTTTCGCGGTTTTGCGCAAGGTTTACGAATGAGAAGCAGAAAATGAATGCTATTGAAAGTAATGGGAGGCGGAAAGTTTTTCTCATCGAAATACCCTCGATTCGCGGCAATTCAGTGCGGGGTGGAGATAGTCTCGCGAGCATTATAGTCTGCTCAGAAACATTTACAAGCCTTTGCCGATCGGAGGGAGGAGAGTTCCGTCTTGCGTGAACGTCTTCTAAAAAGCTACGACTTCTCGACCAGCTTGGCGTAGTAGCCCCGTTTCGTTCGAGCAAACAGATCGGAGCGCTTTATCAACAGCACCTCCACATTGCGCCACTTGCCATCCAGAGACTTGTTCGTCGGCCGGTAGCCGATGCTGTAGACGGTACTCAGATCGCGCACTACCTGCGCATACACTTCATCCAGATCACTCAAACGCGACGCGCGATACATCGAGGTACCGCACACACCGGCGATTTGGCCGAGTTGTTCGCGGGCCTGTACGTAAGCCGCGCGCGGAACGTGATAGCGCTTCACATTCTCCTCTTCGGTGTCGAGATAGATCGGAAACACGATGCTCTCAGAGTTCCGAATCCTGTCCAGCAGTCCTTCGAACGAAAGCGTCGATCCGGGTCCGGGAACATCGGGAAGCGCGTTGTCGATACCATCAGTCATCACGACAATCGCACTGCGGCGCAACCCGGCGCCCTGCGGGATCAAAACTCTGAGCACGTAATCCATCGAATCCCAAAAGTTGGTCCCACCGATGGCTTCATCCATCTCGTCGATGGTCTTTTTCAACTTGCGGCGATCCAGAGTGAAGGAGGAATAGAGCGCGGGATGATCGGTGAAGGTCACTAACGCGATTCGATCGACATCTCGAGCGGCGTCGACGAAACGCTTCGCCGAGTTTCTGATCATCTTCAGGTTCCTGGCATTCGAACCCGAAAGATCGAGCAGCAACACAAGATCGAACGGCGTGTCCGCGGCGGCGAAAAACGAGATCTCCTGTGGTACGCCGTCTTCGAGCACGAGGAAATCCTTCGGCTCGAGCAATGGCGGCGGCTCGTTCGGAGAGAAGCCGAGCACACTCACTTTCAGATCGACAAGATCCGAATCGATGCGAATCGTTTCAATCGGATCCTGGCTGAAAGCAACGGAGTTCTCCCGCAACGGTGCAAAGACGCAAAGGAGGACCAAAGAAAAAATCCCTGCGGCTTTGTGTCTTTGCACGAGAAACTTCGTTAGGAAAGCGAGCCTAGTTCGCATAATAACCACGTTTGCCGCGCGGTACTGCATTAGTGCGGCTAACCGCGATTCGAATCGTTCGCCACTGTCCGTCGCGTGTGCTGTTCGAAGGACGATACGCCAAACTGTACATCGTGCCGAGGTCTGCTACGACTTGCTCGTACGCGCCTGCGAGGTCCGTCAGCTTCTCCACCTGATAGAACACACCGCCGCCCGCGTCAGCCATCTCCTTCATGCGATCGTGTCCGGCGTCGAACGCCTCCGGCTGAGTATCGAGCGGACTCATCGCCTCATACTCTGTGTTCAGCCACAACGTATAAAGCACGCCGTCAAACTCCTGGATGTTTCTGAGCGTTTCCTGGTAGGAATGCCGCGAGCCCTGTTGTCCGCTGACACCGGGAATTGTTCCATCAAGCCCGTCGCTCATCAATACGATAGCGGACCGTCTCGACTTCTTCGCCTCCTTCAACAACTGTTCCATCGCGAAGTTTGTCGCGTCGTAAAGCTTCGTATCGCCACGAGCGGTGTCGATGGTTTCGATTCGCTGTCGCAGCAGTTCGCGATCGGCGGTCAAGGCGGAGACGACGGTTGGTTCGCCTGCAAACGTAATGACGCCGATCCGATCGGCGGGCCGTGCTGCTTCGACGAACCTGATGGCTGCGGCGCGAATGAGCTTGACGACTTCTCGCGTCGAGCCTGACAGATCGATCAGGAGCACCAGATCAAAAGGCGCTGACGACGATTCAAACTGAACTATCTGTTGCGCCTGGCCATCCTCGAATAGTTTGAAATCGGATTGGCCCAATCCAAGCAGGCCGCGGTTCGTGCCGCGATCGATGACGCTGATGTTCAGTGTGACGAGTTGCGAATCGACGCGGATGACGTCGCCTTCGCTGATGTCAGTTTCGACCTGCGGTTCGGCGGGAGTTCCGGCAGGACGTTTCGGATTATTGGCGCCGACGAGTTCGGGTTGTTTCGATGTCAGATCACTCGCGACTTCTGTCGCTGATGGATAGGTCAGAAGAATCTCGCCGGCGTCAGTTTGTATATCGAGTTTCTTGCCGCCGTTCCCGATGCGAGTTTGAAAGGGCTTCGTGGTCCCGTGCAGCGAGCGTCCGGTGATGTCGACATCAGCCGGAACCATAATTTTGAGATGAATCGGAACGTTCGGGTCGAGCGGTCTTCGCACCACGGAGATCGTGACGACCGATCCGCGATTATCGATGAGTATGGGAGACCGGGTTAACCTCGTTGAGCCGTCCCCACCGATCGCCGCCGAGACGGCAACGTAGTTGTTGGTCCAAACTTCAGCGGTGACGTTGCCAAAGTCGTTGCGGACCTTTATCTCTGCGTTGGCAGGCAGATCGATGCGAATTTCATCGTCGGCGCGGGCTGTCGTAGGAGAGAAGGCTGCCAAAAACAGCAGGCCGAGAAGGGCCTTGTAAACCTTCAAAAACACGAGGCGATGATAGCAAATCCGTCCGTAATCCGTGTAATCCGCGGTCGAAATTAACCACAGATCACACGGATTAAGATTGGATCAGATCCAGATCCGCAACGTTCAGCAGCAAATTGTTTTGATTCGTCGCATACGGCAGCGCGCCTTCGATACTCACCACGCCGTCCCTGATAAACTTCTCAATCACCGTATCGAAAGTCTGCATCCCGTCCTGATCGCCCTGCTCCATCGCGTCGATCAACGACTTCCCTTCCGACTCGCCTTTCTCGATGTATTCGCGAGTGCGCATCGTCGACTTCAGAATCTCGATCGCAGCGACTCTACCCTTGCCGTCACTAACCGGAATCAGTCGTTGAGAAACGATGAACCGGAACGATTGTGCGACGCGAGTCCTGATCGCTTTCTCTTCATTCTTGGGAAACACTCCGATAATGCGATCGACTGTTTTAGACGCGTCGATCGTGTGTAAGGTCGACAACACGAGGTGTCCGGTTTCGGCAGCTTCGAGCGCCACTTCGATCGTTTCGCGGTCGCGCATTTCGCCCACGAGGATCACTTTCGGCGCCTGCCTCAGCGCTGCCCGAAGAGCAATCGAGAAGCTGGGCGTGTCCGAGTGAAGCTCGCGCTGGTGAATGGTCGAGTTCTTGTGCGTGTGCAGAAACTCGATCGGATCCTCGATCGTGACGATGTGGTAATAGTGGGTTTCGTTAATGAGGTCGATGATCGCGGCAAGCGTCGAACTCTTTCCGCTGCCGGTTGGTCCAGTGACCAGCACGATGCCGTTTTTTAGATCCGCGATTTCTTTCAGTTGTTCGGGAAGATTGAAATCGCTGAATTTCGGCGGACGCATCGGGATGACGCGCATGATAATGGCGTGCGTGCCGCGTTGCTTGAAGATATTGACGCGGAAACGGGCCTCGCCGGGCGCGCTGAACGACAAGTCGGCTGATCCTGTTTTTTCCAGACTCTCGAGCGCGGTTTGTTGATTTCCGAGGATCAGCTTTGCAATTCCCGCGGTGTGAGCCGGCGTTAATTTCTCCAACCCGGCAACGCGAACGGGCACCAGTTTTCCCGCGAGCTCGATCTGCGGCGGCCTGCCGGGACTGAAGATCAGATCGCTCACTTTGTCTGACGTGCGCAGCATTTCTCGCAGGACAGCGATGAAGTTGGGCGGTGGTGGGCCAGGAGGCTGAGTGTTTGAGGTAGTTGGCTGTTCGCTACTCATTTTGTCGTTAAGGAAATTAGCCACGGATTACACGGATGAGCATGCATCGTATAGATCCGTGTTCATCTCTGGCAAATATTTGTCGTGAAGAACAAACTCGTTCCGGCTTGCGTACATCAAAGTGGACGTTCTCAGAAGAACACGGTGAACAAAAATTCGGGCCGTGTTTACGAAATTGAAAAGAAAGGCGCTGGAAACATGGCAACCTACAGAGATCCTGTTAGATGCTTTGCACCACTTGAAGTAATCGAGCGCCTGCTGGAAATTCGTGTTGAAGCGGGTTACTCGCCTGCCGTCTACCTTCTTTCCCCCGATGATTTAGCAGACTATCTCGATGCATATGGTTTCGATGTGTATGCATTGTCGGAGGCCGAAGCTGAGTTTCACTTTGGCGATTATCGGGCTCCACTCGCACCAGGTGGGGATCACGCGCACTCCTCGCTGACCCAACATTAGCATCTTGCCACAAAGAAGCACAAAACGCGCAAAAACTTTAATTAAGTCTTTTGTGCTTCTTTCGGGCGCTCACTTTTGATGATGAAGAACGTCACGTCGTCGCTGGCCCCTGCGTGCGCGGTCCACTCCAAAATCGCCAGTTGCAAACTCGCAATCATCTCCCGTGCCGGCTGGTGATAAGTCTCTTTCACCGCTTTCACGAGACGATCGGGACCAAACTCCTCCCCGTCCGGACTCTGCGCCTCGGTCGCACCATCCGTGTAGAGCACTAAAACATCGCCCGGTTCGAGCAGCAGGTGATACTGGTGATAGCGCGTGTGCTGAAACATCCCCAATGGCTGCTCGCCGTAATCGATAAACCGAATTTCGCCATTGGCGTTCATCAGTAGTGGCGGATTGTGTCCCGCATTCGAAAAGGAGAGCGTCTTATTCGACGCATCGAGAATGCCGTGGACTGCCGTGACAAACTGGTTGCGTTCGATCGACTCCCACAGCAGGTAATTAACTTTCGCCATGGAAATATTGGTTGCGTAACCGATGTGCGTAGCAGCGCGCAGGCTCGCGCGCAGGAATGCCATCAAAATTGCCGCCGGCACACCTTTGCCTGAAACATCCGCGATCACGATCCCGATCTGATCTTCGTAAATTCTCACCCAGTCGTAATAATCGCCGGAGACTTCTTCCGTCGGAAAGTTGTAGGCGCTGATGTCGTAACCGGCTAACTCAGGATCTTTAGAAGGCAACAACTCGAGCTGCACCTGACGCGCAACTTCCAACTGTCCCTGTAGTCTTTTCTTTTCGATCAACTGCTCGTGCAGCATCACCTTCTCGATGATGATCGCCACTTGCGAGGCAAGCAGCATCAGCACTTCCAGATCGTCGTCTGAATAAGCGTTGAGCTCGTCGCTCTCGAGATCGAAGACGCCGATTACTTCGTCGTTCGAGATAATTGGCGCAACCATCTCCGAGCGTGTGCGGTCGCGCGCGTTGATGTACACAGGATCGTTGCGAACGTCGGGAGAAATGATCGGCGTACCGCTCACCGCCACGCTGCCGATGATGCCTTCGCCGATTTTGAGGTGCAGATCGGAAAGCTCGTCGATGTCGTAACCGCGAACGGCTTCGGATTTGAACTCGCAGGGTTCTTCACCTTCGGCAACCCTTTCCGGATCGACGCATTGCAGGACAAAGATGCCCGCAGCGTCGTACGGGATCAGGGAATCGAGCGTCTCCATTACCTGATTCAGTACTTCCTGGAGGTCGAGCGAACGACTAATCTTTTTCGTAATGTCGAGCAGCATGCGCAGCTTGTCGATCGTAGTCAGACCGTGCGATGCCACCTCTTTCAATCGTTCCGTCATGTAATAAATTTTACGCAAAGGCACGAAGCCTTCGCTCACTTACTTGCCTTTGCGCGAGAGATCCTTGTGCTCGTGCCAAAGACGCGTGACCTTCATTCTATATTCAACCAGCTCCGGGCTGGCGCCAAAGTGTAAGCCAATCTCCTTCGACGTCTTGCCCTGCAATAACTGTCGCTTCAGCGAAGCATAAGGTACCAGCGCCGCCGCACCGACCGCATACGCTTCTTCCTCGTCGGCGCGGCGATAGTCGCGGTTCATTACCTTACCACGATCATCCCTCGTTACGATCGAGAGTCTATTGGGTTGATGGCCCAAAAACACGTGACAGATTTCCTCCATCAGCGTGGCGTTTGTACGGGCGCGGCCATGCATCGGATTCAGTATGACGAGTTTCATCCCATTCGGCAGCGAACAAGCGCCGCCGGACCACTTTTCCGACGCCGATCCGAGCAGGTGTTCGCGAGTCTGTTCGCTCAACCCTGTCACCTGATCAAAACGCACCACGATGAGATTTGCAAAGCTCGCGAGGTCGAAGGGATTTAGCGGTTGGTCAATGCGAACGCCGGCGAAGTCACGCAAGCCGAGAGCTTTCAACTCGAAGTTTCGCCACTTTTCACCTGGAGGTAGATCGCCCAGCAGCACTTGAAGAGTATAACGGTTTGCCTGGTCTAACGTCGCTTCTTCGAACTCTTGTCGCCGCTCTTACTGAACTGAGTGTAAGCGACGCGAAAAAGCTCGGAGAGCGCGGCAGCAGTTTCAGGCGTGAGATTTTTATCGGCGCGAAGGTGAGCTTCAACGATCTCGGGGGTCGGCTCCTGCGGATAATAGACCACGGCCGGTGATTCTTCTGCCTGTGGATCTCGTCCACTCAAAATACGCTCCATCGGCACGTCGAGCCATGAAGTCAATCGCGCGATGTTGTCCGCGTCGGGTTTGCCGGTGCCGTTCTCGATACGTGAGAGAGTCGAGGCCGAGACAGATGTTTTGTCGGCAACGTCGCGGAGACTGAGTCCCAGTTCTTCACGCCGGCGGCGCACGGCGCGTCCGAGTTCTTCCGTGTTGACGAGCGGTTTGGATGGTCGATTGGTGCGTTTCATGTCTGTAAAACCTATCACACGGTGGGTTTTAGACGCAAGATTTTGTTTTACGCTTGAAACATTGGGAGAAAATAGCGGACGCAGCCTTGGACACAGTCAGTACAGGTCGCTACCGCTCCCTGTACTGACTGTGTCCAGGTGCCGGTCCTACTTTGAGGCAAAGCTTTGTGCCGAAATTAACGTTGCGCGCTGCTCGTGAGGTCGCGTGCCTTCGGCAATACGTCGACCGCCTTTGCTACTTGCGGATCGTTCATCGTGATGAAGACACGATCGCCGATCACGCGCCCGTAAGCCGCAGTGACGAGGTTGAAGCGCAGCTCGAGTTCGATAAAAGCACGATTTCGATCGACCATCGCGGTCGTGACTTTGTATGCCGGGTCCGCGGCCACGAAATCGCGAAATGCCTTGAACAGCGCATCTGTGACCTTGAACTCTTCCGGTTGCAGATCGTGATTGAAGTTAATGCCGCTCGTGAGACGACTCGATTCAAAACCACGAATGCGGCCGTTAACCAACTCGCGCGTGAAAGCGAAAGTCGGACTCAACAAACGACGCTGAGTGAGATTCACTGTGCGCGGATTAACGCTCTCGTCAGGAGAGATTCCGCCGCCGCCGTATACCGCACGGCCAGTATCAGTCTTCTTTTCCGGACCAGCGGGCTTGGCTGTTTCCTGTTTCGGCTCGCGGGCGATACCGGCGCCGTGAGTGTAGTAATCGTAGAAACCGCCGTTCGAGTAATCACGTTGAATCAGCCGGCCTGAAGGCGTGTAGTACTTCGCGGAAGTCAACGTTAGTCCGGCGCCGTACTCGAGCGGAATGATGCTTTGCACGAGACCTTTGCCAAAGCTCGTCTGCCCCACAATCAACGCGCGATCGTGATCCTGCATCGCGCCCGCGACGATCTCAGATGCCGACGCTGTGTTCTCGTTGATGAGGATCACTAGCGGCGTCATGTCAGGCGCGTTGTTTCGCGATTCGTAGGTGTTGTCGCGATAACCATTCCGCCCTTTCTGCGTCAGAATCAACTGGCCGTTCCTCAGGAACACTTCGGCAACGTGAATCGCCTGATCGAGAAATCCACCCGGGTTGTTCCGCAGATCCAGCACGAGCGAGGTCATCCCCTTGGCGTGCAGGCGATCGAGCGCGTCCAACAGCTCGTCCGTGGTGGTGTAGTTGAAGCCGCGCGTCATGTCGATATAACCGACACCGGGTTTCAACATGTAAGCATCGGGAACTGAAGGCTGCGGCACGGCGTCACGCACAATGTCAACTTTCTCGATGCGCTTGTCGGCCGCACGTTCCAACGTCAACCTGACAGTCGAACCTCTTGGACCACGTATCTTGTCGCGAACTTCCAGCGACGACTTGCCCGTCATCTTCACGCCATCCACTTCGACGATCCGATCGCCATAACGCAGCCCGGCTTTACTCGCGGGAGACGCGTCGAACGTGGCGGTCACGTACGTGTCGACGACATCGCCGTGCAGGTACGTCTGGATCGAGGCGCCGATGCCGAAGTACTCCGAGCGTTGATCCGTCTTCAGCTCATCAAACTCTTCCCTGTCGTAGTAGTTGGAATGAGGGTCGAGCGAACGAAGCATACCGATGATCGACGACTTGAACACGTCGTTGTAATTCAGCTTCGGACCGTCGACGTATTGCTCCTGAATCATCTTCAAGGCTTCGTCGAAGTCACGTTCAACCGCGGCTGTAGCCGGATTCGGCGCGCTTCTACCTGCTCGTCTGCCAGGAAAGCCTGTACCGGGAACCGGACCGGTCGAAGCGGTGCCGGCCGGAGTCTGCGGTCTTTGCGCGATGACAAAACCCGGAACAACAAACGTAAAAATCAGAAGGATGAGAGCAACGTGAGCTGGAATTCTTTTCACTGGAAACCTCGAATCTTCCACCAAAACTGCTTTGCAATATAACGGATGCGGGGTGGAGCGGCAAGGTTGCGGGATTCTCGAACGAGGCGTTGCTTGACGCCGCGTTTCCCGCCCTCCTAGAATGAACTTACCAATGTAAACAATCGTAAGAACGGACGTCTGAATTCGGCAGTTCGTAAAGGAGTCTGTACCAAATGAGCAGTCCGTATCACAAAGAAGAGCATCCAACACCGGAGAGGATTGACGATCTTATGCTTCGCGATGACGACCTGGAAAGCGGTTCTGAAGAACACAGTCGAACGGCGTCGTCCGTCCGCGACATCGCGTCGCGCATTCCCGAGTCGTTGAGCGCAATCGGGCGCGACATCAGCCGGACCATCGAAAAGGCCATCTCCGCAAAGGATGATTACGTCGTCGCGGTAAAGATCTCACCCGAGGCGCAGGATAAGCTCGAGGCGTTGGTCCAGGCGGGAGTTTTTCGTAGTCGCGCGGAAGCCGCCGGCTTTCTGATCGACGAAGGGATCAAAACTCAGTCAGCATTGTTTGAGCGTGTCAGGCAAAAGCTCGCCGAAATAGAACGACTGCGAGCAGAACTTCGCGGCTTAATCGCCGATAAGCCAGTCTGAAGCTCACGAACCTGGCGCGTACGTTCGTCGCGCCCTAACTTACCCCCCAAAGCAGTGCTTTACCTTCCTCGCGAATGGTAAAGCACGCCTTTGTTTCTGGGCAGAGAAAATTTTTGTGACAGAGAGATTTCAACTACCACCAACTCCAATCGAAGAATTCACCCTCGCTAACGGTTTACGCGTCGTGTTGAGTCCGGATCGCGCGATTCCCGTAGTTTCAGTGGCCGTTTATTACGACGTCGGTTCACGCAACGAGAAGGAAGGCCGCACCGGCTTTGCTCACTTGTTTGAACACATGATGTTTCAGGGCTCCGAGAACGTTCCCAAAGCCGCGCACTTTCAATACATCTTCAACGCCGGCGGCACGATGAACGGCACCACCTCGACCGAGCGAACAAACTATTTCGAAACGTTGCCTTCGAACTACCTGCCCCTCGCTTTCTGGCTGGAGAGTGACCGCATGCGCTCGTTGAAAGTGACGCAGGAGAACCTCGACAACCAGCGCAATGCCGTGCAGGAAGAGAAGCGCTTGCGTTACGACAATCAGCCTTACGTCAACGCCTTCCTGCGCATGAACGAGTTGCTCTTCGCAAACCCGGCAAACGCGCATTCGACGATCGGATCGATGGAAGATCTCGACGCTGCGACGATCGAGGACGTGCAGCAGTTCTTCCGCATCTATTACGCGCCGAACAACGCAGTGCTGAGTGTCGTCGGTGATTTTGATAACGACGAAGCTCGCGCACTCGTCGAGAAGTATTTCGATAACATTCCCGCACAAGCAGTGCCGCCGGCTGTTGACGTCTCCGAACCGGAAGCGGTCGCGGTTCGCGAGGAGACATTTCACGATCTGTTAGCGCCTGCACCCGCGTTCGTTCTCGGGTGGAAGATTCCGGAAAGACGCACGCCTGAGTTCTACGCGTTGTCGCTCGCGGGCACGCTTCTTTTTGAAGGCGACAGCTCCCGGCTTTATCAAAAGCTGGTGAAAGGCGATGAGTCGGTCGTATCCATTGAAGGCGGCGTCGACGAACGACGCGGACCATCGGCGTTGTATATCTTCGCGCTGCCAAAGCCGGGTGAAGAAGTCGCTAAAATTCGCGAGCAGATCTTCGACGAGATCAGACGTGTAGCCGCGGATGGTCCATCCGAAGCCGAGATGGAGAAACTGCGCAACTCGCTCTGCAACGAAGCCGTGCGTGGGCGGCAGTCGACAATGTACCGCGCGCAACGTCTCGCCGAGTTTGCACTGTATGACTCAGATCCGGGGTTGGTTGATTCTGAGTTGGACCAGTACCTGAGCGTCACCGCTGAAGATATCAAACAGGCTGTCGCTCACTATGTCGACGTGGAGAATCATGTCGTGCTCGACATCGTTCCTGCGACCGCTGCCGAACGCGCTGAGGCAGCGGCGGTGGCTGCTTCACCACATCCTCCGGGTGATTCGCATCAACCCGCTGCGCCCCCTGCCCAGGTCCCCGACGTACCGACGGCCGAGCCCCCATCGCCCGTGCATGCTGACGTTGCTGAAATAAAACCGGCGACGTCCGAACAACCACAAGATCCGGCGGATGTTCCGCCGCAAAGCAAACCTGGTTCTGGTCCATTGCACCCGTAACATGAGTCAACAACAACAAAGCTTTCGTAGCCAGCCGCCAGCGCCGCTGCAACCCCGGCCTATCACGATTCCGACGGCACGGGAAACAACTCTGTCGAACGGCCTGACGCTTGTCGTTGTCGAGGACAGCCGTTTGCCACTGGTCAGTTATCGTTTGGCATTTCGCGTCGGCGGGGCTTTTGATCCGCCGGCACTTCCAGGGCTTACCGATCTGCTTGCGGGTCTTTTGCCGGAGGGAACCGAAAGAAAAACGAGTAAGGAGATTGCCGATGAAGTGGCGCGCATGGGCGCGAGCTTATCGGCCGGCGCAAGTTCTGACTACACGATAGTCGCTGCGTCGGCACTGTCCCAGTTCAACGATCCGGTTTTGGACTTGCTGGCCGAGGTTGCTCTCGAGCCGTCGTTTCCGGAGAACGAAGTCGAACTGGCGAAGCAGAATACAAAGGAGAGTTTGCGACAGCAGCGTGCTCAGCCATCGTTTCTCGCGAGCGAGATGCTTTCGCGCGTGATGTTTGGCGAACATCCGTATTCGGTGGTGGCGCCGACGCCTGAATCGATCGATCGCGCGTCGCGCGACGAGTTCGTCAAGTTTCATCGCTCGAAGCTCGTCCCGAACAATGCTGTGTTCATTGTTGTCGGCGACGTTCGTTACGAGGAAATGCTGAGTCGTGTTGAGTCGCTGTTTTCCACGTGGGAAAGAGGCGAGGAACTGGTCGCGAATTTTCCGGCGCCGCCGGTTCGCACTAAACGGACCGCGTATCTGGTTGACCGGCATGGCTCGGCACAATCGAACATCGTGATCGCAAACAGCGGCATCACGAGGACGAGTCCTGATTACTTTCCGATGTTGTTGATGCACACCGTGCTCGGCGCGACCGCGTCGTCGCGTTTGTTCATGAACCTTCGTGAAGAGAAGGGCTACACGTACGGCGCTTATTCGAATCTCGATGCGCGCCGCAGCGCCGGCACGTTTCGCGTGACGGCCGAAGTGCGAACGCCCGTTACCGGCGATTCGCTGAAAGAGTTTTTCTACGAGTTGGAACGGATCCGCAATGAGCCCGTCTCGGATAAGGAGATCGCCGATGCGAAGTCTTACCTGACGGGTGTCTTTCCGATTCGACTCGAGACTCAGGAAGGCCTAACGGATCAGCTAGTTCAGATCAAGATGCTTAACTTGCCGGACGATCATTTGCAAAGATACCGCGACCGGTTGCAGGCGGTGACGGTGGATGAGATTCAAAGAGTTGCGCAGAAGTACGTCAAACCTGATGAAGCCGCGTTAGTCGTCGTTGGCGATGGCGACTCGGTGCTGGAGCAGATCAGGCCGTACTGTGAAGACATCGAGATCTACAGCACCGCGGGCAAGCGCAAGACGCTGGACGCTTCAGGCGTAACCGATCCTGCGGGCACGTGGTCAATCGAAGTTGAAACGCCGCTCGGGCAGAGCATCCCTGCGACCTTGACCATCGAACGCGCAGCTTCCGGTTTCACTGCGACGATCCATTCGGAAATGGGAGACGCAGATTTGGGAGCGATTGAGATGAGCGATAATTCGTTTCACGCAACGACGTCTCTGGAAATGGATGGCGATGCGGTTGAAGTCGAAATGTCAGCGAAGTTTGCAGGGGATCACACCGAAGGCTCTCTGAAGTTACAGAACTCACCTTCATTGCCATTCACCGGCAGCAAAGACTAGGGACAGAAGAAGCGAAGCCGCAGATTTACGCCAGATCAGTGTTTATCTGCGTAGATCCGCGCGGCTAAAAGAAAAACCGCCCGGCATGGCCGACATACCGGGCGTAAATCACAGGAGGAACCGAGTGTTATGGTCGTCGCTATGCTTGCGGCGATCCGTTAACCTCGACTCTCAGATGTTCTCAATCGCCGCACCGTTGCTTCAATCACTCAGTCGTGATCGTATCGAAGCACCATCCCGCCGGCACCGACGACCCATCCGATCTTCTTGTTGAAATAGATCGAGTAAAGGTTTTGCTTCGTTGTTGATTCTTGTCGCACCCAGCTCTTGCCTTCATCATTGCTGCGAAGAATCGTGCCGCCTCGGCCGATTGCCCAACCCTCGTCATCGTTCAGAAACTGAACGCTCAGCAACGTGACATTTACGTTCGTCGGCACCACGCTCCACGTTTCGCCTCCGTCAGTCGTGCGCAAGAGCGTTCCGCGTTCACCAACTGCCCAACCTTTTTTGTCATTGCGAAAATCGATGTGATAAAGCGTGACGTTGGTGCCGACGTTCTGTTTTGTCCAGCTTGCTCCGCCATCACGCGTAAACAAAATCGTGCCGCCGTCGCCTACGATCCAGCCGCGTTTGTCGCTGACAAAATCGATATGAATCAACTCGAGACGGCTCGGGGCGCGCTGCCGGCGCCAGGTTTCACCACCATCCTCGGTGTAAACGAGAATACTGTCGACTACGCGCTCGCGTTTGCTGATCGAACCGACCACCCAACCTTTCTTCTTGCTCGAGAAACGCACGCTGTACAACTCAACATCGGCGCCCTCGAATTCTTCAGGAAGAAACGCCCGCGACTGCGTCCAGTGCGTGCCGTTGTCGCGCGTTATGAAGATGGAGTTTCCGGCAAGCAGAAAGCCCGCTTCTTTGTCGCGAAAGTAGATATCGTTGATCGCCGCTTTTGTGCCGACGGTTTGCCGCACCCACGACTGGCCGCCATCGTCAGTGCTGCTCAAGAAACCACCATCGCCGGCGACCCAACCACGTTTGCTATCGAGAAAGTAAACGGTGTTGAGATCGCTGCCGCCGGTGTTGATCTTGAAAGGCACCCAGCCGCCCTGGGCTTTCGCAGTGCTGACGGCCAAAAACACAACGACCACAGCAAGAAACTTTAAGGTTCTGGTACTCATACTCGTTTGTTTTCGAGTTTTGTACCTTAGTTTGGAGGTCCAAGACAAGCGGTGATCTATGGAGCGGGCGCGTTCACTCTATAAACACGCCCCTCCAAAACAACCACCACCCGTTCTCCTAACGAGAAGTAACTCCCTAGTTTCGACAGTTGCTTTAACAACGCGAAGTATTCGTCACTGCCAAACACAACCACCGTTTCCGGCAGACGCGTTTCAGCTTTGAACTCCGAGTCAGTCCAAACGCCGTCGATTAAGTAGAAAGTCTTCCCTTCGACTCGCCGTACGGCGTCTGTGCGCGTGTCGTCTTTCAGCCGGGCGACTTCCTGCTGCTCGCGAGTATTTTTGCTTAGTTGGATCGCCTCCGCGCCAGTCACAACATCGACAGCGGCTTTCGGTGACGGAGCGCTCGACGGTGCCATATTCCCAAAGCCGCCGCTGCTGTTTGTGGTTCTCCGCTGCGCCGGCTGGTCACGGTCACGGCCGGCGTACCGCGAAATCTCGCGTGTATCCTCCAAAGCGAGGTAAGAAGTGTAAGGCGTGACGATCCCGTAGCGCGTTCCAAGGTCTACGATCTCATCGCGCAGTTCCTTTTGCTCTCCGTTCGTACGCACTTGTTCCATCAACCAACCAACACGACGTGTCGCCCAGAGACGTGGCAGGTACTCGTTTGCATCGCTGCGCAACGGAAAACTCAGGTTCGCGTAAGTGTAAGTTCGACTCGTGCCGCCTGCTTTGCCGGTCAGCTTCATCCGAATCGAATTGAGATCCGCGGCGTTGCTGTAGCGGCCGATCAGTGTCACTTGAGATCCGCGGAAAAGATCGGGAATCGCACGGGGATAGATCAAATCGGTCTGCGCGCCGCCCATGTCGATTTGCAGGTCCGTGAGCACCGGATAGTTCACCTTCGAGAAGAAGTTTGAAACTTTGACTTCGAGATCTTCTTTCGGCTCGATGTAGTCTGCAACGCCGCCATTTTCGGCAGCCAGTTTGTCGAGCAGCGCGGTGTTGACGTCGTACCCGACACCAAACGTAAACAGCCTGACGCCGGGTTTAGTTGCCTTGCGCACGTTGTCGATGATCTTCGTAACGTTCGTTTCATCGACTGTCGGTAAACCATCAGTCATGAACACAAGCATCTTCGGCCGGTCCCGCTCTGCTTCGCTGAATTGCCGGAGCGACGCCAGGAGTGACTGGTTGATGTTCGTTCCGCCAACCGGCTTCAAAGCTTTGACGAACGTCTCGCCGCGCGCGCGGCCTCTTTCATCCGCCGCAATCAAACCCGTCTCCATCAGGTGTTCTTCGCCGGCAAACGAGATTATGTTGAACCGATCCTGAGGACGAAGGATTCTCACGCCGTAGAGCAGTGCGGCGCGGGCCTTGTCCATCTTTCCTTCCTCGGCCATCGAGCCGGATGTGTCCACTACAAAGACGACGTCCTTGGCCGAGTACTCCTGTTCCGACCAGTCGTCTTTCGGCGAAATCATCAACAGGAAGTAGCCCTGCTTTCCCGCTTCCCGGTGCGTCAGAAGCGTCAGGCCGAAGTCTTCTTTTGAAAGCGTGTAGAACAACTGAAAGTCCTGCGGCTCTTTACCTTTTTCACTTTCAAATGAGACGAGCGAACGGCGGTCGTTGCTGCGCTTGACGTCGATCACGTGTGTCGGCGAGTAGACGTTTCGCACGGGCTCTTTGCTTTCGAGTTCGATTCGGCCGGCAACGGAATCGATTTGCGCGAGCTGGCGGCCAATACCGAGCGGGTAGCGATAAGAGACCGTGCCGCCTTCAGCACGAACCACCTGCGTGTAAGTTATCTCGAGCTTCTTGTCGGAATGCGGGGGGATGGGAAAGATGTTTGCCTGAAACAGGTCCTTGCCGGCGTATTCAAGTAGACCCGGATCGCGTTGCCGGCGGACGATCTCGTCGTAGATGCGGCGCGCTTCTTCCCGGGTCCTCACCTCGCCCACGAGCCTGCGATCGCCGTCCCAGATCGCGAACTCAGTAATCGAAGCCGACTCAGGAATCGGAAACAGGTAGGTGCCCTCGAGAATCGCGGCGGTGTCGTTTCGAAATACCTGTTCGACGTGAGTAGTCGCGACTTGCGAGCTGATCTTCGTGTCAATCTTGATCGATTTGATGGGTAAAGCACGCGGGAGTGTGATGGGGCGCGGCATGTCAGGGCAGCGTCTGCAAGGGCCGGGAACGATGACTCCCTGCGCGCCGGCCACGGCGGCCAATCCGGACAATGTCGAGAGCAGGAATAACAGCCGCATCAGTTTGGTTCGCATAACAATCTCCAATTATTGGACGTTAAGCCATTGGCTGGTAGTTAGAACGACCTGATTCGACGGTTCTTGCGTGAAAACTAGTGCAGCGCGCGGAGACGTTTATTGAAAATCGACACGCCGGCAGCCACCGTCGTGACGATAAGCCCGCCGGTCGCGAGCGTGCGCTGCGGGCCAAAATGATTCGAGGCGGTGCCGGCCAGAATGCTACCAATCGGCATCGTTCCCATGAACGAAAGAATAAACATGCTCATCACCCGGCCGCGCATCTGATCGGTGACCAGCTTTTGCAGCAGCGTGTTCGTGAGAGCCACCGAAAGCACGAGCGCGAAACCCAACCCAAATAGGGACAGTAACGACAGCGCCAGGCGTGAGGACAGAGCGAAGCCCATGATACACAAGCCAAATATCATTGCCCCGCCCAGCACAAACCAGCCCTTCCTTTTAAAATCGCCGAGATAGGCGACGAGCAACGCGCCCATGAAAGCCCCGCCTCCAGCCGTGCCCATCATCAGCGCGAGTCCTGTTTCGCCGAGATGAAAGATGTCTCGCGCGTAAATCGGCACCATGCTGAAATAGGGTGCTCCGAATAGACTGTTCACCGCTGCCAGCAGCAACAACGACGAAACGCGCGGCCGGTTTCGCACGTAGCGAAAGCCCTCAACCAGATCGCGCCACAAAGCTCCCCGGTCTTTCACCGAATGCGTCGGCACGTTCGAGTTATGTTGCGGCCGCACGCGCCAAAGCGAAGCCACCACGGCTATGAAAGAGAGCCCATTTGCAAAAAAGCACCCGGCGAGTCCAAACACCCGAAACGCAACACCGGCCAGCGCTGGTCCAACCACGCGCGAGAGTTGAAACTGCGTTGAGTTCATCGCGATGGCGTTAGCGAGGTCTTCACGACCGACAAGGTCGTAGGTCATCGCCAGGTATGACGGACTCGCCAGGGCCATGCAACAACCTGTCATAAATGAAAACCCGAGCACCATCCAGCGGTTCACTACGTTAGTTGCGACGAGAGTGGCGAGACCGAGCGCCGCGAGGCCCGCGCCGATCTGTGTAATTATCAACAAGCGTCGCCGATCGATGAGATCGGCGAACACGCCACCGAGTAAGGTGAAGACAAACGCGGGGGACGTCGCCATGAACGCGTCGAGTCCGAGCCAGAAGGGCGAGTTAGTCAGATACAACACCAGCCAGCCCTGTGCGACCGCTTGCATCCACGTACCAATATTCGACAGGAACGCGCCGGCCAGGAACAGTCGAAAATCACGATGAGAAAGGGCCCGAAACATTCCGCTGCGGCGGATGGCAGGTTTCGATCCAATTGCGGGCGCAATCTCACTCGGCATGAAGTCAACTCATTTTTAGACCACGGATTACACGGATGAATACAGATTAGATCTGTTTTTAATCTGTGTAATCCGTGGCTAAACTTTGCGGCGCCACGCCGAGAGAGGGGAGCCGGTGCCGCCGCGTCTCTCGGCGATGATCTCGGCCATGATCGCTAAGGCTACTTCTTCGGGTGTTACCGCTCCGATGTCGAGGCCGATGGGGGCGCGAATGTTTTTTAGTTGCTCTTCAGGCACGCCTGCTTCCCGCAAACGGTCGATCACGATTGACGTCCGGCGCTTGCTGCCAATCAACCCGGCGTAATCCGGATTGGCACGCACCACTGCCTGCATACATTGCTCGTCTTCGTTGTGACCCCTCGTGACAACCGCCACGGACACGCCTCGACCATTACCAACAGCCTCGCGCACTGCCGAACTCCAATCATCAGCGACCAGCAGTTCGATCTGTTCTTCAGGAAAACGTTCGCGCTTCAGAAAGTCGGCGCGATCGTCGATCAGGGTGGCGTGATAACCAGCAAACGCGGCCAGCCGGGCGAGTGAGGCACCGACGTGTCCCGCGCCGCAGATCACCAAACGTGGCGCTGGTTGTAATCGTTCGAACAAGAGCGACGTCTCGCGCGCGAAGGGAAACGCGGGAGCGAACTCGCTCACGCTAAACATTCGTGTTTCTTCACGTGACGCAAGAAAACGATCGAACTGACTTACAACCAGCTCATCCAACTCCGCGTCGCCAAGACTTCCGAAACGATTACGGTCCTGCTGGATGAGCAGCTTCGAGCCAATTGGTTCCGGACCGCTTACTTTCGTAACTACGGCCGCGATGTCCCCACGCTCCAGCACCTCGCCAATCATCTTCGTAATGGAATGCGAAGATGTTTGGTCCCGTGTCTCAGTCATTGATCGTGTTCAAAGCGGAGGGAATGCTTTACTTCAACGCTCGCGATTTGCTGAAGCCAATCGCGGACGCGGCTCGCCGCATGAGCCACAATGGTCCAACCAACAGGTAGACCGGGTTTTTAAAGAAGGCAGGTTGATTTCCTTCGATGGCGTGTCCGACAAACTGCAGTATCCAACCGGCGACGAAGAGTCCCAGCGCCCAGCGCCAGTTGAAAAAGAACAGCGGCAGAGACACGACGATCATCGGTATTCCGATGCTGTGTGAAAGCCTGTTCAGCGGGTGCTGATGCTTGGCTTTGTAGTTGGCGAGGAAGTTCTCAGACATAGGCGTTGCCAATTAACTGTTCATTACTTCAACAAAGATATCCATCGTGCCCCCGCAGACCATTCCCTCTTCGCTTGCTTCATCGGCGGTCAGCGAGAAGTGATGCAACTGAGACTTCCCCGAGCGCATGGCTGCCTGCGCCTCGGCCCAGACTTCAGCCTCGATGCAGCCGCCGCCTACTGTTCCCGCTACTTCCCCGTTTTGAAAGAACAGCATTTTCGCACCGCGCTGCTGCGGAGTCGAGCCGCGCGTGTGCGCGACCGTGGCCACGACAACGCGTTCGCCACGGTCAGCGGCTTCATTAATCAGGCGGTAAAGCTCGCGTTGCGGAACAGTTGACATGTTCGTGCGTGGAACTTTGTGCTTAGTACCTGGTCTAAAAACTGAAGACAAGTCTACGCCACCAGAATAAAAGTGCAAAGAAGCATTCCAACCCACCATTTCAGTATTGCGGTAAATTACTTTGTATTGTAAAGTCACCCGAGGTTAGCAACGGAGGACACGATGCACGAAGAGTTAGAACAGAGGCAGAGACTCACCTGGATCCACCAATTCACCCTGTTTGCAGCGGTAATACTGCCCACGATCTCCATCACGGTCGAAGCCACGACACACATCTGCGCGGAGAATTTCTTCGATCCGATACCTTCGATGTGGCACCTGATGCTGGTCGTCTTTGTGCCTCTCGCTCAGCTTCAAGTCTGGTTCGCTATTCGACGAGGCGCCACAGAGCGGCTGACTCTGGCCGGTTTTGCAAACGCCGTCAGCCTCGGCGTCTCCATCTTCTACTCCATAGTCTACATCCCGCTGCTACCGTTAGCCGCGCTCGCACTTCCGGTCGGCCTGGGCCTGCTACCTCTCGCGCCTTTCCTCTCGCTGCTGGCCGGCCTCGTCATGCGTAGGCAACTAAAGAAGCTTGCTTCCCGAACTCCGCAAAAAAACTTTACCCTTCGCAGAGCAGGTCTGCTCACCGGTCTGGGTGTCGTCACAGCCGTGATTGGCCTGATAGAAGTTCCCGCATCACTGACGCGCTACGGACTGCGAATGGCAGTCTCGCCGTCGCCTAACACCAGGGCGGACGGAATCCGTTTCTTACGTTCGTACGGAAGCAGGGACTTCCTGCTGCGGAGTTGCTATCGCCAAACTGGTTGGGCCACCGATCTCACCGGTTACCTGTTGGCAATGGGAAATCCTGTAACACCCACGCAGGCCCGGGAAATTTATTATCGCGTGACGGGTGAAACATTCGACACGTCGGCTCCGCCAGACAGAATCAACGGCCACCTCGTGCCGCAAGACGAATTCGACTTTGACA
>DASSEB010000392.1:0-4663 GCA_035696765.1 Pyrinomonadaceae bacterium | reverse complement strand
GGTGGCGCCACCTGGAACGCGAGCGGTAACGGGTTTCCCAATTCAAACGTGCTCTCTTTGGTGGTAGCTCCAGGCGGGGGTTCAACTGTTTATGCAGGCACGTCAAGCGGGTCTGACGCTTTCGTCACAAAACTGAGCACCAGTGGAGCAACCCAGGTTTACTCGACATATCTGGGCGGTAGCGTGGCAGACGTGGGAAATGGAATTGCCCTCGACTCAGCCGGCAATGTTTATCTCACCGGCTCGACCAGTTCGAACAACTTTCCCACTGCAAATGCACTGCAGCCTGCAATTTCGAGCGGTACTGATGCATTTGTAACGAAGCTCAATGCCGGCGGTTCCGGTTTGGTTTATTCAACGTTTCTGGGAGGAGATAGCAACGATGTGGGTTCGGCGATCGCAGTGGATGGAAATGGCAATGCCTATATCGGAGGGACCACTTCATCACAGGATTTCCCAACTGCCAACGCGTTTCAGTCAACTAACCCATCACTGACAAATGAAGCTTTTGTCACAAAGGTGAACCCCACCGGCTCTGCGCTGGTCTACTCAACTTATCTCGGAGGAGATTCGTCCGACAGTTGCTCGGCTATCGCCGTCGACGCGGGTGGGAGCGCGTATGTCACCGGGACGACGAGCTCGCCGAATTTTCCGATAGTTGCGCCATTTCAGCCGGCATTAAACGGGACCGACGCATTTGTAACCAAGCTGTCGCCCAGCGGTTCTAGTTTGATCTTTTCGACGTTCCTCGGCGGATTTTTCAGTGACCTTGGGCTCGGCTTGGCGCTTGATCAGTTCCAGAATACTTATGTCGTCGGCATGACTAACTCCTCGGACTTTCCCACCGTAAGCCCATTCCAGCCAACTCTCGGCGGCAATTTAGATGTGTTCGTCGCGAAGCTGCGCACGTCGCCGGAGTTGGAATTGACGATGAACGACTCTCCCGATCCCGTCAACTTCGGCAGTAACCTGACATACACCATCAATATAAAGAACAACGGCGAACTTGCGGCCACCGGCGTCGCCGTCAATGACACGTTGCCGCCAGGCGCAACGCTTGTCTCCGTAACGTCAACAGCAGGCACGTGTACGGGAACGACTTCGATTAATTGCGGCCTCGGAACAATAAGTCCGGGAGCGACTGCGATAGTGACGGTGATTGTCACTCCGCCGGCAGTGAGAACGATTGTCAATACTGCCACTGTCACATCCAACGAAACCGATTCACTTCCTGCTAACAACAGCGCGACGGTGCAGACCCTCGTAGATTTCGCCGACCTGGCGATTGTTAAAAAGGCTGCTCAGAATCTTATCGCGCCCGGGAGTAAAGTTACCTATTCGTTGATCGTAAGAAACAAGAGCGGCATACCGGCCGCGGCAACTGTGACTGACCTTCTTCCAGCAGGTACGGCGTTACTCAAGTGCACCTCGACCGGCAGTGTCGTCTGCGGCGGAAGCGGCAACAACGTGAGCGTTTTCTTTCCGCAACTGGCAGTAGGCGCCTCGGAAGCTGTTCTTTTGACGATTGAAGTGAGTGGATCGGCAACTGAAGGAAGTGTCATAAACAACACCGCATCGGTGAGCTCGCCGGTTCCGGATCCTGATACGTCAAACAATTCGGCGACAGCCAGCGTCACTGTTGCTGCTGTTACGGTGCTTCAGAAATCTAATGGCCTGATCGCGTTTGCCACCCTACGCGACATCACGCAGCCGAGTGGCATATATACCGTGAAGCCCGACGGAAGCGATGAGAAGTTACTACCAAATACTCCCGCCGGGGCCAGAAGACCAGTGTGGTCACCTGACGGCGCTAGGCTGGCTTTCGAGTTCCAGAATTTTTTGGTGCTCAATTTCGTTAACGAACTTCGCATCATCAATGCTGACGGCACGGGACTCCTAACGCTTGCGAACAACGTTTCGGATTTCAATCGCGGCGTTACGTGGTCGCCCAACGGATCTCAGATCGCATATATCGGCACCGGTGATTCGAACAATGCCGAGACTCTTCGCACCGTGCACATCGCCAACACGGATGGGAGCGGCAACTACAGGCTGCCAGGCAGTCCCACGCTCCTAACTTCAGTCGACTGGTCGCCTGATGGAACGAAGTTCGTATACTCGAATGGGGTCGAAGTCTTCGTGATGAACGCCGACGCTACAGGGCAGACAAAACTAACAACCGTTCAGCAAACCAACGACGGAGCGACCACAGATACGGACCCGCGCTGGTCACCCGACGGAAAAAAGATCCTGCTCAGGCGATCTACAAATAATACAAGCACGATCTACAGTATGAACGCGGATGGATCGAACCTCACCAAGCTGTTCAACTTCAACGCCGGAACATTCTCCCCGTCGGCTGACGGCCTTGCGGTCGTGCTGGAACAAGCCAACGAGATCTGCACCGTTAATCTCGACGGCACAAACTTCAAGTGCCTGACCAACAATGCCTTCTTCGACTCGTCACCTAATTGGCAAAGACTCCCTAATTCCAATCCGACTCCAACACCCACTCCCGCGCCGGCTTTCTCATTGTCTGGACGAGTCACTGCGGACACGCCATTTTTCTCGGCACAGATAAGTCTCACTGGACCGGTAAACGCGACGGTTGGAACTGACAATTCCGGCAACTATGAATTCATCAATCTCCCGGCCGGCCAATATACCCTGACACCTCTTAACATTGCTTTTAGTTTCAATCCGCCCAGCCGCACCGTTACGATCACCAACGCCAACATCACTGGCCTGGACTTCGCCGGCACGTTCGTGCCGGCTAACATCACTGGTCACGTGAGAGATAACAACGGCAATCCCATCGCCGGAATTAGAATTCAATCTTTAGGAGGATTCCCTGAAGGCAGCACTCTCACGGATGCAAACGGTTTTTATTCCTTCCCGGACGTACAACGAAATCGCGACTATTTCATCAATCCCGATCGGTTCACACCGTACGATTTCGTACCGGTATCCGCGAGCATCCGTAATTTGACCTCGAGTGAAGTCGTAGACTTTGTAGGCACGAGACAGCCGACGAATGTAATCAATGGACGCGTGGTCGAAGCCATCACAGGTCAAGGTATCGGCGGAATTGAGGTAAGCATGGGCCAGGACACCAACGCCGCGGGATCTACTGTTACCGACGCGAACGGGAACTTCAGCTTTGGTGAGCGAAAGTCGAACCATTCTTTCTCGTTTTCCGTCTTCGACAACCAGGCCTATATTTTTAGTCCGCGGATAAATCCCACGCTGCAATTTGCTCAAATTTTCATACCGTCACTGACGTCCGATCAGAACCTTCTTTTCACCGGTGCGAGACGTAACACGGTACAGTTTTCTGTTGCCACGCCTTCGGTAAACGAGGGCAACGGATTTCTCGAGATTGCCGTTACGCGCACGGGCGACGTCACCAGTGCGGCGACTGTTAACTTCGCTACCGCCGATACGGCAGGACTTGCTGCGTGTAGCGTCGTGAACGGCAAAGCCTCGGAGCGATGCGACTACGGTTCTACAGCCGGCACGCTTCGCTTCGCTGCGGGCGAAACGAGTAAGTCGTTTGTCATTCCGATCGTCAACGATGCCAACGTCGAAGGGAATGAAACGTTCACTATCGCTTTGTCAAGTCCGGTCGGCGCGCAGTTAGGAGCGATCGCGAACGCCACTGTGACGATCAATGACAACGATACGACGCCCGCCACCCAGAATCCGATCGATGGAATCGAACCTTTCGTGACGCAGCAGTACATCGACTTTCTGGGGCGTTTGCCGGATCTTATTGGCCTGGCTAATTGGACGGCGACGCTGAGCGGCTGCCCCAATGGCGGCTTTGGTGAGAACGATAATCCCACGTGTGACAGAGTACACGTCTCCTCCGGGTTCTTCCTGTCTGAAGAGTTTCGCGGTCGTGGTTACTGGGCCTACCGTTTTTACGAAGTAGGCTTCGACCGCAAGCCACTTTACGCCGAGTTTGTGCCGGACATGGCGCAAGTCGGAGGTGCGCAGTCGCCGGAATCGGAAGTTCTCAGCAAGGCGGCTTACACGGATGGTTTTGTGCAACGCAGCGAATTCACCAGCCGCTACAACGGAATGACGAATGCGGCTTACGTCGATGCGCTGGAGCAAAATGCGGAAATCACTCTGGCTAACAAAGCCCGACTAGTAGCGGCACTTGATGGCAATCAGAAGACGCGAGGGGAAGTGTTGCGTGAGATCGTGGAGAGCAAAGCTGTCGAAGACCAGTTCTTCATCAGGGCGTTCGTAGCGATGCAGTACTTCGGTTACTTGCGCCGCGATCCGGATACCATCGGCTACAATAACTGGGTCAACACGTTGACTACCGATCCGAGCAATTTCAGACACATGATCTTTGGGTTTCTCTTTTCAAGTGAATATAGAGGAAGATTTGGACCATAAATTGAGTTGCGCAGCGCCGAAGGCGCGAAAGATGGTAGGGCTTTGCCTGAAAGTCTGAATTCAGTTTTGCGCGCAGCGCCGAAGGCGCGACATAAGGTAGCCAGAGCTTTGCGTGAAAGTCGGAATTCAGTGTGCGCAGCGCCGAAGGCGCGAAAGAGGGTAGGCAGGGCAAGCGCTGCAGAGCGCAGCGCCGAAGGCGCGAGACATGGTAGGGCTTTGCCTGTACGTCTGAATTCAGTGTGCGCGCAGCGCC
>DASSEB010000391.1:0-5736 GCA_035696765.1 Pyrinomonadaceae bacterium | reverse complement strand
CAATTTCTAAACGGTCCTTCTGTAGTTTGAAACCAAGTATCGACTCGAGCCCCGCGCGATACATCCACCCCGCCGACCCCGTGTACCACGTCCAACCACCACGCCCATTGTGAGGCGGAACCGCATAAACATCACCGACAGCAACATAAGGTTCGACCTTGTACTTGTGCAGCCCGGCACGCGTCGAGGAGTGATTGATCGGATTGAGCAGCGCAAAGAGTTCACCGGCACGCTCGCCATCGCCCAGCATCGAATACGCAATCATGGTCCAGATCGCAGCGTGAGTATATTGACCGCCATTCTCACGCACGCCCGGAACGTATCCTTTTATATACCCCGGATTGAGAGTGCCTTTATCGAACGGCGGCGTGAACAGGATGACGAGCCCGTCACCGCGCCGGATCAAGTATTCCTCGACAGCCGCCATCGCGCGTCCCATGCGATACGGATCCGACGCACCCGAAATCACAGACCACGACTGCGCGATCGAATCAATGCGACACTCCTCGTTTCGCGCGGAGCCGAGCGGCGTCCCATCGTCGAAATACGCGCGACGGTACCAGTCGCCGTCCCACGCCTTTTCTTCGAGCGCCTTTTTCAAGTTCTCCAGGTGTTTGCGATAACGATTGCCGCGTGCTTTCTGCTTTCGAGCGTCCACGTGCGGCGCGAACGCAGCGATCGTGGTGTAAAGAAACCAACCAAGCCAAACGCTCTCGCCTTTGCCGAGGTGTCCGACGCGATTCATGCCGTCGTTCCAATCGCCGCCTCCCATCAACGGCAAACCGTGCTTGCCAACTGCGAGGCTGCGATCGATCGCACGCGCGCAATGTTCGTAAATCGACCCCGTCTCTTCCGAGACGGCCGGTTGCGTGTAGTTCTCGAGTTGACCTTCCGTCAGCAACGGCTGCTCTAGGAAGGGAACTACTTCGTCCAAAACCGAAGCATCGCCGGTGACGTTGACGTAGATCGCGACGACGAACGGCAGCCAAAGCAGGTCATCAGAGATTGTTGTGCGTACACCGCGTCCGCTCGGCGGGTGCCACCAATGTTGCACGTCACCTTCTTTAAACTGGTGCGCCGCTGCGAGCACAATTTGTCCGCGGGCAACTTCCGGGCTGCTGTAGATCAGCGCCATCACGTCCTGCAACTGATCGCGGAAACCGAATGCGCCACCTGATTGATAAAAAGCGGTGCGCGCCCAAACGCGACACGAGAGCGCCTGGTAGAGCAGCCATCGGTTCAGCATGATGTCTAACGCTGTGTCGGGCGTTCGCACCTCGATCGTGCCGAGCAGGCGATCCCAATGGCCCAGGACCTTTTCGAACGCTGCGTTCACAGTCCCTGACTGGCGAAACTTCTCGACGAGCGATTGAGCGGCTGTCTTCGACTCAGCCTCGCCGAGCAGAAAGAAAACTTCGCGAGCTTCATTCGGCGCGAGCTCGATAGTTGTTTGAACGGCGGCGCAGGGATCCAGGCCTGCTCCGTCCCTGCCGGCCAAACCCGTCCGCCGCAGTGCCGCCGGAGTTTCGAGCGAGCTGTTTCGTCCGATGAACTCTTTGCGATCGCACGTCGCGCTCGACATTTTTTCGCTCGTAGCGACGAACGCGATGCGATCCGCAAACTCGTTGTTGTACGGGTTCCTGGCAAAGATCGTGGATGCCGGCGCGTCGATCTCGGTGACGATGTAGGGCGCTGACGACGCTCTCGAAACGCCGAGCACGAGCTCGTTGTAGTTCGTGATCGTCAACTTTCGTTTTCGAGCAGTGCGATTGCGCAAACGCAACAGCGATATCTTTACTGGAGCATCGAGCGGCGCGAAGACAAGCAACTCCTGCGAGATGCCGTGGCTGGTGTGCTCGAACACGCTGTAGCCCTGGCCGTGCCTGATGGTGTACGGCTCGCGCTCGCGGATCGGTAGAGGCGTCGCCGACCAGATCGAACCGGTATCTCCATCACGAAGATAAATCACCTCTCCGGGTGGATCGCTGACGGCGTCGTTGGACCACGGCGTCAGGCGGTTCTCACGACTGTTGAGTGACCACGTACAGCCACCGCCGGTTTCGGTGATCTGAAACCCAAACTCCACCGCATTACCAATCACGTTGCACCAGGGCGCCGGCGTCCACTGTTCAGCGCCAAGCAGCGTTACGTATTCGCGCCCGCCCTGATGGAACCCGCCGAGACCATTGAAGAAAGAGAGATCGGGTGGAGCAACAGTCGTTTCCGGATATGTTTGTGACGGCAGGCGCGGAACAAACGGCACCGGTAGCGGCTCTTCAACGCGTCGTCTTTCGATCTGGTCCTCAAACGAGCCACGCTCGGCGACAATCACGACCCGCGCCACCGCATGCAACAGAATACGATCGGCCTCGGGCATCTGGTCCGCCTGCCGCAAATAAACTCCGCCCGGCTTGTCCTGCAACGCCTGCAACCCGCTGGTGCGAACGATCGTGTCGAGTTCCTGTTGCAGCAACTGTAGGTAACTTGTCGGCGTATCGTTCAGTATCACGAGATCGGTCTTCAATCCTTTGTAGTGCAGATACTCGTGACCGCGGATAAGCTTCTTGACCGTTTGCATGTCGTCGGCTTTGTTAATCCTGACGACGACGATCGGCAGGTCGCCGCTGATGCCGTACGCCCAAAGGCTCGATTGCGCTTTGGTGTTGAGAGCGAGTACGTGCGGCGTCGGACGCAGCGAAGGATCGGAATAGACGATGCGCGCGGCGAGACGTTGAAACAGGTGCGCTTCCTCCGAATCGATCTTGAGATGGCTCATCTCGACTTGCGCCTTGGTCCACGCCAGGCGCAACTCGCGTTCGAAGATGTTAGGATCGTGATACTTGTCAGCCAGCGCGAGCGCCTCCTCGCGCGAGTGCGCGACGGCTGTGCTGAACGTGCAGCTAACGGTTTGGTTCGGTTGAATTCGCACGCGGCGGCGCAGACTGAAAACCGGATCGAGCACGGCGCCGGTTGTATTTGAGAGCGGACGATCTTCCATGACCGCGATCGGATTGCTTACGGTTCGTCCACGTCCAAGAAATCGTCCCCGATCGGTTTCATACTGGACCGCGCCGACCAATTCGCCTTCCGCAACTACGACGTGCACTCCCCATATCGGGCGATCTTCGGGCGAGCGCTGGCGGCGATTGGCGAGGATGGCGTTTTCACTGTGAAAGAATTCAGTCTCGATGAAGAGATTGCTGAATGCCTGGTGTGCCGCGTCTGCGTCGGGAGTGGCGAGCACAACCTCCGCGTAGCTGGTCAACTCAATCTCGCGCGTCCGCGAGGAGTGGTTGGTGAGCGAAACTCGCCGTACTTCAGCGTTGTCTTCGGCAGAAACAACGACCTCCGTTCGCGTCGAGATACCTGAGTCAACGCGGCGAAAGTCTGCTTTGTCTTCTGAAAAAGCGACGCTGTACGACTGCGGGCGCTCGCGCAGGGGCTGATGTCCGGCGGACCAGACTGCGCCCGTACGCACGTCGCGCAGGTAAACAAACATGCCCCAGTTGTCTCTCGTGACGTCTTCGCGCCAACGCGTGACCGCGTTCCCTTCGCAACGCGAATAGCCGGAACCGGCGGTTGTGATCATCACGTTGTAAGTTCCATTTGAAAGCAATTGCGTGCGCGGCGTGCTGTAGTCTGCACTCTCGTAAACACGTGTAATCATGCCCGGATTGATTTGGGCCACGCGCCCCGTCAATACCTCTTCGGCGCGCGGATGAGCAGCGGGCACTCCGACGGGAATTCGTTCCTGCAGGAGCAACTCGGTCGCTTGCACTGCGGGGTCCGAGTGAAAACGCCGCTCCATCACTCCTTCATGCAGAATGTTTGCGAGTGACACCAGGCTCATTCCCTGGTGGTGAGTCATGAAGGCCCGAATCAGGACCGACTTCTGTCCTTCCGGCAATTGCTCGGCGGTGTAGTCAACCGACTCGTAAAACCCGTATGGTCCAAGCGCGCCTTCGTTCTTCAACCGGCGCAGGTTGTTCATTGCCGATGCCGGATCGATGGGCGCCGCGAGCATGGATGCGTAAGGAGCGACGACGAGATCTTCGATCAATCCACGCTTCAATCCCAGGCCGGGAACGCCGAATGGTCCATATTGGTAATTGAAGTGCAGGTCGCGCACGTTGTAAGCCGCTTCTGAAATGCCCCAGGGGACGCCACGCTCCTGCCCGTAGTCGATTTGCCGCTCAACGACTGTGCGATAAGTTTCCGCTAACAACGTAGCGGGATAGTTACGCATCACCAGCAGCGGCATCAGGTATTCGAACATCGTGCCGGTCCAGGAGATGAGCGCGCGCCCGCCGTCTACCTTGGTGAGCGCGCGGCCCATGCGGAACCAGTGTTCCTGAGGCACGTCGCCTTTTGCGATGCCGACGAAACTCGCGAGCCGTGCTTCTGAAGCGAGCAGATCGTAGTAAGAGTCGTCGGCGCGTGACGCGGTCACGTTGTAACCGATGGTGAACAGCTTCCGCTCGACATTGAAGAGAAACGAGAAGTCCATCTCAGCGACGATCTGATCGCAGCGGCGGGCGAGGCGACTCAAACGCGACAACATGTCTGACGAAGCGCGGGCGGATTGCTCCAGTGCTTTTGTTAGTTTGGAAGCTGTTTGCGCGCTCGGGTCGGAGGCGTGCTCCTGCATCGCGGAGAGCTGGACGAGCGCCTTGTCGCAGAGTTGCGGCACTTCGGCAGGAGTCGGAACACTTTGCAGGAGCTCGACGATGGACGCCCAGTCTTTGTCCGAGGCGTCAGGATCGATCGTTCGCAGCAAACGGCCCCAGCCGGTGAGCGCGTCTGCATCTCGGCGACGGGAGTCGACCTGGTGTAGCAGCGCTCCGACCCACCAACGCAATTCCTTGAAACTGGCTTCGCCGTGCTCGTGGACCAACGCGTTTACGATGTCTTCAATTTCAGAAGCACGGCGTTTCAACGAGTCAAAGAGCACGATCCAGGATGACAAATTATCGCCGGGAGCGGTCTTCAGCAGTTCGCGACAGGCGGCGATCTCGTCTTGCAACTGCCTCATGGTCACGACCTCGGTGCGTTGTCGCACGCTGCCCAAACGCGCTGCTTCCGCAGTAACCGCATCGACTGTGTCGGTCAATCCGTCGATCACTCGACGGTCAAACAACTTGTTTTCAGGAAACTCGACCAGGGCTTGTTTTACTGCGATCAGGTGCCCCGCGAGGTTGCCGCTGTCGACCGTTGAGAGGTACTGCGGTAAGAGTGGCTCGAGCGTATTCGTGTTGTACCAGTTGAAAAAGTGACCGTGAAAACGCCCTAACTGCGCCATCGTCGAAAAGGTCAACTCTTCTCGTTCAACCAGCTCGAGTGCGCCGATGTAGCCGAGATCGTTTGCCGAGGAAGTCGCCAGTAACAACAAGCCGATGTTGGTCGGAGAGGTGCGATGCGCGATTACAGGCGTGGGATCTTCCTGAAAATTATCCGGCGGCAACCAGTTGTCTTCAGCGCCGACAAAAGTCTCGAAGAAGCGCCACGTGCGGCGAACGATCAAGCGTGCAAACTTCGTGTCTTCCGCGCTCAACAACTTCAGTTCCAGCGGCCGCGGTTTGCTCACCCAGTAGGCGATCAACGGCGACAGGATCCAAATAACGAAAAGCGTGCCCATCACGGGCAGTGCCGTTGGCTTGAGACTGAGGGTGAGACCAAGCGCTGCCAACGTCAGCACCACAGAAGGCAGCATGAAACTAACAAAAGATCCTAGATCGT
>DASSEB010000390.1:0-9226 GCA_035696765.1 Pyrinomonadaceae bacterium | reverse complement strand
CGCTTGAGGCAATTGAAAAAGCTCCTCCGGAACTTCAGGAACAGCTCTATATGCAACTTGCCGCACGCGAGGCCATGAACGGCGAAGGCGCGCGTGCTACACAGACCGTAAATGAGCACGTGACGAATATATTCCAACGGCAGCAGGCGCTCGCGAACATCCAGCAACAGGAAATGAATCGCATCATAAACACGGGTAAGGTTGAGGACGCGCTGCGAGCTGTCGCCGCGTATCGCAATCCGCACGACCGTGCGGCGCACTTGACGCAGATCGTCAATCAAATCGGTCAGGGACAAAAACGCGCCAGCGCCATCAACTTCCTCGAGCAGGCACGAAGCATGTTGGGGCCGTCAGTTCAGGCGCAGGATGAGAACCACATGCAGGCCTTGTTTGAAATTGCACGTGTGTACTCTCGTTACGATTCCAAGCGGGCGTTTGAGATCATGGACCCGTTGATCGATCAGGTGAATGATCTCTGTGCGGCGATGCGTACGTTGGATGGCTTCGGCGCTGAGGGCTATGAAGAGGATGAGTTGAACCTGCGGAGTGGGCAGCCGGTGGCGAATGTCGCTACGCAGATGGCGAGTGTGCTGGGTAGCCTGGCGCTGGTTAACTTCGAAGGCGCGAAGGCTGCGGCGGAACGGATTCGGTTGCCCGAGGTGCGGCTGCGAACTTATATCGAGATTGCGCAGCAGACGATTCGGGGCGGCAAGTAACTAGTTCAGCCACAAAAAAGCACAAAAGGAATTGTTTAATTTTGTGCCTTTTGTGCTTCTTTGTGGCGAATCTTTGGAGTCACTCACCAAGCGCGGCGTATTTGAACACCCTGAAACGATACTGCTGTTGCGCGCGGATGTTCGCCGCGATCACGCCGTGCAAGTTCTCATCCCACTTCGTGTATTGGTCGATAAACCTGTCAGACGCCGCCTTATCACCCTCGTACTGCACCGCGAGTGTTTTCTCCAGCATCTTGCCTACCACATCGTGATACTTGTCGTAATGGACTTGCAGCGTCTTCGTCGCCGGATCGAAAGTCAACAAACCGTTCTCGAGATAGAAGTTCCACTGCATCAGCTGCATCGTGTTGTACGGCTGATCGCGTCGCGGGCGATTGTTCTGCAACACGCGCAGGATTCCGCCGGCGTACACACTCCGCAACTGCGCATCCGTGTAATAGCCCTGTTTGTGCAGTGCTTCGGCGACAAACAGCGAGACTAGATCGGCTTTCATCTCCTCCATCGCGTTTGAATTGTCCTGCAACGCCTCGTCAAGATCGCGACCATCTTTCGTCCGGTCCACGCCGAGATAGTGGCCCACTTCGTGCCAGAGCGTGCGATAGAAGTTGCCGTCGGGAGTCAGCTCTTTCGCCTGTTGCTCACCAACCGCGGCTGCTAGCGTGCGCGAAGTGCCTTCGAAGATGTTTGGATCGCGCATGATGTTTGCGCGCAGCAGTATCGTGCGCCCGTAGCGACGCGCGAGATAACTCTCGTTGGGAAGAATGGTGGCGGTGTTACCGCCGCGCGATTGCCCGAAGTCTGCAACTACGTCGTAGACGCCCACGGGAATGTCCTCGCGCACTTTCTTGTGGTGCTGGTAAGGAAGCGAGTCTTCAAGCGCCTGGAGTCCCTTCATCGCCTGGCGCAATGCAGTTGTTTCGTCCTGGCGATTCTGCAACAGACAAAACGCAAAGAATGTCTTCACGCCAAAGAGTTCGTCATCGTAAGTTTCGTAGGAACCAATCTGGGCGTTCAGGTTTTTAAAGCGTCCGGTGACCCAGCTCGCGTCGCCCGACTCGTAATCGTTTGAAAGAAGATCGCGTGCGCGATTGCGGAGGAAGCGCGCAAACTCATCGTCCTCTTTCTCCACTGCATCAGCCGCCTCGCGCAACAGTCCATAAGCTTTCATCAGGTCATCCGCGTAGGCGACTGCATACGGCACCGCGTACAACGCGTTCGCCGACGGTTTCGCCGCCAGGCTTCGCAATTCCGCGAGCAGTCCGGGATGCAACGTCTGAAGCGCGGGATACTTGTTGAGTTTGGCGATGTCCTCGCTCAGGTTCTTGGCAGTCGCTGAGCGGACGACTGTGCGGAGATCAAGAATGTCTTTACCCTTCTCGTCAACTGCTTCCTTCGTGATTCCCCACGGATACATGTTCTTCCCCGGCTTCGAAGGTTCAACCGGAAGAAACGGCTCGCGCTTGTTCTCGAGTGTGGTCGCAATTGGTCCCTGGAAGAGACGATAGAGCGTGAGCAGGTTCTGTGTTGCGGGTGTAGAGCCCGTGCGCTTGTCGAGTTGTTCGAGCGCGCGATAAGACGAGAGTGCCTCAGGATGTCGCTGCTCTTCGTAAAGCTTCTGAAAAATGTAGCCGACTTCGATCAGCTTGGCGACTGCCTTGCGCTCGCCTTCAGACAGTTTTGAAAGGTCCGGCGCGAGCCGGATCGTTTGTGTCTTGTCGATAAGCGGCTGGCTCTTTTCGAGCGGCCAATATCCAGTGGGAAGTGTTTGCGTCAGTATCAAAGCAGTCAACAAGAGTTTAGTCATGCCCGCATTTTAATCCGTGTAAATCTGTGGCAGCAATTGTCAGCGATTTTTTGCGACACATATTTGCTCCACTTGATGTGCACTCTAATTTTCTCAGCGGTTTTGTCGGGAGGCAGCCTTCGTTATTCAAGGCACCGTGGTTGCACTAGTCACCGCCGGTGAGAACCTTAACCACAACCATCAAACGTCGCTTCCAGCGAATGCGCAGACGCCGCAAGGTCGGACGAGCTTACGACATGGCGCTTGAAGTCGCCAGAGTGCTGCCGCCACATGCGGACGTGCTCGACGTCGGCTGCGGCAACGGTTTCATCGCGCACCATCTTCAAAGCATACTCGGCAGCACGGTGATCGGATTGGACGTCGGTAACAGCACCGCCGCTCGCATCAAATACCTTCCTTACGACGGCCGGCACTTTCCCGTCCAGGACCAGAGCTTCGATGCGGTGCTGCTCTGCTACGTTTTGCATCACGCGCAGGACGCCAGGCTCGTACTCAACGAGGTGGCCCGAGTGCTGCGAGACGGCGGCCTGGCCATCATCTATGAAGACATCCCTTCACTCTGGTGGGACCGCCTGGTCTGTTGGACACACGATCGGCAATGGCGCGGCCGCACTGGCCCATGCACGTTTCAGGCAGAACACGATTGGCGCAGGATATTTAGTCTGGCTGGTTTTGAGATTGTAAAAGAGCGCGCGCTTTCTCGTTGGCGCAATCTCGCGCATCCAGTGGCGCGCCGGTTCTTTGTACTCAGGTCAACTGATCCCCACTATGCCACGGTCCATCAGTTTTCTAATCATGCGCAGGCAATCGGCTTCGCGAAAGGGGCAGATCGAAAGGATCGACTGGATGTCCCAGGAGCCGTTAATTCGTGAAAGCACAAAACCCTCCTGGGGATCGATCTGCTGATTAGTCAACTCGGCTGGCGACACCAGCAACTTCGGCACTGACCGCGGCGAGAGTTTACCCGTCGCATAGACGTGCTTAATAAATTTCTCTTCGGCGACGGGTAACAGCGACTGCGCTTCAGGATTGTTTGGTTGTTCCTGCAAAGCTTTCTGGACGATCAGCAGAGCGGCCTCGGGATCTTGTTCGAGCTTGCGTTCAGCCGACCAAACCATCTCCGTCACGCTTTCCGGCAGATCCTCCATCTCGGCGACGGGCGAAGGAGTTCCTTCGGGCGCTTCGCCAGTAACACGCGCCACGCCTTCGCTGATGAGCGTGTAAAGCTGTCCGTAAACGTGAAACGCAGATGCGTGCATGTGATAGCAGATCTCCGCCACGGACATGCGCTTTTCGACGAAGTAAAGGATCTGCCGAAATTCCTTGCCCAGTTTCAGCGACGCGGTCCAACCGGCATTCAGTTCCAGGATACTTCGATCCGACGGCACCAATGTTTGATACCGCGCCAACTCGTCGAGCCGGTAAATCCCTTCCATGATGACGTTCGTCGGCTCGACTTCGATCATCAGCAGGTCATCAGGCAACGACTCATCGTCATAGAATTCAAAGTCGCCCTCAGTCCAAACAAACAGATCGTAGATCGCATCGAGCGTGCGTATCTTCAGGATCTCGAGCACTTCGTTTTCAGTTAAATATCCCTGCTCCACAAGAACCTCGCCGAGCTTCGCGCCCGACGTTCGTTGCACTTCCCGCGCGGCCTTCAACTGGTTCTCGTCAACCTTTCCATAATGCAGCAGCACCTGGCCCAGGTACTCCCGTGGATCGTTCGACTTTGAACCTACTATGAGTCCCTTTTTGAAGTAGACCTGTTTAGTGATCTTGCCGCGATCGAATTTGAGTGTGCCGGTCTTCCTGCCTGCCGCCAGAAACTGGAGCAGGTCGGTCAGACTCATCGTTTGCAGAGTGCCTTGGATTGCCATTGCTGATGATTGCGTCGGGCGCCTCGCTGGCGGGCCTACACCGTGAGGGTCTCTGGGGGGAGTTCCCTATTCGTGGACCACAGATTTAGCAGTGTATCTAATCCTCGACGAGGTCTGCGGAGATCGCTGGGGCCTCTGGTCCGGCTTCTTTCGCGATTTGCAGCAGACGCAACAAGTTCTCCGTTTGTTCTTCGTTTAAGTCAACGAACTGAACGCCGAAACCCATTCCGTGGCGGTGGTGGCGGACTTCACCTTCGAGATAAAGCCAATCACCGTCAGGAAGCAGAACGCGAAAGGCGACGATCTCGCCGACCATCACCTCGCCCACAGTATCGAGATAACAGCCGCCTTCGGAGAGATCGGTGATGCGCGCGGAATGTCTTTCTTCGCCGCCATGCCACACCGCATCCAGATGAACGCTCAGCCGGGGTTTCGATCGTCTATCGTCCATGAGCTAAAGCCATCATAGAAGTTTTAGCGAGGCAGGCAAAGAGAAATAATTGGCGGGAGGTGCGAGAACGCGCGAGGGCATTACAGAAGCCACAAAGAAGCACTTAAAGCACTAAAGGATTGCTTGATTTTGCGCCTTGTGCTTCTTTGCGCGAATCATTCTGAAATGAAATCAGGTAGGACTGCCAAAAATTGGCAGTCCCACCCACCACTACTTCAGCTACGTGATCTCGAGGGCAAACGACGCGGTTTCATGGTAGTCGTAGGCTGAGATTCGGCTACCACCGGTGAAATGCTTCGCATGCACGCTCAGCGTGACACTGAAGGTGCATTTGGTCAGCACATGGTTACCATCCGTCAGCATCGTCTGGAATGTTGCGCTGCCGGAACTCACCGGAAGCCCGGTCTCACCCACATCGGTATGGTTGTTTCCACCTGAGGGTGCCGGACCAAGCGTGCCCGTGCTCCCGTTCAAACCTCGTTGCCACGAGATTCCGTACTGATACATGAAGGAGTTATCGTCGCCATTACCGGCATGCTCAACTCCATGCACATGGAAGGCCCTGAAGCCGATCGCAAATGTGGAGTTTGGGCCACCCGTCATGAACTGGCATTGGGCTGTGTTGGGAACATCGTTTTTGCGTAGATCCACGATGTCGCCGCCCACCGGTGTGTTGTCTACCCAGAAAACATGCGCCGCGTCGGCGAACGGTACCGGATCGGTATCGGCTGCCGACACCCAGCGACGGAACTGGAAGTTCTGACCCGTACCCGGTCCGGCCACTCCGTTTGGCTTAATGCGAGCGCCGGCCGCGTCGAACACTTCGATGGTTAACAGATACTTGCCGTCCGGAGATCGCACCGGCGTGTTCCAGACCTGATGAAATTGCCCGGTCAGGTATCGATGATTCGGCGAACTCCAGTAAGGCACTTTGAACAGGTTGTTCTCTGCGCCGACAGTGTTTGGACCCAGACTTTCCGGCACGCGAACTACGTCTCCGGGAATATCGATGAGTTTGTCCCAGGAGACTGAATCATCCAACACGACCGGCGCACCGACTGGGGCTCCAGTATCGTCAACCGCAGTCACCTTCAACCGGTAATACGCTACTGTTCCCTCCAACTCGGGCGAGAACCACAAGCGCAGACCAAGCGCACCTCCCCACGGGCAATCGGGTGCGTAGGAGGTGGTGTAGGTACCATCGTCAGCATCCAGCGCGTTGACCTGTGAGACTCCACTCTGCGTTGGGAAGTTGAAGTGGAAGGTGCCGTAGCTGCCGACATGCTCCAACATTACGAAAGCTGAACCATCATTGGGCGGCGGATCTCCCGGACCATCAGCGCACACCAGGGCGCGCGGGTTGTAAGTGCGAATGTCCGCGGGCGTGCCGGCACTGAAATACTGGTGTGCGGCCAGGCCATCGTAAACAACTGTCAGGACACCGTTGATTAATTGCTTGATCTTGTACGCGTAGGTCGTGTAGCAAAACCCGTGATGCACAGGAAAACGTCCGCGAAAGTAGCAGAAATCAAATTCGCCACCGGGCTGAATCGGCGTCTCGCCCACCTTCCGAACGGAGCAGTGACAGAAGATCGGAAACAGATAGGGCCGCTCAGTTACGTAAGTGCGCGCAGCATCAAGCGGCATCGCACGCAGCGCAAGATAATCCTGGTGCAGGTTCTCCGGAGGGACTGCGGCAAGATCGAGAGACGTCTTGCGTTGCTGGATCGTTCGCGCTTTTGTACGCAGCAATTGCGCAGTGAAAGGTGCAGGATCGGGTCCCGGGATCGGATCAGGAATGGGATCCGGAATCGGTATAGGCAGAATTTCGAGAATCTCGCGCAGCCGATCCAGCAGGATCGGAATCGGAATCAAATGGCAGCAGCATTCGCGCTCGTAGATCTCGATGATTCCATCACACAGCGGCTGGCACCTAAATGGAAACAGGATATGCGGCTGTAGTTCCGCAGTGATTGGTTTGATACGCGCCACCTGGGCCAGTTCGAACATCGACGTGAACCGAATGTCGTCAAGCAGATCCCAGAACCACGGTCGGCACTTGCGCACGGTCCCACTCACGCAGACGAAGTGGAAATAAAAACGAGTCCAGATTTCGCGCGGCAAGACAATGCCCTGCTCGCGCCAGCGGTCGACTTTCTGCGCCACGCGATAGCTGACGAGGCTCTCTTTGGGCAGAGTTTTGAAATCTTCGATGTCGGGGCCGAGTGCAATCGATCTGGCCTCGCTAACATCAGCCTTTAATGACTTGCCGTCGTGGGCGCCGAGCTTTCTGACCGGACGTCCAGAGTTATCGAGTTGATAGGCCGCGATGCGCGGCGCTTCTTCACCGGACTCGAGGCCGACGAAGGTTACCGGGAGGTCAATTGTTTTGTCGTTGCGATTTGTCATGTTGGATCTCCATAGACGTTGAGGGCTGGATCATGTCCAGAGGAAACCACTCGGTCGACACCGAAATCGGCGCAAATCGAGGTGGCGGTTAATAGCAATGCTTTAAAGGGACCGAAACGTGTCGTATGGAGTGTGAAGAAAATTTTTTTGAAAGAATGGTCGTGTCAGCCATTAACGCGGACGCGTATGGCTTCGGGGATGATTTGAAACGTGGCGGGAAGTTTTCCGGGCAGTTCGCCGTCGATTTCCAATGGGACTTCAGTATCGCGATCGGCTGTTCGCACCATCACTTTGCGGGCGAGGGCGTGGCTTACTTCCGGCATGGAGAGGTGAGAACCTAAATAAACGCGTGGCGCACTCGTAAAGATCTTCAGCGCGCTCAGATCACCGACGCCGACGACGTCAAACTTCCCGTCGGTCAGTTTTGCATCGGGCGCAATCTTCATCCCGCCGCCGAAGTAGCGGGCATTTGCGATGCAAAGGTTCGAGACCACGATTTGGCGTTCGTGAGCGTCGTCGAGTTGGACCACGAGACGAGTGGGCGTGCTTCGCATCGCGGTTTGCAGTAAAGATGCGCCAAACGAGATCCGGCCCCCAAGCCATTTCGGAGTATTAGCAGGAAGCCACTCGGGAGCACCGGCCTTCACGCGTTCGATGACCTTCGTGCTCATGCCGCATGATGCGACGCCGAGAACGTAACGCATCGCTTCAGCGCCGTTGTGATCGACAAACGACACGCGGCCCACGTCGATGCGCACAGTGCGACCGGTACGAAGAACTCTCGCGGCAGCGCGGCTCTGCGAAGGAATCTCGAGCGTACGCCGGAAGTCGCCGCCGGTGCCGCTGGGCAGGATGCCGAGTTCCACGTCTTTACCGGCTGACAGAATGCCGTTAGCAACTTCCGAAACAGTTCCGTCTCCGCCGCAGGCGATGATGAATTTCGCCCCTTTACGCGCAGCTTCGCCTGCGAGTGCGGCAGCATCGCCACGCTTTTTCGTGAACACGGCTTTGAACGCGCCGAATTGCGAGCGCAGGTCACTCGCAATCTGCGGCCACGCTTCACCCGTGCTACCGCCGGCCGAGGATGGATTAACGATCACTACTGACATGTTCAATCTGTCTCAATCCGTGTAAGCCGTGGCTGATTTTCATCGTCCGGTCCTGCTCCCCGAGCTCGGCGATCTTCTCCATCACCGAATCTGCAATCTCTTTGTGCGTGCGCAACCGATCGGGCTTCGCGAAATGCTCACTCAGATCCAACAACGGCCCGAAGTGAATGCGAATGACTTCTTTACGATTCCAGTTTCGCGCCACTTGCCTCGGCAGACTATTACATAATCCGGCGATGAACACCGGGATCACTTGCGGCCGTGCATCCAGAATCAATTTGCCGACGCCGGGCTGCGCGCGCAGGTACGAATACGGATCGTCACTCTTGTTGCGTGTTCCTTCCGGATGAAACCCGATGACGTTGCCGGGTCCAGTCTGCGCCAAATCCGTAAGTAAATGAAACGAGTACTTGTCAAAAGCGCGCTTCTCCGGGATCGGCTGATCGCCGCCGGCGAAGAATGGCGGATACATGGACCACCAGCCCATGATCAGGTTCACCAGCAGCCCGAGGGGTGATTGATAGAAAAACCTCCCGCGCACCGGAAAGAAGAGCTGTTTGCGCCACTTCGTCTCGCGAAAGAGCACGGTCGAGACGGCATACATGTCGAAGAATGAACGATGATTGGCGACGAGTAGCAACGGTCGATCGCGCGCAGCGGCCTCGACGTGTTCGAGACCGTAGACGTTCATGATGTTGTAAGTGGAAAGGTGGATCCAGCCCGCGCCCATGGTGCTTTGACACCACGTCCAGAATCGCTTCCAGGCGCCTTGATTCATGCGCCGCACGAGTCTGAAGGCGAGGCGTTCGAACGGGGATAGGACTTCGAACTCACTC
>DASSEB010000389.1:0-7769 GCA_035696765.1 Pyrinomonadaceae bacterium | reverse complement strand
TAAAACGGACGAGCAGAAGCGCATGTTCAATGATCGCACTATCAAGTTGATCGCCATCGAACACGGCGCGACACCGGCTCAAATCGCGCTGGCCTGGGTGCTTCGCGAGCCGGACCTGATTGCAATTCCCAAAGCCAGCCGGGCGGAACACATTCGCCAGAACCGCGCTGCGTTCGAAATCCAGCTTACCGACGACGATCTCGAAAAGCTGGATGAGATTTTCCCACCCCCAAAACGGAAGATGCCGCTCGAAATGATCTGATCGGGTTCGTCATTTGCGTTCGCGGACCGTGTTGCTCGGTTCATGCTTTCGAGCATTCCGCGCAAGTGCAAGTGGGCGGCAGCGCGTTTGATGTTGAAATGATCGTACTGACTGGCGCGACTCCGCGGTTAGCACTTCGCAGCAGTCAACTCTAGCGCACGCGCAATGCAATCTTCCCAAGCACGTGTCCAAAAAAAATCAGGGGCGTGCTCCGGGGCACCCCTGGCGTCGATACGCCAAAGCTGGCGTTAGACGAATGCTTCATCCACGTAACACCATCGCCAGTCCTCACCGATTTCAAAAGACCTCACAATTGGGTGCCGGGTCTGATGAAAGTGCTTCCTTGCGTGGTGATTAGGAGATGAATCGCAGCAACCGACGTGACCGCACGTCAGACAAAGCCGCAAATGCAGCCACGGAGAACCGATTCTTAAGCAATCTTCGCAGCCATTAGAGCTCGGAGTTACGGGTCGTATCGCTTTCAAGTGCGGATCGATGTTACGCGTGTTGCGCCAAACTGAATTCTCCCGAATCATCCACATAATCCCTCGCTGTCCTTAAGTTATGCCTAAGAAAACCGTCGCAACCGACGTGCCTTGTATTAAGTTGGAAAATCCCAAAAAGGTAAAAGAATGTTACTGAGGGGCCGTATCGTACTCCACGAACTCGCGAATCACTGGATCGTTTGATTTCCAGAATAGTTCATCCGGACCTTCAAAAATGATTCGGCCGTGGTGCAGCATCATGACTGTTGTATTTGCCAAACAGAAACGCTCTCCTTCATCTTCGATCTGAGTTCGATGTCCTGGCCCAACGCGCGCATGTTTAGAAGCCAGGATGCGAACGTCCTCGATGCGATGCGTGACCCAGATGGAGCTCACACCACGCACGTCCCGAAGTTTGAGACCCAGCTCACAAATGGTTCTTGCGGTTGGAGGATCTAGTCCCGTAGTAGGTTCATCGAACAAAACAATTTGCGGTTCATCCACAACTGCGCGAGCAATCGCAACCCGTCGCTTCATGCCGCCTGAAAGTTCCGACGGCAACTTGTCGGCAGCGCCTTGGAGACCAACAAACTTAAGAAGCCCCATTACCTTGCGTTCGATTTCATCCTCGGGCACGCCGTGTTCCCGCAAACGAAACGCAACATTTTCAAAAACGGTAAGCGAATCGAACAACGCACCTTCTTGAAAGACCACCCCCATTTTGTCGCGGACGTATTGAAGTTTCTCCTCGGAAAGCTCCGTGATCTCTTCGCCGTCGATGAGAATCTCACCCGCATCCGGTTTTTCCAAACCAAGTGTAAGCTTGATTACAGTTGACTTTCCGCCGCCGGATTCACCCAGCATCAATTTCAACTCTGCGGGCCAAACGACAAAACTTACGTCGTCGAGCACTACCTGATCATCGTAGGCGAGCGAAACGTTGCGAAACTCAATGCGCGGGACGATTGGCTCGCTTTCATTCGCGACGATCATTGACTCGACTTCTCCAACTCTCGCCTCACCTTGGCAAGCAGCATTCCCTGAACCCGCTCGGCCCGATCAGGACTGCGAGCGGCTCTAATTTCTATTTGGGAGTTTTCACCCAAGTGCGGGAGGGTTAATTCAGCCATTCTTCAAGTCTCGAAAGGCACGCAGTCGCATTCTTATACCACTCAAAAGACGGCACATCAGTTGCGCAAGTGACAACCAATGCACCAGGCGGCTAATCGGCGGGTAATAGGACGGCGCTTAGCCGCGCGGGATAGAAACCATCAGTCCGTGAACGATGTATTTACCGAGACCGTAGGCTTACAAGTTAGCTAGCCAGGAAGGGTTGCCCCGATGAACAGCAATCTTCACAAACCACCGACGAGGGCTCAATGCAACATTCTTTCACCGGATTTGCAGGGCAATAACAATCCACTTGTGCTGATCGTTGAAGATCACGCTGACACTCGTGAAATGCTCAGGATTCTTTTGAACATGATTGGCTGTCGCGTGATCGAAGCGGAGGATGGAGAACAGGCTATGAGTGTGGCAGAAAAGGGCCATCCTGACCTGATTCTGCTGGATGTGAAGATGCCGCTGCTCGATGGCCTGACAGTGGCGCGCCTGATTCGCTCTCACGCGGTTCTGAATCAGGTGCCCATTGTGCTCATGACCGGAATGGACACTCCCCAATTTCATCGCGAAGCTCTTAGTGCCGGCTGCAATGACTACCTCATTAAGCCAATAGACTTTGACCGATTGCAGGAGCTTATCAAGCTTCTTGCTCGCTCAACACCACGGTCTCCGGCCCCCGGATCGCGTTACTCACTGGCTGTCAGATCCAGAGGCGCGATCTGTTCTTATGACTTCCACTGAACACGGCGCATGTGTGGCTACCGCCTCTGAGACACTTCCAAGTAACCATCGCTTCACGCCTCGTCTGCCGGCCTGACGATGTTTCTTGTCGTGCTCAAGCCCGCGTCTGACAGATTGCCTCGAAACAACCGCTGCGACGATCTCTTCAGAAGACGTCGATGCATCAATGGCAAGTAACAGCTTGATGGTACACCCCTGGTTCTTCTTTGCGCCTTTGCGAGGAAACTACTTGGTTGCGGCCTGGTGTCTCTGTGTTTCAATTTAGGAAACTACCGGTGCGAGCCGGCAACGGCGACGAGGCGAGGCCGGTTTGCCTCTTTGATCTTTTTCCAGCGGTAGCGAAATTGGTCGCGCGTCAATCCAAGAAGTTTGGCAGCGCGTGTTTGGTTGCCGTGGCATTGCGCCAGCGCCTGCTTCATAAGCGAGGTCTCTAATTCTTCAAGCGAGATCCCATCGCTCGGAAGGCTGAACAATACTTTCTGCGGATCGAAACTCACATGGTCCACGCGCGTCGGCTTTAGGTCTGGACTGTGGAAGATACTCGGAGGCAGACTCTTCATCGAGATCACATTTCCATCCTCGAGCACGATTGCACGCTCTATAACATTGCGCAGTTCACGGACGTTGCCCGGCCAGTCGTAAAGCTTTAAGGCTCGCGCGACTTCAGGTGACAGCCCCTCAATGTTTTGCCGTCCCGGACGAGTCCCAAATGATCTCAAATAATATTCCGCCAGCAGCACCACGTCATCTCCGCGCTCACACAAGGGTGGAATGTCAATCTGAATGACGGCTAAGCGGTAGTAAAGATCGAGACGAAAATGCCCGCACTCAGTTTCTTTCTTGAGATTGCGATTTGAAGCCGCGATTACTCGCGCGGTAAAGTTGACATTCTTCAAACCGCCAACGCGGCGAAACGTTCCCTCTTCGAGCACACGCAGGAGTTTCGCTTGCAGGTTAATATCCAGCTCGGTGATCTCATCCAGCAATATCGTGCCTCCATCAGCCTGTTCCAGCAGTCCCTGCTTACGCGATTTGGCGTCAGTGAATGCACCCTTTTCATATCCAAACAACTCCGATTCGATTAGGTTCGAGGGCAGCGCGGCACAATTGATCGGGACGAAAGGGGCTTGCGCACGCGGCGACGCGTGGTGAACTGCCTTTGCCAGACATTCTTTGCCGACGCCGGACTCCCCCTGAAGCAGCAAGCATGAAACATTACTGCTGGACACTCTTCGAGCCAGGGAGATCGTCTCGCGCATTGGCGGCGATTCACCAATAATCTGATCAAAGCCAACAGTCTGAGGAGAGTCGAGGGACATTTAGATTGAGCTCCTGATTCAACACCCATTTAGAGAGCGAACTCTTCAACAATTAGATCATTCGATTTCAATCAGCCTCTTAATGGCTTTCTAATAGACAGTCATCGGTGACGCAAATCCCGTCAAAACCTCTGAGGCCGAAAGGTGATACTGACACCTCCGGCCCACTGAAGCTTTACGAATCGGCATCACAAATCAATCCCGATTGTAGAGGGATTTTGGGACTATCCAGGGAACGGTTAAATGCTACCGTCAGCGGATACGTCGTGACTATCGGACTTGAAGGTAATGAGGTAGGACTTTGGTCTTAGCAGTTTTTGTTAACTTTAGTCCTTGCAAGGTTTATGACTAATGAGTGCAAGGCCTAGCTTTTGTGACATTCTGACCAAATCTGCCAGGGAAGTGGCACGCATCTTTCGCATCACTTGGCCGCGATGAATCTTGATTGTTTTTTCGCTGGTGCCTAGTTGCAGGGCAATTTGCTTATTGAGCAAGCCCGAGACAACCAGCGACATAACTTCCTGTTCTCGTTGAGTCAGTTGCCGGACGCAATCGCGTAGTTCGGCGAGTTCAGCGCGCTCTTCTCGTGCCTTGCGATCGAGCTGTATTCCCGAACGAACAGCATCCAGCAGATCCTGATCACGAAAAGGTTTGGTGAGAAACTCGACAGCGCCGGCCTTCATTGCCTGGACTGACATCGGGATGTCGCCGTGACCGGTGATGAAGACCACTGGAATATGAATCCCTCTCTCTACCATCTCTCGTTGGAGGTCCAGACCGCTTAAGCCTGGCAACCTGACGTCGAGAACTACACATCCCGGAACATCAGGTAACCTTCTATTGAGGAACGCCCGGGCGGAGGCGAACGTCTGCACGGTTAACCCTACGGCGTTCAACAAACGACTAATCGCGTCGCGCATCGACGCATCATCATCAACGACAAACACAACCTGATTGGGAATCTTGGCTATCATCAACGATCTTCACCCAGGGGCAACGTAAACTTGAAAGTCGTCCCTTGGCCGTTTTGAGTAGGCTTACTCCAAAGTCTGCCGCCATGAGACTCGATGATCGTCCGGCTGATTGATAGTCCAAGTCCCAAACCTTCCTCCTTGCTGGTGAAGAAAGGGGCAAATATACGTTCCCGATTCTCGGGGGCAATGCCAACACCGGTGTCTGTTATGGTCACCACTATCGCCGATTCGGCATGTTCGGTGCTGATCAGCAATTCGCAGGGCTGCCAACAGGCGGCACTCATCGCCTCTTTACTATTGAGAACCAGATTCAACACTACTTGTTGAATCTGGACTCGATCGGCAATTACGCAGGGCAAGTCGTCCGCCAATTCGGTTCGCACGTTAATTCTATTTCTTGTTAGTTCGCTGGCTGTAAGAGCAAGCACCTCCCGAATGTTATCGTTGATACTGTAGGAGGATTTCCCACCTTTTGACTTTTTCAGCAGCCTACGAATGCGCTTGATTACCTCGCTGGCGCGAATGCCATCAGCGATCATGCACTCGACAGCCTCGCGCACTTCCTTGATATGAAGATCGTTGCTTGAGAGCAGACGCAAGCAGGCTTGTCCGTTGGTTACAATGGCGCCGAGCGGTTGGTTAACTTCGTGGGCGATTGAAGCGGTTAGCTCTCCCAGAGTGGTAACGCGGGTAACGTGTGCCAGTTCATCCTGTGTCTTGCGAAGTTCTTCCTCTGTTCGTTTACGCTCAGTGATGTACCTTTGAAAGGTAACCAGTCCCCCATCGTTGCTGGGATACATGTGATTCTCGACCCACTCTTCGAGGGGCGCGTAATACAGTTCATCGACGACCACAACGCGCTCAGATAGAGCGCGCAACACGTTTTCCTTATTAGGCATGTCGGGGAATTCCTCCCATGCCACCCTCCCGATGAGAGCGTCAGGATCTCTGCCGAGAGCTCTCATTTGATTGGCAGCGTGTGGGTTGAAATAGGTAAATCGTCCCTCTTTGTCCAGGCCGAAGAAGTTGTCCGAGATACTTTCAAGTATCATATCGATTTGTTGGTGCGCTTTTAGCGCGGCCTCTTCCGCCTGAATGCGTTCCGTAGTGTCGATGGTAGTCCCCACATATTCGATTAGAGTCCCGTTCCCGTCGAAAACGGGGTGGGCCAGGTTGTGGATATACCTGATTGTTCCGTTGGACCAGACGATGCGATAGGCAAGTTCGTATTCTTTCTTTTCCCGCACCGCGTCCTCAAAAGTCTTTTTCACCCGCACTCGATCTTCCCCGTGAACATATTGGAGAACATCCGGATAGCCAGGCTTTACTATGTCAGGATCCAAGTCAAAAATGCGAAACATTTCCGTTGACCAGTACACCTCACCCGTCGAAACATTCCATGCCCAACTGCCCGTATGACTAAGCCGTTGACCTTCTTCCAGATAGATCTCGTTGCGTCGCAATCGCTCTTCGGCGCGTTTGCGTTCAATGAATTCCGCGGCGAGGTGGGCGTAGAGATCGAGGAAACGAAGGTCATGTTCTGAAGAGTGATGGGGCTGGCGAAAGTGGGTAGCGAGGATTCCCAAAGGTTCGCCGTTACGACTAAAAAGCGGTGTGGCTTGGACCGCACGAAACCCGACGGACGCGGCAATCTGCCGGTGCGGTGCAAAGTGTGGATCCGTTTCGACGTCGTCGATGATCACTCGTGCGCGTTGGCTCATCGCCCGATCACAGAGCCTGCTCTCTTGGGAGGCATCGGCGAAATGGTCTAAAAAGCCCGGCTTGAAACCGCGCTGGGCCACAATCTCCAGGGCTTTGGATTGCGGATTACAGAGCTGAACGTTACCAAAGTCGGCATTGAGTAATTCGATAGTCGCGTCAAGGATTTCCTCGAGCAGCGGTTGGAGTTCGGTGGATTTCAGTAATCGAGTGCTGAGCTCATGAAGGCGGAGCATGGTTTTCAAGTCCGCAGCCAGTTCGTCCTTCACGAGCGTGAGTTCGATCTCTGCGCGCTCGCGCTCAGCGATTTCATTAATCAACTGTGTGTTGATGGCAGAGAGTTGAGTCGTTCGTTCATTAACTTGTTGCTCTAACTCATCTCGCGCGCGCTTCGACGCTTTCTGGTCCAGCTTGGTTTTGCTATGAGGCAAGCGCTCGAGTTCCAAGCTCTTGTCATCGATCTGGTCCATGCGCGAAATCCAGTCTTTGGCGTTAGCTGACTCCTAAAAACAAGTGTGATGGTCCAAACGGCGTCATGCCTATCTCCCTCTACGGAGTTCGCTCATCAATCGCCCAGAAGGTACGGTGAGACTTTGCTTTTATAGGGAGTCGGGAAGCCATCAAGGGGATGCAGCTCTTCTACGCCTGCATGAGTATGGGCAGGGTATCTCGCGCCGGGCGCGAGGCGTACCAACATGCTGACTCGATGCCTTTCCGTGTCGGTCGAGAGCAGCTTGCATTCGATCCCGGGTGCGACCTGTTCCCATTCCGGCTCAACCCACTGCCGCGCCGTTGGCAACACTGGTGGCTTGCCGGTCTCCTCAGCGATGCGAAGCGCCAGGGGTATCAGCAGCGACGTAGTCGGACGCAGCACATCGATGGGCCAGGGCACGAACTGATTGACTACTGGGCGGAGGCTCTCCACCTCGCGCTGGCAATCTGGGCACAAGATGATATGCGCTTCGGCCGCAGCAACCTCGCTCGACGCTAACGCCTGAGCTGCGTAGGCGCAGGTCAGCTCGGCGCTTTCGCAATCGTTCAGGTTTGACCGCGGGCTCATTGGCTCGATTCTCCGTCCAGACCAGCCGTCCGAGTACCGGCAAGCAGTATTAGGGAGTGGCGATGAACGAGCACTATATCCGCGGCG
>DASSEB010000388.1:0-30583 GCA_035696765.1 Pyrinomonadaceae bacterium | reverse complement strand
CAGGACGGCATCCTGGAAAACTGAATGACGAAAACACATCGCGCCGGTTTGTTACAGATCGTTGCCGCCTGTTTGGTCCTGCTGTTGATGGTCGTGTCGTTGCGAGCTCAAGGGCGCATGTTTCTTTGCGCGTGCGGCTATTTTGATATTTGGATCAGCGATACGTGCAGCTCGAATAATTCGCAGCAGTTATTCGATCCTTACAGCTTCACTCACGTGCTCCACGGCTTCCTGTTCTTCTGGCTGATCACTCTTTTGTTTAGACGAATGGCTGCATCGTGGCAGTTCTGGCTCGCGCTCCTGTTGGAAAGCGCCTGGGAAGTTTTTGAGAACACCAGCTTCGTCATCAACAAGTATCGAACCGAAACCGCCGCGCTCGGTTATACAGGCGATACGGTGGTGAATTCGCTCGGCGATCTTGCGTGCGCGCTCGCAGGTTTTCTGATTGCTCGACAGCTCGGTCTGCGTCGTTCGTTGATTGCGTTTTTATTTCTGGAGCTAGTGCTGATTCTTTGGATTCACGACAGTCTGTTGTTACAACTGCTGATGCTTATACGACCCGTGGCAGCGATTAAGTTGTGGCAGATGTGCCGCTAGACAATTCACTTTGGTGATGCAGGCGTGGCGCTCGTCGCAGTCGTGATCACGCGGTTGTTGAGATCCCTGAGAGCGGCGAGATTGTTGTCGCGCAACTCCACCGCACTTCGTCCCACCTGAATTTGAACCGATTGCGCCTGCACGATCTTTTTGAACGCTGCGTATGGAATCGTAGCTACCAACGTTTCCACCTTCGTGTCCCACCCCAGTGAGTCTTTGCTGGCAGGTGTCATCTTGCCGAGTCTCAGTGTTTCGGTATCGGTGACGATCATCAACTCTCGTTGATCGGGCGGGTGAAAGTGCACCCAATCTTTATTCTCAAACACGATTTGCACAGTGACGTTGCGGACGTAATTTAGCTGCGTACCCGGGCAATGTAACGTGACGTCGAGACTGACGCATTCGTCTTTGAACTTGTCTTTCAAGCCGTCGCAGCTAACCTTCATCTTGCGCAGCCGCATAGTCGTTTCGTACTTAAACCCGTCGTATTTTGTCTCGATCTTGCCGCCATGTTTGATGGGTTGATCTTGAGGCTTCGCTGCGGCCGGTTGAAGCAGAAGGAGCATGCTAAGGCCCGAAAAAAGGACGAGGTTTTTCATAAGTTCTCCCAAAATCCGGATTAGTCGTGACGAGGTGAAGAATCGGGGTCGAAGCTGCGAGGAAGGGCACAAGAAACATAGCGAAGCCGCGGATGCCGTGTCAATAAGTTTGTATTTGGCACTTGTGCTTGGCGTCTCTTACTATCGGCTCACGCGTGCAGAACACAAAGGACAAACGATATGAAAGCTTCTCTTTCAGACGAGTCTCTAAACGATCTCAACGACCGCTTGCGGCGGGCGAATGAGGACTTCGCCAGCCACTATCCGGGCGAAACCGGGCGCCGCCAGCCTGTGCACACGGTCTATGGAGGCGCGCACCTCTTCAAGTCGGATTCGGCGAAACGATTAGGATCGTTGGCGCAGCGTTCTCTCGATCAATTTGCTCCTGATTTTCTCGCGTTCGCCAGGGCGATCGATCTGCCTGGCTCCGATAGGCTTCCCGCGACCTTGGACGAGGCGAGCGAGCTGGTGGAATTTCTAAACAACAATCCCGAGCAGGCACGCAAAAAGAACAAAGGTGCGTGGTTGGCTTACACGATTTATCGACGCGTCGCCGATAAACTTTTGCGAGAGCCCGTAGAAGACTTCCGCATCGATTTTGAAGACGGTTACGGGAACCGCCCCGATGAGGAAGAAGACGGTCACGCCGTGTCGGCTGCTGCCGAAACTGCTGACGGAAGTAAGAAAGGCACGCTGCCGCCGTTCATCGGCATTCGTATCAAGCCGTTCAACGAAGAGTTGCGAGAGCGGAGTTTTCGCACGCTCGATATTTTTGTCTCGAGTCTGGTCGAGCTCAACAACGGGCATTTGCCGAACAACTTTGTAGTGACGTTGCCGAAGATCACTATTCCGGAGCAGGTGTCGACGCTCGCGGCTTTGCTCGCGCAGCTCGAGCAGCAAACAGGTCTGGCCGAGGGCAGTCTGAAGTTTGAAATGATGATCGAGACTACGCAGTCGATAATCAATCATCGTGGCGAGATCAACCTGCCGCGGTTGCTTGCAGCCGCCGAAGGCCGTTGTGTTGCGGCCCATTTCGGCACTTACGATTACACGGCGGGTTGCAACATCACCGCGGCGCATCAGCACATGCTGCATCCCGCGTGCGACTTTGCGAAGAGCATGATGCAGGTTTCGTTTGCCGGCACCGGCATTTGGCTTTCAGATGGCGCGACGAACATCATGCCCGTCGCTCCGCATCGCTTCACCGAAGGCGGCGCGCCTTTGACGCAGGAGCAGATCGAAGAGAACCGCGAGGTGGTCCATCGCGCGTGGAGACTTCACTACAATCACATCCAACATTCGTTGACGAACGGTTTTTACCAGGGATGGGATCTGCATCCGGCCCAATTGCCGACGCGCTACGCCGCTGTGTATGCGTTTTTCCTCGAGAGTCTCGAAGCTGCTTCCGAGCGATTGAAGAACTTCGTCGAGAAAGCGGCCAAAGCGACGCTGGTGGGCGATGTGTTCGATGATGCTGCGACGGGCCAGGGACTGCTCAACTATTTCCTGCGCGCGATCAACTGTGGCGCGATCAGCGAAGACGAGGCAGTCGAATTATCCGGCCTGACGTTAGAGGAGCTGCACTCAGCATCGTTCGTCAAGATCCTGAAGAGCAGGCAGGCGTGTTGAGCAGTTAGTTTGCGACGTCTCAGCCCGTTTCGATAACAAATAGCCGTTTTGGATAATAATTAGCCGCCGTCACCCAAATACCGATGTGGTAAACTTCCGACCACTCACTGACATCGGAGACTTATGAATACACAACTAAAACGTCTCACAATCGCCGATTGGGACGCGATGCCTTACGGCGATGGCAATCGCTACGAAATAATAGAAGGAGAACTGTTTGTGTCCCGCTCACCAGGCCTCACACATCAAATGGTTTCGGACAACCTCTTATTCCTCATTCGAAGTTTTCTGAAATTGAATCCGATCGGAGTGGTCGTTACCACACCAGGATTGATTCTCAGCAATTTCAGTGGTGTTATTCCTGATTTGGTCTTTTTCCTTAACGAACAGCGCGACGGGATTATTACTGATGACCGATTGATGGGACCGCCTGATTTGGTTGTCGAGATTGTTTCACCTGGAACAGCAAATAATCGACGTGATCGAGTAGTCAAGCTTCAGCTATATGCTAAGCACGGCGTATCCGAATATTGGATTGTGGATCCCAAAAAGTTGACTGTGGAAAAGTATGTGAACCAAGGGGCTTCTTTAATCTTAGTAGAGACTTTGGAACACGGTGACGAGCTGTCGACTTCTGCGCTCCCGGGCTTCTCGTGTCCATTGACTGAAGTTTTCGAGACCTATTAACTATGATTTCCTTGAAACTCATCATCTCTGTCGTTCTAACAATGACGTTAATCGCAACCACTCTATCGGGCCAAAAACCAGCCGCCGGCGATGCGGAACTCGCACACAAGATCGCGCGCTTTGCGCCCACGACCCTGACCGCCGACACGTCGAAGCTCACGCCGAAAGACCGGCAAGCACTCGAGAAGATCATCGCGGCGGCAAAGCTGCTCGATCCGTTGTTCCTGCGGCAGGTGTGGAGTGGGAATGAAGCGCTCGAAAAGAAACTGCAGGCCGACAAAACGCCTACCGGACGCCAGCGACTGCATTATTTCTACATCAACGATGGTCCGTGGTCTCGACTTGACGATAAAGCGCCCTTCATCGACGGTGTCCCGCGCGAGAAGCCGCTCAACGCGAACTATTATCCCGACGACATGACGAAGGAGGAGTTTAATTCGTGGTTGCAGGGACTCTCCGAGGCGGACAAGCAAAAGGCGACCGGCTTCTTCTATCTGATTCGCCGCGCACCGGACAAGAAACTCTCCATGGTTCCTTACAGCCAGGCTTATAAAGAGTATCTCCTACCGGCCGCGGCATTGCTGCGCGAAGCTGCCACGCTGACGACGAACGCGACGTTGAAAAACTTCCTGAACAAACGCGCGGATGCGTTCGGCTCAGATGATTACTACGAGAGCGACGTCGCGTGGATGGACCTTGATTCGCCAATCGACGTCACGATCGGTCCATACGAGACATACGAAGACGAGTTATTCAGTTATAAAGCGGCATTCGAGGCGTACGTAACGCTGCGCGATGATGCCGAGACTGAAAAGCTCGCGAAGTTTAGCGGTCACTTGCAGGAGTTGGAAGACAACCTGCCCTTGGATCCGCGTTATCGAAACCCGAAACTCGGCGCGGCGTCGCCGATCAGGGTGGTCAACGAAGTCTTCGCGTCAGGCGAGGGAAACAGCGGAGTGCAAACGGCTGCATTCAACCTGCCGAACGACGAGCGCGTGGTTAAGGAAAAGGGTTCGAAGCGCGTCATGCTGAAGAACGTGCAGGACGCAAAATTCAACAAGACCCTGATCCCGATCTCGCGCGTCGTGTTGGATCCATCAGAACAGTCTGCCCTCGCCTTCGACTCGTTCTTCACCCACATACTTTGCCACGAGCTGATGCACGGACTTGGTCCTCACAACATCACTGTCGATGGCCAGGAAACAACCGTGCGGAAGCAGTTGAAGGAACTCTATTCGGCGATAGAAGAAGCAAAAGCCGACATGACCGGGCTTTGGGCGCTCCAGTACATGATCGATCGCGGCATCATCGAGAAAGGAATGGAGCGCACGCTCTACACGACTTACCTCGCGAGCATGTTTCGCTCAGTGCGTTTTGGAATTACCGAGGCACACGGACGCGGCGTGGCGATGCAGTTCAACTACCTCACTGACGAAGGCGCGATCAAGTTCAACGAAGCTAAAGGAACGTTCAGCATCGATCACGCGAAGATCAAGGAAGGCGTGACGAAACTGACGCGCGATTTGCTGACGCTCGAAGCGGAAGGGTCTTACGATAAGGCGAAGGCGATACTGGACAAGTTTGCGGTGATCCGGCCGCCGATGCAGCAAGCGCTCGACAAGTTGAAGGACGTGCCCGTGGACATCGAACCCGTGTTTCCGCTGGCGAAGTGAATTTAGGCCGCGGATTTACGCGGATGAACGCGGATCTGATCAGCGTTCATGTGCGGCTGAATTGTTTTCGAAAGAACGTCGCGATCTTCCACGCGTCGATTGCTTTCCAGGGCAGTTCGGCAGTTGTGTAGTGCCCGCACGGAAGCCAAACGACATCAAGCGGCAAGTTGTGACGACGCGCTTCGGCGATCGCTTCGCGAGAAAGATCGAGGGGAAAGGTGAGATCGTAGCGCGCAACGATGAAGCGCATCGGCCGGTGGCCCATACGCGCTATCTTCGGCATAAACGGCAGCGGACTTATCGGCGCCCAGTAAGCACGCAACTCCTCCAATGTTAAGTGATCGGCAAACCCCGCGCGCACGTGCGCCGTCGAGAGTCCATGCCACACGACATCCGCCACATACCCTGAAACGTGATTGAAAGCCCCCGCGTTGAGATCCGGCTCGTGCGCAAACGCCAGGAACGAGATACACGATCCGACGCTCGTGCCGAGAATTCCCACACGCTCATACCCCTGCATCTTCAACCAGCGTACTGCCGCACGCGTGTCCAGCACCGCCTGCCTCATCGACTGAATCGTCCGGCCGATGTTGGTGGAGACAAGGTGGTCCGCGCGTTCAAGCTCCAGCGGTCTTCGTTGCTGGTGATACGGAAGCGTCAGTCGCAACGCCGACATGCCAATCATGTTGAAGATGCGGCACGCTTCAACGTGACTTTCAGGTTGCGCGTTCCACTGCGGCAACACAACAACCGCATTGCGTGGTCTCTTTCCGTTCTTGTTTTTAGCCGGGAAGAACCTCGCGCGAGCAGTGTTGTTTTCGGTTGAAGGCGTGTGGACAGCGCTGGTCCAGGTTAGCTGATCGTCCTCGAGCCGGTAATCGGTAATGGGCGGCAACGCATAAAAGTCTTCGCTTGCCTGCATCACGCTGTCGGTATGGCTGCGAAACAGTTCGCGCGGATCGTCGCCATTGACGTGGTCGACGATGTACTCCAAGCCCCACTCAAAAGGGCGCACCAGCCGGTTGTTGTCCAGTTGGTGATACCAGCGCTCGCGCCGGTGCATGTAGTTCTTCCAGAAAGTCACGAGTTGCGGATACTAGCACACAGATCTACGCGGATGAAAACGCATAAAAATCCGTCTTCATCCGCGTTAATCTGCGTTCTAGTTACAGGTCGACAGCTTGAAGCTGTGGATATACGTGGTCCAGTTAAAGCTTCCGTTAGACGGAATGTACTCCGTCGTGAAAACCATTGTGCACCCGTCCACCGGGTCGACGCTGATGGTGCTGTAATCACCCCAGCGAGCGAGGGTTCCGGTCTGCGATCCTCCTCCCGGGTGGATAACGGTTTCGTTACCCATCGTCCCGAGCGGGTCGGCAGGGCCTCGGTAAGCATAGCGAATGCTCGGCACGATCGTGCTCGAGGAGATGTTGTAACCAACGGCGATGCCGCCGGTCTTGTCCATCGCCGCGCTTCCCATCCACCGGAAATCGTTCGTCGGCGCGAACGTTCCCTGTTGGCGAAGCACCGGCGCCGCGGAACCTAAAGTCTGCCCGGTGGCGTTCCGCAACTCATACCAGCGAATTCCCGTACCGCTGCCACTGGTTACCGAGTGGTTAATGACCAGCGCTTCGGATGTACCGAGATTGCGATAACTCAGACGATACATCAGGCGGTCAGCCAGAGAATCGAGTTGGTTTGTAGTTCCAGGTTGCGGAATGCAAGTACCACCACCACAGGCGCGGCTGAAAGTGGCAACTCCCGCCACGTTAGTTGGACCAGTTAGTGTTCCGGTGCCGGTGGCCCAGTTCACGGAAAAACGCCAAAATTGAACTGCCGTACTCGTCAGACTCATCAACAGGTTCGGTGAGCCTGGCGGTGGCGGTGTCGTGCCCTCGAGATCCGCCGGTTGCAGGCTGTGTCCTCCGGTTGTGTTCACGCATGCTTGTCGCGCCGAAAGACCCAGCAGCATCTGGGCGCGCTCAAAAGCGCAAACCGTGTTACCAGTGAAGCTGGCGCCATTGCGAAACATGTTGTAGGTGATGTAGTACGCATCCGGCCAAACGCCCATGTGCGGATAGTCGTTAAAGCTTCGGCTATACGAGAACGCATAGCGGAAGTAACTGCCGGTCGGATCCGGGCTTGTCGAGACGGCCACGCACTGCGTGTACGGTGTGGCTGACACGGCAAACTGCGTCAGGATCCAACGATCGGCCAACTGATCGTATTGCACGATCGGATCGCCATCGTTGTCTGTCTGGCAGCGGCCGCCAAAACCCTGCCATAGCACGTTGCCATTTTTCGGAAATCCGGAAACGAGGTTGAAACCAGTAATCTGGTTGCTGGCGTCTCTCGTCAACGTGTAAACCGCGAAGCGCAGGTTGACCCATTGCACGTAATGGTTTGGTCCAACATCGCCTGTGGTGTCAGGCGGCGCGACGCGAGCTGCCGGATCGACCGGAGTACCGTTTGTCGATGCCTTGATCTCCGCCAGAGCGGACGTCATGCCGACGCTCTTGTCAGCTAATGGATCGGTGAAGGGTTTGTTACTGTTGCCGACGGGCTGTGGTCTTCCGGGTTCGAAATCTTTGCCGCCGCGAGCGGGTTCGGGCCGGCCGCCGGTGTCAAACATTTCGCGAAGGGGTTTTGATTTGTCGAAGTGAAGTGGATAGCTAATCTCTGCTCGCTGTCGTAAGGCCACGTCGCTTTGGGCTTGGGCTGTTAACGGCAGTGAGCTAACCGCGCACAGAACGAACATCATTACAAACGCATAAATTCTTTTCACGGAAAATCCTCCAGAAGTCAGGGCAATTGTGAGAAACGACGTGCAGTAGTATTTGGGAGTATAACTACAGCCGCAAAAACCAACGGCGAATTTACAGAACCCCTAGAGAGTAGAAGTAATGCTGGGAGGCCGCGCAGTATAGCATTTTTCATTTACGAATTACACGGAGAAACCCGGCTCACGAATCTTCTTTCGGACTCGGGTTTTTGCGTGTAGCCCGCCGCTCTAAAAGTCGTCGGAGGATATTGGGCAAAAGCAACGACGAACTCAGTACGGAACCGGACGTGAAGCGCCTGGCAAAGCCACGAAAGAGATTTCCGGCCTGTTTTGTATACGGGAACCACCAAACATCCGGTATTGCAGGCATTCTATTCACGTGAATGTGCTGTGGCGTGACCATCTCGAGCAGGCCGAGATGCCCGTGCGTCCTGCCGTAACCGCTCTGTTTTACACCGCCCCACGGTGTTTGCGCGACGGCATGAGTGTAAACCACCTCGTTAACCATCACGGTGCCAGCATCGATCTGTTCTGCGATGCGCCGCCCGCGAGCGATATCGCGGGTGAAGACGCTGGCGGTCAGACCGTAAATACTGTCGTTCGCCAACCGGATCGCCTCTTCTTCGGTTTTGAAAGTCATGATCGGCAACACCGGACCGAAGGTCTCGTCGCGCATCAGTTTCATTGAATGATCGACACCCGTGACGACCGTGGGCTGGTGAAACCAGCCGTGCGAGTGGTTGAGTCGATGACCGCCTGTTTGAACTTGTGCGCCACGGTCGACGGCATCACTCACGTGGTCTTCGACGATCTCCAACTGGCGTTCATTCGTCATTGCTCCGATGTCGATCGCGTCCGTTGAAGCCTCGTCCTGCTTCAGCAGTTGCGTTTCCTTCACAACCAGATCGATAAACTGCTGCGCGATCGACTCGTGCACGTAGCAACGTTCGATCGAAGCACATGCCTGGCCCGAATTGCAGAAAGCCCCCCACACTGCCGCTCGCGCAGTGTTTGCGAGGTTCGCGTCTTCCAGAACTATCATCGGATCTTTGCCGCCGAGCTCGAGCACGACGGGAGTCAGATGTTTCGCCGCAGCTTCGGCGACGCGCTTGCCGGTGTTCACACTGCCGGTGAACATGATCTTGCTGACGCCCCCCTCGACGAGTGCGGCGCCGGTGGATCCATCTCCGGTGACGATCTCGAGCAAGCCTTCAGGGAGTTGAGCTTGCTTGAATACACTTCCAATCTTCAATGCGGTGAGGGGAGTTAACTCACTCGGTTTCACCACGACCGCATTGCCGGCCATCAACGCCATGACAACTTCATCCAGCGGCGTCGCCCACGGAAAGTTCCACGGCGAAATGATCCCGACAACGCCGAGCGGTTTGTAAACGACGTATGACGAGCGGCCCATCAGGTTGTACTGGCCTATGTCGATCCGGCGGTGGTCAAGCAGGCGGTGCGTGTTCACCGCAAAGTGATGCATGAGATCGAGTGTGGGCACGATCTCCATCGCGATTGCTTCCGTCGTTGGTTTACCGGTTTCCCGCGAGATGAGTTTGGCGATCTCTTCGAGCTGGTCCAGCACGATTTCGCGCGCGCGTAAGATGTATCGACCACGTTCTCGATATGAAAGATCAGCCCAGGCATGCTGCGCGGCGCGCGCCCTGCTGACAGCAGCCGCGACCTCACCGGCATTCATCAACGGCACACGCCCGATCTCTTCGCCGGTCGAGGGATCGCGCGAAATAATCTCTCGCGTTTGCGTGGCTGGCAGAGTCTGTATGCTCATGCGTGAGCGATTATCTATCCACTACGCCGTCGGGTACAATGCAAACCCCAGGATCAAAAAATGTTTTGTGACTTTTGTGCCTTCTTGTGGCAAGGAGAGACGTTCGATGATTAGACCGCAGCTCGAGGAGTTTATGCGTCGCATGGCCCCCAAGTCCGTCGCCATCATTCCCGGCGCACACGAACCCCGGCGCTCCAACGATACGCATTATCGTTTCCGTCAGGATTCCGATTTCTTTTACCTGACCGGCTTTGAAGAACCGGATTCGATTGCCATCATCCGGCCTGAGACGGATCCGAAGTACACCTTGTTTGTGCGGCCGAGAGATCCCGAAAGAGAGATCTGGGATGGGCGCCGTGCCGGCGTCGAGGGTGCGAAGAGTGAGTTTGGGGCTCACGACGCGTTTCCGATCGCGGAGTTTGAAGCAAAGCTTTCTGAGTATCTCGATGGTGCTGACGTGCTCTACTACCGGCTCGGCGTAGATCGCGAACTCGACGACACGATCGTCAAAGAGATCTCGCGCATGCGCTCACTGAACCGCAAGCCGATTCATCCGCCGCAGACCATCGTCGATCCGGCAACCATCGTCCATGAGATGCGCGTGCTGAAGAGTCCGGAGGAGTTGGAGATCATGCAGACTGCGGCTGACATCGCTGCCGAAGCTCATTGCGAAGCGATGAAAGCGGTGCGGCCCGGAATGCAGGAGTATCAAGTCGAAGCCTTGATCGAACAAGTGTTCCGGCGACGCGGTGCAGCGGCCCCGGCTTACACATCGATCGTCGGTGCTGGTCCAAACGCGACTGTGCTGCACTACATCAATAACGACGGCGAACTGCGCGACGGCGATTTGCTGCTCGTCGATGCCGGCGCGGAATACAAAGGCTACGCTTCGGACATCACGCGCACATTCCCGATCAACGGACGTTTCTCCCCCGCGCAACGCGAGATTTACGATCTTGTGTTGAAAGCGCAGATGGAGTGCGTCGAGATGGTGCGGCCCGGTGTTACACACGATCAGTTGAAGCAGCACTCGATCGAAGTCCTAACGGAAGGCATGCTCGAGCTTGGACTGCTCAAGGGTAAGACTGAAGAGGTTATCAAGGAGAAGAAGTACGAGAAGTTTTACATGCACGGGCTCGGACACATGCTCGGCATCGATGTGCACGACGTGGGCCAGTACTATTTTGGGAAGGAGTCGCGCGCGCTCGAGCCTGGTGTCGTGATGACTGTCGAGCCGGGGCTTTATATCGCGCCTGATACGAAGGACGTGCCGGAGAAGTATCTTGGGATTGGGGTGCGGATTGAGGATGATGTGCTGTGCACCAACAATGGGCCGCGAGTGTTGACGAACAAAGTGCCCAAACACGCTGAGGAGATTGAAGAGTTAATTGGCCGCGGATGAACGCGCATTGAAACGCGGATTACGACATCTTTTGGATGATGGCGTCGGCAAATTCTGCAGTCTTCGCTGTCCCGCCGATATCGCGCGTGCGAACCTTGCCCTCCTCAAACACAGCAAGCATCGCCTTCTCAACTCGATCCGCCGCCTCGCGTTCGCCGATGTAACGCAGCATCAGTATCCCTGATTGCAGCAGCGCCGTCGGATTCGCAATGCCCTGGCCGGCGATATCGGGCGCCGACCCGTGCACCGCTTCAAACACCGCGCCCTTCTCGCCAATGTTTGCTCCCGGCACCAACCCGAGTCCTCCGACAAGTCCGGCACATAGATCCGAAACGATGTCGCCGTAAAGGTTCTCGAGCAGCATGATGTCAAACTGCTCCGGCCGCATCACGAGTTGCATACATGCGTTGTCGACAATCTTGTCGTCGGCAGTGATTTCCGGATAGTCCACGCTGACCTTTCGAAAGCAGTCGAGAAACAGACCGTCCGAGAGCTTCATGATGTTTGCTTTGTGGACCGCCGTCACTTTCTTGCGCGCCTCGCGTCTCGCATACTCGAAAGCAAAACGCGCGATACGAGTCGAAGCCTTCTCCGTGATGATCTTCAAACTCTCGACCACGCCCGGCACCACGACGTGTTCCAACCCGGCGTACAAACTCTCCGTGTTTTCACGTACGACTACCAAATCGAGTTCTGGATAACGACACGGCACGTTCGGCAACGCGCGCACCGGGCGAAGGTTCGCGTAAAGATCCAGCGTCTTGCGCAGCCCGACGTTGACCGACGTAAAACCCTTACCGATCGGCGTTGTGATCGGCCCTTTGAGCGCCACCTTGTTGCGCAGAATCGAGTCGAGCAACTCCTGCGGCAATGTTTCGCCGAATTTTTCGAGTGCCTGCGCGCCCGCGTAATGAGTTTCCCATTGAATCTCGACACCCGACGCTTCGATGATGCGCACCACGTTGGAAGCCACTTCGGGGCCAATGCCGTCGCCTGGAATCAGTGTGATAGGATGCATTGTTTGACGATAGTATCTAAATGAGGTCTGTCAAAGGAAGTGCCGGCGTTGTTATCGCCGGCGGTGGCGTTATCGGTCTGAGCATCGCACGCGCGCTCGCTTTGCGCGGTGTGCGCGATGTTTGTTTAGTCGAGCGCGGACGCCTCGGCACTGAAGCCTCATTCGCCGCTGCCGGAATGATCGTTCCGCAAGCTGAGGCGGACGCAGCGGACGAGTTCTTCACACTCTCGTGCCGGAGTCGCGATCTGTATCCATCGTTCGCGGCCGCTTTGCGCGAAGAAACCGGAGTCGATGTCGAGCTCGACACCACCGGTACACTCTACCTCGCTCTCACCGAGCACGATCAAACAGAGATCGAGAAACGATACGCCTGGCAAACTCGCGCCGGGCTTTCCGTTGAACTTCTCAGCGCCCGGGAAGCACGCGAATTGGAACCTTGCATTTCGGAGTCCACGGCCGGCGCGCTGCGCTTTCCAAAAGACATTCAAGTCGAGAATCGACGACTGCTGAGCGCGCTAGCGAATAGTGTAAAGAAACACGGCGTCACGATCGTCACGGAAACGAGTGTCGATTCTTTGATTGTCGAAGATAACCGCGTGACTGGCGTGCAGACGAGTCGCGGGCCAATCAATTGTCCGATTGCGGTTATTGCCGCCGGCACGTGGTCGGGTTTCATCAAGCCGACTCCCTTGATCGAACCGGTACGGGGCCAGATGGTCTGTCTTGAAGCAAAGCCGCAGCTAGCGCGACACGTGATTTACAGCCCGCGGGGTTACATCGTGCCACGCCAGGATGGCCGCTTGCTTGCCGGCTCGACGAGCGAGCGAGTGGGTTTCGCAAAATACGTTACGGCGGGCGGAATCAGCACGATTCTGCGAAACGCGCAGGAGATCTCACCGGCGATTTCGCATCTGCCAATCGTCGACACGTGGGCAGGTTTGCGGCCGCGCCCCGCTGACGGTTTGCCCTTGCTGGGTGCTTGTGGTGAAATTGACGGGCTGTTTTATGCAACGGGACATTACCGAAACGGAATCCTACTCGCACCTGTAACAGGTGAGCTAATTTCCGAAGCAATCGTCTCCTTCCTAAGATGACTTCAACAGTTCCAGCAACGATCGTTTTAATCCTTCTGGCCGCAATGTCGACCTTTGCGCAGGGGCTTGCTCCAAACCCCAAGCCGGACGCGAAACCGGACAAGCGCCCCGCTCAGGAACTGTACGAAGACGCAAACGGATATCTCGGACGCAGGTATCAGGAGTTCAACAAGCAGAAACTTCCTTACGATCCCAAGCTCGAAGCGCAAACAAAGAAAGAGCAAAAGGAACTTGCGATCCGAAACGCTGCGATTCTCCAGTCTCGCGCGCCTTTAACGGCCGATGATCTCTACTATCTCGGCATGCTTCATCATCTCGCGGGCGATGGTGATGCCGCCCTCTCCGCGATGCGTCTGCTCTTGAAAGACGATCCAAACGGAGACAAAGCACAAGCTGCTCGCCAGGTGATCGTTCTTTACGCGATCAAAAAGGACCTCGTGAAAGAAGCGGAGGCTGCGGTCGAAGGGTACGCACGCCATCAGCCACAAAACTCCGACGATCGTTACCGCATGGAGTTCCTGATCGCTGATGCTTACCAGCGTGCAAAGGATTACGCGTCCGTGACGACGCACGCGAAGCAGATGCTCGCGGCGGCGAAATCATTTGCGGAGACCAAAAAGTCGCAGGTGGTCCGGCGTGATGAGATGTTGTTGAAGTCAGGAGTAGTACTGGCAGACGCATACTTAAAAACGAATCACAAGGACCTGGCGATTGAAACGCTCGCAGACCTGCGGCGCATGTCGATACAACTGCCGTCGGCAAAACTTTACACCGACACCACGCTGCGTTTGCTGCGGCTCGATCCCACGCTGAATGCGGATCAACTCTTCGGCCCCAATTTGACCGCATCAAAAAGCGTGTTGCCGGAGATTGTTGGGGAACAGTGGATCGAGCAGGCGCCGGTGAAACTCTCGGATCTGCGCGGTCAGGTTGTGTTGCTGGATTTCTGGGCGCCGTGGTGTGGTCCATGCCGTTACACGCTGCCGAATCTGGCGAAGTGGCACAACGCATACAAGAGTAAGGGACTCGTGATTCTTGGCGTGACCAAGTACTATGGACACGGCGATCAAAAACCACTGACACCGAGCGAAGAGCTTGTTTACCTTCGCGAATTCAGGAAACGGAATCGCCTGCCGTACGGGTTCGTGGTCTCTGACTCGGATACAAACGAATTCAACTACGGAGTGCTTTCGATTCCGACCTCGTATTTGATCGATCGCAAAGGTGTCGTACGTTACATCTCTTCCGGCGCCAGTGAAGACGAGATTGAGTTGTTGGGTGAGCTGATTAAGAAGTTGTTGGACGAATGAGCCGCGGATGAACGCGGAGCTGGGCTTTATGAACGATCAAGGCATTACATTTTTAAATATCACGATTTCTTTTCTGGCGGGAATACTCTCATTTCTTTCGCCGTGTGTATTACCGCTCGTGCCCGGCTACATTTCGCTGATTTCAGGAGTCAGTATCGATCGATTGAAAGAAGGAACGAGCAGCCGCAGCGCCGTGATTCTCAACTCGCTCGCTTTCAACGCCGGTCTCTCCATCATCTTTTTGATTCTCGGAACAACCGCGGGACTCGTCGGCGCCGCAATCACGAGCAATCCGTGGGTCCGGATCATCGGCGGGCTCGTCATCATCGCTTTCGGTTTACAACTGATCGGTCTACTCAAAATCTCCGCGCTTTACAAAGACACGCGCTTCTTCTCAGACGACAAACCGCGTGGAGTGTTCGGATCGGCGGCGCTCGGGATGGCTTTCGCCGCCGGCTGGACGCCGTGCATTGGACCAATACTCGGCGGCATCATCGGCCTCGCTGCAACCAGCGGCGGCTGGCGCAGTGGCCTCGTGCTCTCAGCGTTCTACTCTGCCGGACTTGCAGTGCCGTTTCTGTTAACCGGCCTGGGCATCAACCAGTTTCTCGGTTTCTATAAAAACTTCCGCAAACATTTGCACAAGGTCGAAGTCGTTTCAGGCATCGTGCTGATACTCGTAGGCGTGCTCGTCATGAGCGGACAATCGACGTTGCTCGCGAGCTCGAAGTTCATGGCCTGGCTGCCGAACCTGGAAGGCAAGTTGAAGCTGAATGAAAAAACACCACCCGCACCGGCGACGACTGCGCAAAACACAAATTTCGAGGTCGTGCCCGACGTCGAGTTTCAAACACTCGCAGGCCAACCATTTCGGCTCAAGGAGCTTCAGGGTCAAGTGGTGCTGCTGAATTTCTGGGCCACCTACTGTATTCCGTGCCGCGAAGAAATTCCGGCATTAAACGCACTGCAGCACGAACTGCAAGCGCAGGGGCTGAAGATCGTCGGCGCTTCGCTCGACGATAGTGTCGACGGCGTAAACGCATACCAGCAGGAAGTTGCAAGGTTTGACTATCAGGTATTGCTCGGCGGCAGTGATGCGAAGGTAAAATTCCAGCAGTCAGTGTTGCCCACAACTTACCTGATCGATCGACAGGGACGCATCCGGCAAAAGATCATTGGGGCTCGAGACAAGGCGGGATGGGAAGCGGCCGTCAAGCCGTTGCTGGCGGAGACGCCCGCAACCGCAAGCGCGGCAAATTAAGTACTGGAGCACGACCATGAAGAAACTATTGATGCTCTCGATTCTTGCACTCGTCGCATCACCGGCGCTCGGGCAGGCCGGTCACGAGTTTTCGCCCCTCGTCGAATCGACGGTCAACTACAAAAATTGGACGCTGAAAAATCTCAAGACAGACGAACCCGAAGATCTGCGCAAACTCATGGCCGGCAAGAAGCTCGTCATGATCGTTTACTTCGCGCCGTGGTGCGGCAACTGGCGCAACGAAGCGCCCATCGCGGCGAAGTTGTACGACAAGTACAAGGGTCAGGGCTTCCAGGTGATCGGCGTCAGCGAATACGCGTCCCGCGACGACGTTCGCAACTACTTCGGCGCCAATGGACCACCGTATCCAGTCGTTACCGAGTCGGAATCAAGAGACGACAAACAGAAGAGCCTGCATTACGGATACCGGCAACTCACGGGTGACAAACGTAATTGGGGCTCGCCCTGGAACATCTTTCTCGAACCAGACAAGGTCAACGCCAATGGCGAGGTGCTCGCCGAAAAGGCGTGGGTTGTAAACGGCGAATTGATCGAAGACGAGGTCGACAAATTTATCGCGTCGAAAGTCGGCGCCCCGTCGGCGTCTGCTGTCATTCAGCCTTGTAAGAATTAGATCGTCTTGCCACAGATTTTCACGGATGAACACTGAGCCTGATGAAACTTCGCATCCTGTATCACGGTCACTGCTTCGACGGTGTTGCCTCCGCAGCGACCTTCACACGCTTCTACAAAGAACGCATCCATCCCGAAGCTGAAGTCAATTACGCTGGACTGCTGCACCGGCCCGGCAACTTGTTTGACACGGGCCTGCTTGATTCAGACGAGAACGCGATCGTCGATTTCAAGTATGCGGCGTCTGAGAAATTGACGTGGTGGTTCGATCATCACCAGTCAGCATTTCTCACTCCCGAAGATGAGGCCCACTTTCGTTCGGACACATCCGGCAGGAAGTTTCTCGATCCGACTCGGAAGTCGTGTACCGAGTTCATCGCCGACGTTGCACGCGAGCGATTCGGCTTCAACGACGCGCCGATCAAGACGCTGGTCCACTGGGCGCACGTTATCGACGGCGCGCTTTACGACTCGCCGGCGCAGTGTGTGGAGTTGAAGGAGCCGGCGTTACAGTTGATGCAGGTGATCGAAGCCGATCCTGACGATGCGTTTATCGAGCGCATTATTCGAGAGCTGACCACGCAATCACTCGAAGAGGTCGCCACCAGTGCGGAAGTGCAGCGGCGCTTCCAGCCGATACTCAACCAACATCTCGAGACGCTCGAAGCGGTGAGACGCAAGGCGACGTGTTCGAACGGCGTGGTGCAGTTTGATTTGATTGACGAAGGTTACGAAGGGTTCAACAAGTTCATCCCTTACTATTTGCATCCCGAGACGACGTATTCGGTGGCGCTCACCCGCGCGCCGCAACGCACAAAGATCTCAGTGGGCTCAAATCCGTGGGCGCCAAAGCCGCGCACTCACAACATCGCAAAGATCTGCGAACGCTACGGCGGCGGCGGCCACGCGGTGGTCGGCGCAATCTCCTTCAAGCCTGATGAGGTGGAAGAAGCTCGCCAGGCTGTGCGGGAAATCGTTGAAGAGCTGTCTAACTAGATCGGCGCGATTGATGTTGTTCGGCATGAATTTGAATCTTGTTACCGGGAGAGAACGCGTCGGCGCTAACTGCACGAGCTGAAGATGCGGCGTTGAACCTCTATCCGCTGGCGGTGGAGTTCGTCGGAAAAGTTCCGGGCTTCGATTGGTTGACGGAGGTCGTGGTCAGACTGCCGGACAACACGCCCGCAGCGCAGTCGCTATTTGTAAGCGTCACGCTGCACGCACGCACGAGCAACAAAGTCAGAGTACGTATGAAGTGAGCCACAGATTTACACCGATTTTCACTGATCAGTGTAATCCGTGTTAATCCGTGGCTAAATTTATCCCGAGCCTTTTGATCTTGCAGTTGAGCGTCGTCACTTTCACGCCCAGCAGTTGAGCGGCGCGGCGTTGATTGCCGCGAGTGCGCTGGAGTGCGTCGCGAATGAGTTCCGTCTCATATCGCTGAACTTCCTCCTGCAATCCGAGTTTGCGGTCGGTGTGAGGCTGTTTGCTTGCGAGCGACTCAACTTCACGTAAAAGCGTAATGGCTGCTTCTCGCAAGCCATTCAGATTGTGAAGTGGGAGTTCCAACGAGCTACTCATCACATAACCTCCAAATTAATCCTTGCTCAAAAGTTCTCTGAAGAAAGCGACTGCGCGTTCATCGCCCGTTTGACCGAGCACTTGAACCGCCACCTTCCGCACGGCCATCTTCGGATGATTGCGAGCGGTCCGAATCAGGATCGGAATCGCTTCATCCTTCGAGCGGCGACCGATCGCAATCACTGCTTGTTTTTGTAATTCAATCTCGCCGTCGCCATCGACGGTGCTGGTCAACGCACCCAAACTCTTCTGACCGGCAACGCGGCCGAGGTTCGCGATGGCGCTTTTGCGCAGTTCGATGTCCTTTTCTGTTTCGGCGACTCGAATCAGGTAAGTCGCAGCGGCGTCGCTATTGTCGTTGCGTGCGATGCCGCCGAGTGCGCGACGCTTCAGCTCGTGCGTCGTCATCGTTTCGTAGAGGTTCTGAAGCAGCGGCAACGTCGCCGGCGAGCGGCTCATTGCGAGCGCCGACATCGCCGCCTGGCGAACGTCACTGCTTTCCTGGTTGCTGCGCACCAGCTCGGTGAAGAGAGTGTTTTTTGTCGCCGTCTCGGGTGTGTTACCCAGCCAGTAAATGGCGCGGGAGCGCATCGGATCGGCCACGGGCCGGCGAACCATTTCAGTGAGAATGGAATCGACTCGTGCATCGTCGTGCAGCGCAATCGCAAACGTCGCTCGTTCAGAAAGCCTGTTGACGTCAGGCGCGGGAGAATCGACGATCGATTTGAGATAGTTCAAACTCTCCTCGTTGCTGATGCGCCCGGCCCAGTAGACGGGATAGTTGCTGAACTCGTGCGTGCGACGAAGATTGTAGACTTCGGCCCGAATGAATTGATCGCGCTGCGTGTCAAAGAGCAGGAACATGCCAAGCTCGCGAGTTTCGTGACGCGGGTCGAACATCATCGAGGTCCCATCGGACTGGATATAAACGCCTCCGGCACTGTCGACAATCTCGAAATCCACTCCGACACCTGGTCTCACTTCGAACTGGTAACCCACCCAAAACCGGCCGCCCGGCGCATTCGATTTGCCGGTGACGATTGCACTGTCGATCTTCGCTTTAAGATTGGCGCCCTCGACGGGGATGAAACTCTTCGTCTGCCCCAGCGCCACGGCGCATAGAACCAGAACGATAGCTGTCGCTGATATGTTTCTTCTGATCATGGCTGTGATCTGCGCTTTTTCTCCGTGTCAATCAGTGACTACCTCAACAGCTCTTCGAGAAACTTGAGCACTTGCGGATCCTTGCTCCTGCTCAACCAACCGATTGCGCGCTTGCGACGCTCCATCGGAGCTTGTGGGCTTTTCGCGATCTCGATGAGCTTGGCGACGACGCGCTGGTCGTTCAGGCGGTTACCCGTGCTGAATCCGATGGCTTCGCCGGGGGCGGCTCCTGGAACAGGAGTAGTGACGTAGAAACTGGCACCGGAGCCGAGTGAGTTGATGATCAGATCTTTCAACTCCTCGTTCTTCTCTGTGTCGTACAGACTGAGTAGAAACTCGACTCCTTTGTCTCCACCACGTCGCGAGATCCCGCCGATGGCCGCTTTGCGAAGCTCGATACTGTCCGAGCTGCGCGCGATCTCGAAGAGCCGGCTGCCAGCCCGTTCACTCTTGCGGTTTGCAAATCCGTAAATGACAGCCTTGCGAATTTCGAGAGTCTGGTCCGCGTCGTAGATCCGGAAGAGAGCGTCGACCGCGGGTTCACCGGGGCGCGAAGCGATACTCGCAATCGCGAACTTTCGCTGTGTGGGTGATTTACTGCTGCTGGCGATATCACTGAGAACGTTGATCGCACGCTCGCCGGTGTGTCTACTCAAGGCATAGACCGACGCTTCAATGATCTCGTTCTCCTGCGAGTTCAACGCAAAGTCGCGCAACGCATCCAGCACCGTGTCGTCGTTCGTTGCGCCGAGGACGGAAATAGCACGCGCGCGCAACTTCAGGTCCCGTTCATTCCGCGCCACACCAAGAATCACCGGCGTGATCGCTTTGCCGCCGTTACGGCCTAGCAACGTCAGAGCTGCACTCTTGCAACGCACCGTTTGTGTCGAACCGGGTTTCAGCCAGTCAGTGGCGGCCATGATCCCGCGTTGCACATCGGTTTGAAATAAAGCCTGGAGCACGACGATCTTGAATTCACACGGATCGTCGTCGTCTGCCGGACCGTTGAATCCGCCTACGCTTACAGTCGCTGCGGGTGTCGCTGCAATCACCGGAACGACTTCTCCCGGCTCGATCGCAACTGGAGCGACGGGGGCCGGCGCATAAACGATGGAAGTCTCGCCCGGCGAAACTGCAATCCCGCTGACCTTTGCTGCCGAGAGTAGATCCTCATAAGCCACGGCGTAATTGCCGGGCACCTGCGCGAGCAGCACGCGAGCATCGTCTCTCCAATTTGACTCGGGGTACTTCTGGAGGAGGCGATTGATGGTGGCACGGCACTGGTCAAACTTCGCTAACTTGTGTTGCGAGTAAGCGAGCCAATAGAGCGCCGCGTCGATGTTCTTTTCGTTTGGATATGAAGTGACGTACTCGTTGAACTTTTCCTGCGCCCTGGCCCACTCGCCGTCAGTGATGAGGTCACGAGCACTGCGAAACACAGTCGTCGCATCGCTTTGCTGCGCGCGGTTGGTGGAAGCGGAAGTGGTGGGCCGCTGTTGGGCCATACTCACACTCGCGACGCTCGCGATCAGCACCACGAGAAGTGAAATTAAGATTTTGGATGTAAGGTTCTTCAACATTTGTTTAGCCTCTATTCTCATTAACGATTGTTTGTGCCCCGGTCCTGGTAATCCAAAAGCGCGGCCACGATTTCGGTTTTCTGCACGCGCTCCTTGATCACGCGCACGTCTTCCGGCCGCGCACGATCGGGCAGGTTCGCGATATCGATCAGGAACGGTTCCAAATCCGTGAGGAGTGTTTTTGTGGGAAACTTTGCTTTCATCTCCGCGTCGCGGCGCAACACGACGTTTTCGTTGAGCAGGCGACGCGAGAGCGCCTTGTCGTAAGTCACGTCGATCTCTTCTTCGCCCTCAGGGACCGTGACGTTTCTAATCGATCGGAGCAGGTTTTCTGTTTGCTCGATGTGCTTCGCGGTGTCCTGTTCGTCGATATCGAGGTAAGCCACATCTGACGAGAGCACGTCTGATTGGTCGCCGTTATTCACGAGTGGTGGTTTAACTCGTGATCGTTGTTTCTTTCTCGACGCAATCACTTCACGTTTTTCAACCGCTGATTCCACGGATTGCGGACGCGGATTTGGTGTTTCGACTTGGGATGGTCCTGTTGCCATGCTGGGCTCTGGAGCTTTGGGACGCGACCGCAAGTAGACGATTCCGATTGCAATCACGAGCAACAGCATCGCGATCGCAGCCGCGGGTCTGGCGAAGATCTGTACAAACCAACTTCGCTGCGGTTTGTTGTTCTCAGCAACCGTGTGCGCCGCGACTCTGGTCCACAAAAATGGCGGCACTTCGACGTCGCGATCGTAGCGCGCGAGGAGTTCCTGTTCCGCAGTGAGCGCTGCAAAACTCTGAGAGCATTCAGCGCAGGCGCTCAAATGCGCGTCGACGCGCTCACGATCCTGCGGCGCAAGCTCGGCGTCGACGTATTCTTCCAACAGCTCTCTGCAAACTTCACACTTCATAACCAACTCCAGCGTACGGGCTGATCCGCTTTCGCATCTCCGCGCGTGCGCGATGTAAATCAGTCTTCAACTTTGCGAGCGAGAAACCGGTGATTAGCGCGATCTCTTCGTAGCTGCATTGGTGCAGCACCTTCAACGTGAACACCAACCGCTTATCTTCGTCGAGCGCGGCGAGCGAGCGGCGAATGAGTTCGTTCAACTCCTTGCTGAGTAAACCGTCGACGGGCACCGGCTTGTTGTCGCTCAAATCCATAACCGACTTGTCAGCAAGATCCACGTGACTGCCCGCGCGTGCGCGTGCGCGAAGTGACTCGCGCGCCACGTTCCTCGCAATCCCGAAAAGCCAGGTCGAGAGTTTCGTCTCGGCGCGCATCGTGTGAATCGCGCGGAAAGCGCGGACGAAAGTCTCCTGCGTCAACTCTTCGGCGAGGGCGCGATCGTTAACCATGTCGTAGATGAAACTGATGACGGGCCGCGAATACCTTTCAAAAATCAGACGAAAGGCATCGGCGTCGCCCTGGCATACGCGAGTAACCAGGTCTGCTGAACTATTCATCAGAGTTCCCGCGAATGCGCCAGTCATAACACTCGGTAGGTTAGTGCGTGAGGATGGTTAAAGGTTTCAGAAAATCCGTGTAATCCGTGGCTAAATATTCTTCGGGTCGACGATCTTGCCGGCGATTGCGGAGGCGGCGACTACGTACGGTGAGGCGAGGTAGAGCTTGCCGGGGCCGCTGCGGCCGGGAAAATTTCGATTTTGCGCGCTGACCGTGACTGTTTCCGGAGAGGGCGACGCGCCCGGGCCGGCGTTGATGCAGGCGCCACACGATGGATCGATCAACTCAGCGCCCGCACGCTCGAAGAGCTCGATGTAGCCACGCTGCCGCGCATACTGCTTGATCTTTTGTGACCCAAACTGAATGTAAAGGTGCACTCCGTCAGCTACACGCTTGCCATTCGCGAGCGCGTTTTCGAGCACGGCGGCGTACATGTCCATGTCTGCCATCTTGCCGCCGGTGCATGAGCCGCCGTAAGCAGCGTCGATACGCACTTCTCCCTCGAGTTGCTCGATCGGAACGCCGTTCCGCGGATCGCCGGGGGTCGCCACCATCGGGCCGATCTCGTCCAGGTTGATCTCAAACACAGCCGCATACTCCGCATCGGGATCGCTGAAAGTGAAACCCTTGCGCACTTCTTCCGGGTCGAGCCCACGAGTGCTAACGATGTACTCGAGCGTCACTTCATCGGGCTCAATTATCCCTGTGGTTCCTCCGGCCTCGACCGCCATGTTCGTCAACGTCGCGCGCTCGTCCATCGGCCAGTTCTTCAAATCCTCGCCGGCAAACTCCAACACTTTCCCAATACCTTTGCTCGTCTTCATGTACTCCGAGGCCAGGATGTGGAGCATCACGTCTTTCGCCGCGACGTCAGCGCGCTTCTTTCCCTTCAGCACGTAGCGCACGGTTTCGGGCACGCGAATGCGAATGTCTTTCGTGTACCACGCGTTCGCCATATCGGTAGAGCCGACGCCGAAAGCGAAGCAGCCGAGCACGCCGGCCATGCAGGTGTGGGAGTCAGTGCCGATCACGATCTGGCCCGGCAAAGCGAGATCTTCCACGACAGCGTTGTGACAAATCGCTTCCGAGCCACCGTCGGGACTCTCGCCGTAAAGCCGGATGTTTTGCTTCGTAGTGAAACTCTGTTGCGTCGTCGCGAGTCCTTCAGCCTTTTCCATCAAGCCCATCTCGCGATGCTTCGGCGACATCACTCGCCCGAGAAACGTCAGGTGATCGCGAAACGCAAACACTGATTCGGGTTCCGAAACGCGCGCGTCAGGACCGAGTGCCTGCTTGAACAGCGACGCGGCCATCGGCGTCACGTACTCGTGCGAGAAGCGCACGTCCGCGACTGCAAACAATGCGTCGCCCGGCTTCACCGCTTCGACGCCGATCTTTCCGGCAGTCACAAACGCATGGCGCGCGATGATCTTTTCAACGATCGTCATCGGGCGCGCAGGAGTCTCGATCGGCGGTGGAGAAACTTTTCCTGACAGGCGTGCTTTGTTGTAGTTGAAAAGCCCGCCGTGAGATACGATCCCCTGCGAGATCAGATCGATCCCTTTGGTGAACTCAGAAAGCGGGATCTCCTCGCCGAGTCGAATTCGTTCGATCAATCCGAAATCGGTTGAAGTCAGCAGACCGATGTTCTGTGAGTTCTGCCCGTAGATCTTCTCGATACTTTTCGCGATGACGAGCTGCACGCCAGCGGCTTTCTCAGCGTACGGCGCTGTCTCGCGCGATGAGCCGCAGCCTTTCGAAAGTCCCGAAACTACAACTGCAAACCCGCCATTCTTCACTTCGTCTTTTTTGACAGCCGCATCGCGCATGCCGACGTACACGTACTGTCCAAGCGTTTCGTCGTAGTAAAAACAGACCCAGCCCGGCGTAATCTCGTCGGTCGAGATGTTGCTCATCAACGGCAGGTCGCCTTCGAGCAGCCGCCCGGCGAGTTCGGTTTCGAGAGTCGTGGCGGCCTCGTCGCGGGCTTCGAGCTGTTGCCGGATTAACGACGTATCTTCCGTAAGAAATAGAATGCGGCCCGAGAATTTGATATGTTCTGGTCGTCTTTCGAGTGTGCCGGTCATCGGTATCGCCTTGGTCTCCCTGGGGTCTGAATTCTTACCATCATGTGATATTTTCTGGGAAAGCATAGTGATTATAACCTTAGGATGATAAAACCCTTAGCGGGCATGGGAGCGTCTAAGGTGTTCGTTGGAGTCAGCTTTGACGGAGGAGAGTCGATATGAACTGGTCAGGAAAGAGATTGGCCTTGGCCGTATTGATGGCGTTGGCTTTAGTGACGCTTGGCGCGGGGCGAGTGGCAGTGCTTGCGCAGGAGACTGACGATCCGGTCAAGATCGAGATTTACAAGCGGTTCGTGGACAATCGTATTCAGAACCCGACCGCCGCGTACCAGGCCGCGCGAGACTACCTTCAGAAGTATCCCAAAGATAAAGACCAGTACACTGACTACCTTGGGAAATGGGTGCTGGCCTACGAGCGCGACGAGCGCAAGCGGAATCTTCCAATTCTCATCAACGAAAAGAAATTCGCCGAAGCCTACAGCACCGGCGCGAAGATCCTGGCCGATGAGCCCAACTACCTGCGCGCTCAAATCGACCTCGGTTACGCCGGTTATATCGCCGCTTCAGCCAAAAACGACACCTACACAAACGACGCGCTGGGCTATGCGCGAAAAGCGATTCAAGCCATCGAGTCCGGAAAAACGCCGACCGAGTGGGCGCCGTTCAAAGGCAAAGACGACACGCTTGCTTATCTCAACTACGCCGTTGGTTTCCTGACTCTCAAGACCAGTCCCGAGCAGGCGCTCGACGCGCTGATAAAGGCAGCACAGTACGATAGTGATATCAAGAAGACGCCTTCGACCTATTACTTTCTCGCAGTAGCTTATGAGTCTGGTCCGTACAAGACGATGTCACAGGAATACCAGACGAAATTCGCAAACAAGCCCGAGACGCCGGAGAGCAAGGCAGCTCTCGAGAAGCTGAACGTCGTAATCGATCGCATCATCGATGCTTACGCGCGTGCGATCGCGGCGGCGGGAACGGATCCGAAGACTGAGCAGAGTCGTAAAGACTGGCTGACCGCGATGTCGAACTACTACAAGTTCCGGCACGAGGGAAGTGACGCGGGTATAAATGAATTCATCGCGGCGGCGTTGCAGAAGCCGTTGCCGCCAAAGCCGTAATGGTTAAACGAATCGAATCCGATGTTGAGACGTTAGAGCGGCTTGGTCGGGCGCGTGACTTTATCGATCACTGCTACGACCATCCGATCAGTCTCGAACAGATTTCCGAGAAGGCTTGTTTTTCGCGCTACCATTTCCTCCGCCTCTTCCGGCAAGCCTTCAATAAGACGCCGCATCAGTACCTGATCGAACGCCGCATCGAGAAAGCAAAGGAACTACTCGGCCGCGACGAGCTTCGCGTGACTGACGTTTGTTTCGAAGTTGGGTTTCAGAGCCTTGGTTCGTTCAGCACTCTCTTTCATCGCTGTGTAGGTGCTGCTCCTGCGACATACCGAGAGCGAGCCCAGGCCAAGCGCCAGGTCCCAGGCTGCTTCCTCGTCATGCACAAACTCGAATGCTGTTAATCCTATCTAAAAAGCAATTTTCAAGAAGCGAAGTCAGCGGGCACTGATCTATCCTTACGCCTAAATTCACTAAGGAGCATCATTCCAATGATCCGCAGGATGTCGCACGCCACAATCTTTGTTAACAATCAAAACGAAGCGCTCGAGTTCTATCGCGACAAGCTGGGCTTCAAAGTGCACACAGACGCGATGGTCAACGAGAATTTCCGCTGGTTGACCATGTGCACAAACGACCAACCCGACTTTGAGCTAATCCTGCTCGAACCAAAACCCGGAATGCTGATGGATGAAGACACTTCAAAACAGTTGCGCGACATCATGAACAAGGGCGTGCTCGGCGCCGGTGCTTTCAATACTGACGACTGTCGCGGCACTTACGAAGAGCTGAAAGCCAAAGGCGTGCAATTTATTTCCGAACCTGCCGAAAGACCTTACGGCATCGAAGCCGTTTTCAAAGACAACTCCGGCAACTGGTTCAGCCTGACGCAGCCGACCACAGGCAACTAAAGCCAATTAGGGTTAGAATAGGTCCAACTGCGTCAGACAGGACCTATTAAATGCAGCGCATCAAATGGACCGACCGTCGCTTTAACTTCGACTTCCCCGCAGGGATCTATCCCGAGATGATCGAGCGGATGCGCGGCACGCCCGCTCGTCTCGAGGAACTGCTCGCCGGTCTATCACCTGAAACACTGACAGCGCAGGCCGACGGGCGTTGGTCCATGCAGGAGAACGCGGGCCACCTGCTCGATCTGGAAAGTCTCGTCTCGCAAAGGATCGACGAGTATCTGGCCGGCAATGCCGCACTGCACGCGGCCGACATGTCGAATCGCAAGACCTACGAAGCGAGCCATAACGACGTACCTGTCGCCTCAATCCTGAACGCGTTTCGCACTGCCAGGCACGATATCGTCCGCCGGCTGGATAGCATGGACGCCGGTGTGTTCGAGCGTGCCGCGCTGCATCCGCGGCTCAACGTGCAGATGCGGCTCGTGGATATGTTATTTTTTCAGGCTGAACACGACGATTATCATCTCGCCAGAATTAGCGAACTCAAGAAGTTGCTTTTGGAGCGGCGTAAATGCACAGAATGATGCACAAAAAATCTTTCCTCGCGGCGGCGGCGCTCGCCGTGCTGGCCTTCAATGTGAGCGGGCAACAACTGTCGCTCGACGCGATGATCGAGCGCGACCTCGCTTCGTGGCTAACGACCTACAGGACACTTCACGCCGCGCCCGAACTTTCGCATCGCGAGGAAAAGACTTCCGCCTTCGTCGCGGGCGAACTGCGTAAACTCGGGTTCACTGTCACCGAGCGCATCGGCAAGTATCAAAACGCTGAGTGGGTTGGATACGGCATAGCCGGCGTGATGAAGAATGGACCAGGCCCCACCGTACTCGTGCGCACCGAGCTCGACGCGCTGCCCGTTGAAGAGAAGACAGGGGTGCCGTATTCAAGCCACGTGAAGACGAAGAACGACGCCGGCGTGGAAGTGAGCGTGATGCATGCGTGCGGGCACGACATGCACATCACGAGCTTTCTCGGCACTGCCAAAATGCTGACTGAGTTGAAGAATCGTTGGAGCGGCACGCTTATCTTGCTGGGCCAACCCGCCGAGGAGACCGGCGACGGCGCGATGGCGATGTTGCGCGACGACCTTTACACAAAAATTCCGCGGCCTGATTTCGCGATTGCATTGCACGACAAACCCGAATTGGAAACAGGCAAGGTCGGTTACACGCCCGGTTACGCGATGGCGAGCGCCACGTCGATCGACATCAAGATCAGGGGCGTGGGCGGGCATGGCTCTGCGCCGGAAGCGACCAAGGATCCGGTGGTTGTGGCGGCGCAGGTGGTGATGGCGCTGCAAACAATCGTGAGCCGCGAGAATTCGCCACTCGATCCGGCAGTCGTCACCGTGGGTTCGATCCACGGCGGCACTCGTTACAACATCATTCCCGATGAAGTGAATCTGCAATTGACTGTTCGCACTTACAAAGAGGACGTGCGAAAGCGTGTGCTGGCGTCGATCGAACGAATCATCAAGGGTGTTGCGGCGACTGCCGGTATTCCCGAAGATCGTGCGCCAATCATGAAAGTTGCTGAAGGCACTGGTGCGACGTTCAATGAACCGCAGTTGGTCGAGCGTCTTGTGGGTGCGTTCAAGCAAGCGCTGGGCGATGAGAACGTTGTGAAAGTCGCGCCAATCATGGCGAGTGAAGATTTTGGTTCTTTTAGTTTGGACCAGAAGATACCGGCGACGATCTTTTGGCTCGGGGCGTCGGAGCCGGCGAAATTAAAGGCGAGCAGGGAATCAGGTGTGCCGCTTCCCGGACTTCATTCAGCGCTCTTCGTTCCTGTGCCCGAATCGACGTTGCGAACAGGCGTGAAAGCGATGACGTCGGCGGTGCTCGACTTGATGAGGAAATAAGATGGACCTCGAACAGATTCGGAAGTTTTGTCTTTCTCTGCCGCACGCAACTGAACGAGTGCAATGGGGGAACGACCTGTTGTTCTGTATCGGTGAAAAGATGTTTGCGGTGGCGGGACTCGACCCGAAGTACGACACCAAGCTGTCGTTCAAATGCACGCCTGAGAAATTTGCGGAACTGGTGGAACAGGAGGGGATAATTCCCGCGCCTTACGTGGCGCGTTACCACTGGGTCGCCCTGCAGGATCTCAATGCGCTGCCGGCGCGCGAGCTCAAAGAACTGCTTAAAAACGCCTATCAACTGGTTCACGACAAGCTGCCTGCAAAAGTACGGAAGCAATTAACCACAGATCCGTGAGATCTGTGGTTAGACAACCCAATCGCTTCCCACAGCCTCAAACGGTCACTCTTCCCTGCAGTTCCCACAAATCCCAGTCGTCTGGAGGTCCCGATGAACTCAAAGTTCTCCTTCCTTTCGTTGCTCCTGCTGGTCCTTTTTTCCTTTCAAATCGCACACGCAAATGAGCCTGCCGAGGCCCTGGCCCGCAAGGCAGTTTCAGAAGACACGGTGGAATCGTCTCACGCAATCGAAGAGTTACGCGCCCTTGGGCCGGCCGGCTTGCAGATCCTGATGGCCCAGTATGCTGACGAGATTAATCGACAAGTCACGTCGCCCGCTGCCGCATCAGATCAGCAATGGCTGCGCATAGCGACCGCGCTCGATACAGTTGCGCAGCAGAAGAACAGCTATCTCGCAGGGCTTTACTGGCACACGGATCTCGAAAGTGCGAAGAAAGCTTCTCTCGAAACCGGCAAGCCGATTCTCTCGCTGCGTTTGTTAGGGAAGTTGACTGACGAACTCAGTTGCGCCAACAGCCGCTTTTTCCGCACCGTGCTTTATTCCAACGCGGAAGTCTCAGCCGTGCTGCGCGAACGTTTTGTGTTGCACTGGGAGTCAGTTCGTCCGGTACCGACGATCACGATCGACTTTGGCGACGGCCGCAAACTCGAGCGCACCATAACCGGCAATAGCATCCATTACATCCTCGATTCTTCAGGACGGCCGATTGAGGCGCTTCCGGGTTTGTATGGTCCACCAGCTTTCCTGCGCGGAATTGCGAATGCGGAAACGCTCTTCAAGTCGTTGGCAGGGAAGACGGACCAGGAAAGACTACTGCTGCTCGCAAACTATTACCGCCAACAAAACAACAAAACCCAGCTTGCGTGGCTGGCCGACACGACGAAGATCGCCGGCAAAGTGCCGGAAGGCTTCTTCGTAACCAAGTCAATGAACGGTGAGGCGCTGAGTATTGCTCCGTTGGCCATCACCAAGGCAGTTACTGAAACTACGATACTCCGCGCGATGACAGCCGCGAGTGAAGCGCTGGGCCGGATCACGGACGAAGCCGCGTGGAAAAAGATCGCGCAGTTTCATGCGGCGGACGGAGTTCTCGACAGCCGCAGTATCGCGCTGATCAAACGTCAGAACCCGCAGCTTTCGGAAAAAGAGCTCTCGCAGTTGCTGCAGAAGTTTCAGGAGTCAGTGGCGCTCGACACGGTTCGCAACGAATACATGTTGCATAACAAACTTTATGCGTGGTTGTCGCGAGATCCGGTTCGCACCGACCTAAATAAGTTTAATGAGAAGGTCTATGCCGAACTGTTTCTCACGCCGCGTTCCGATCCGTGGCTCGGGCTCGTTTCGGCGGACGTCTACACTGCACTCGACAACGGCGGCATCATAAAGAATTGACCACGGATTAGACGGATTAACTAAAAACAGATGAACGCGGATTCAGACCATTGGGCTGGATCCGCGTTGTGTTTATGCGTGGGTGAATAGATAATCCGGCTATGCTGCGCGCGCTATTGTTTGTGGTCCTATTGCCGTTTACGGTTTTTGCCCAAACGACTCAGGAACAAGTTCGTGAGTATCGCAAAGCCAACGAACACCGGCTCCTGAAGGAGTTCACCACTCTCCTTTCAATCCCGAATGTTGCTGCTGATACTGACAACATCCGCAAGAACGCCGCGCTGATCGTCGAGATGATGAAGCAGCGTGGTTTGAATCCGCGTTTGTTGGAAGGTGCAACTCCAAACACGCCGCCGGCTGTGTATGGCGAGTGGAAGACTCCCGGAGCACAACGGACCATCCTGCTTTACGCGCATTACGATGGACAACCGACAGATCCGAAGCAGTGGTCCGGAACGTTGCCGTGGCAACCGACCTTTCGCTCGGCCGCGCTTGAAGCCGGTGGTCAGATCATAGC
>DASSEB010000387.1:0-22641 GCA_035696765.1 Pyrinomonadaceae bacterium | reverse complement strand
GGAATGCCGCCCAGGAAAATCGATCCGCCGAGGGCTGCGTATTCGAGCAGGCTCGCTTTGGTCTGGTTCTCGACTGCGTGCCGGGCAGCTACGTGAGCGATCTCGTGCGCCATCACCCCCGCGAGTTCGGCTTCGTTATCGGCGGCGAGCAGCAATCCTTTGTTCACGTAAAAGAAGCCGCCGGGAAGTGCAAAGGCGTTTACTTCGTCGGAATCGATGACTTTGATCGTGAACGGCACCTTCGCGTCGGAATGCAGGACGATGTTCTGACCGACGCGGTTTACGTACTCCGTGATGATCGGGTCGTCGACGAACTTGGCCTGGCGATCGACTTCGGCAGCCGCTTCGCGTCCCTGCCGTACTTCCTTCTCGGTCGAACCGCTCATCTTCGCAATGATTCCGGAATTAATGTTCCGCTTACCAATCATGTTCGGATCTTCGTTAGTCGAGAGCGGCTTGTTCGATTTGGCTGTGGCAACAGGCTGGGTTTTCTTCGCCTCAGGCTTCTGTTCGGCCTGAGTTTGGCTGGGCTTTGACGCTTGGGTCGCCGGGTCGGCCTGTTTGGTGGTCGACGTTTGGGCGACTGCAGCCACCGAGCTCACCAGTAGTGATGCGGTTAAAACGAAAGCACTAGTGGCACGGGAGAAGTTGTTCATCTCAAAAAACCTCCAAAAGTTTCGGCCGACCTGAGGGAAGGGGTCTATGAATGTTTGTTTTCGCTAATTCCAGACGCGCAGTCTATGATGACAGGCTCGGCGGCTTGGTTGTGCGGCCGAACACAACTTCCTGCCAGGAGGATTCGGGACTCTCGCGCCCTTAAATAACTTAGCGTTGGCTCGTTAAATATACCTATGCCCGCCGCGAAAAGGAAGCAAAAGCCGGAACTGTCGATCGTTGGGACTGGCCGCCTCGGGACGACTCTGGCACTTGCACTTCACGGCAAGGGATACTCGATCCAGACCCTCGTCGCGCACAGCGCGCGAAGCGCACGCCGGGCCGCAGCTCTTTTGAACGCAGACGTGCAGGTGTTGGCGGCAAAACAACTCCGTGAGGTGCGCGCGGCGGATCTGTTTTTGATAACTACTCCTGACGACCAAATCGCCGGAGTGGCGGAGGAACTCAGCAGTTTAATTCTTCCGAAAGCCGTCGCCCTGCACACAAGCGGCGCACTCTCGGCAGCGGTACTCGCGCCCCTGAGCGAGAAAGGCTGGCATACCGGTTCAATCCATCCGCTGATTTCCGTCAGCGACACCACCGAAGGCCGGGCGGCGCTGGAAGGCGCATTCTGGAGTGTCGAGGGCGATACGGCTGCGTTGCGCGTGGGGAAGTCAATCGTTCGAGACCTTGGCGGGCAGAGTTTTTCGATCCGTTCGGAAGATAAACCGCTTTACCACGCGGCCGCCGTGATGGCATCGGGCAATGTGGTGGCGCTGTTTGACGTCGCGTTGGAGATGCTGGGCCAGTGTGGGCTGACACGAAAAACCGCGCGCAGCATCTTGTTGCCGCTGATTGCGAGTACGGTCCACAATCTCGAGACTAAAGATCCGAAACAGGCATTGACGGGGACGTTCGCTCGTGGCGATCTCGAAACGGTGAAGCGTCACCTGGCCGCCCTCAAGGACAACAAAGACGCACTCGAGCTTTACCGGCTGCTCGGCAAACGATCCCTGAAGTTGACGAAAGAGCATCCGCAGATTACGCAGATTCTTAAATCGGTGTAATCTGCGTAATCTGTGGATGGATAAATGTTATGCAGCAAACGCCAACCGCGAGCTACAGTTTGACCCTGCGCATCAAGCTCTCTTCGCGCGCCGGAACCCTCGGTGAGTTGACTACCGCAATCGGCCGCGCCGGTGGCGACATCGGCGCGATCGACATCGTCACAGTCGGCAACGACTACATCATTCGCGACCTTACCGTCAGCGCCGTTTCCAGTAAACATGGTGAAGAGATCGTCCAGGCCGTCAAAGACATTGACGGCGTCGAGCTGATACAGGTTTCTGATCCGACCTTTCTCATGCACCTCGGCGGGAAGATCGAAGTTGTCTCGAAGGTGCCTTTGAAGACTCGCTCGGATCTCTCGATGGCCTACACGCCCGGAGTCGCGCGAATCTGCGACGCGATTCATACCGATCCCGAGAAAGTTTTCACGCTCACGATCAAGAAAAACACGGTCGCAGTAGTAACTGATGGAACGGCAGTTCTCGGACTCGGCGACATTGGACCAGCCGCTGCGATGCCGGTGATGGAAGGGAAGGCGATGTTGTTCAAAGAGTTCGCCGGCGTCGACGCGTTTCCGATCTGTTTGAACACGAAGGATCCGGACGAGATCGTGCGAACCGTCAAAGCGATCTCAACGTCATTTGGCGGTATCAACCTCGAAGACATCTCCGCGCCGCGTTGTTTCCAGATCGAAGAACGACTGAAAGAGGAACTCGACATACCAGTCTTTCACGACGATCAGCACGGCACCGCGGTCGTCGTTCTGGCGGCATTGATCAATGCGCTCAAGTTAGTCGGGAAGCAGATGACTGACATCAAGGTGGTCGTGAACGGTGTGGGTGCGGCGGGTGTCGCATGCTCGAAGATCATCATGGCCGCGGGCGTGCGAAACATCGTCGGCTGCGACCAAACGGGCGCCATCTATCGCGGGCGCAAAGAACACATGAACTGGGTGAAGGACTGGTACGGACAAAACACGAACCCAAACGAAGAGAAGGGAACTGTGCACGAAGTCATCAAGGGCGCGGACGTGTTTCTCGGTTTGTCAGTGCCGGGCGTGATCGATTCTGAGGACGTGAAGCGGATGGCGGACCAGCCGATCGTCTTTGCGATGGCGAATCCGACTCCCGAGATCATGCCTGAAGACGCGGCGCCGTATGTTGCGGTGATGGCCACCGGCAGATCCGACTATCCGAATCAGATCAATAACGTGCTTTGTTTTCCGGGTATCTTTCGCGGCGCGCTTGCGTGCCGTGCCGCGCGCATAAACGAACAGATGAAACTCGCCGCCGCGAATGCGATCGCAGGGATCATCACCGACGCGGAGTTGCATCCGGAGTACATCGTTCCGTCTGTGTTCGATAAGCGCGTTGCCGAGGCAGTGGCGCGTGAAGTTCAAGCAGCCGCACACGCCACCGGTGTGGCGCGCCGCCAGGAAGCACAGAAGGAGTAGCCACAAAAAGGCACAAGGCACATAATGAGTTGGGTCACTAAAGTTGATCCAATCGATCAACTCATTATGTGCCTTTTGTGCCTTTTTGTGGCTACAGTTGTTTCGCGATGAGTGGCACGATCTTTCGAGGCACGTCGATCGCGGCTTTGATGTGGCGGGCGTGCGTAAAATGTCCGGCGACGTAGATGCCACGCACGTTCGTTTCGAAGGTTTCCGGATCGTAGACTGGAATTTCCGCGAGTTTCCCCGGCTCGGTCTTTACTCCCAGGCTTTTCAACAACGTCAGATCGGCGTCGCTGCCAACGAGCACAAACACCACGTCATTCGCGAGCGTCATCGACTCACCCGTCTCAGTCGTTAACCGCACTTCCTTTTCAGTGATCTCGTCCACGTGTTTGTAAAGCACGACCCTGAGCCGCCCGGCAGCGATCTCTGCTTCGAGCGGAGTGCGCACCCAGTGTTTCATCGCGCCCGCTTTTGGGTCGCGGTTCTCCCAGTCTTCACGCCAGATCGCCATCGTCGTGCGAGCGCCCTCTTCCGAGAGAAACAGCGCGGCCTCGGCAGCGCTGTTGCCGCCGCCAACCACGAGCGCATCTTTGCGAACGTAAGCGTACGGCTCGACGAACAGGTGATGCACCTTCGCCAGATCCTCTCCCGGCACATTCAAGCGGCGAGGCGTTTCCATCGCTCCGATGGCAAACAAAACGCGCGCAGCCTTGTATTCCGCCAGATCTGTTTTGACAACGAAACCGTCGTCGATATTTCCGCTCACATCCAGAACTCTTTCGCCCGTATTGATTTTTAGATCGAGCTTCAGGACGAAATGAATGTAGTGCGACAGCAGTTCCTCGCGAGTCGGTTTTTCACGCACGGGTTTCAGTGTACCTTCGTGCATCTCCACTTCGTTTGGCGTGGAGAACATCGCGCGGCCGACTGGATACTGTCTGATCGTGTTTGCGATCGTGCCTTTTTCGATGACGAGGTAATCGAGGTTTTCACGCGCCGCGGCCTCGGCTGCAGAAAGACCGGCAGGGCCGGCGCCGATGATGATGAGATCTAACAAAGTACTAAAACGCAACCTCCCCCTTAGCGACGACCATTGATGGTCCGCCAACCCTCACTTCTTCAACGCGGCCTGTCTGACCTTTCACGTCAAGATTGATGCGGCTCGGGCGGTGAATAAAGTCGCCTTGTTCGATGACAAATTTATAACGGCCGTTCTCCGGTTCCAAACTCAGAGCGCCGTGATGAATGAGGTAAGCACCGAGTGCTCCGCAGGCACTGCCGGTGGCGGGATCTTCGGGAATGTTGTCGGCGGGAGCAAAGAAACGAGCGTGCGCGCGCGAAGCGCCCACCTCGATCGTTTCGCGTGTGAAAACGTGACATCCGGTCGCGCCGTGTCGCGTGTAAATATCCGCGAGCAAGGTGGCGCTGATACGACAACGGCGCAAATCTGCGAGTGAGCGGACCGGCACCGCCATACAAGACAAGCCGGTAGTGATCACCTGAATCGGCAGGCCCTCATCGAGATCCTCGCGAGCCAATCCCAATGCTCGCGCGACTTCCGCTTGCTCGTCGGCTTCTTCGATCTCGTCGAGGATCTCGAAAGCTCCCTGCGTCATCACCACCTGCACCGGCTGCCCATCTCTGAACTCGACATCAACCGGCAAGACTCCGATGCCGACCTCGTGAAAGATGCGTTGCCAGCCAGTGCCGCCTTCAGGTGGAGGCACAATTCCTTCGCGCGCAAGTGCATTCCACGTTCCGACGATCGGATGGCCGGCAAAAGGAATTTCACGCATCGGCGTGAATATGCGCAGTCGTCGCAGGACTTCCAAACGTCCTGCATCCGGGTGGAGCACGAAGACAGTCTCGGAGAGATTCATCTCGCGCGCGATCCGCATCATTTCGTCATCGCTGAGACCCTCAGCTTCGGGAAACACAGCAAGGGCATTTCCGGTAAAAGCCTTATCCGTGAAAACGTCGAGTTGTACAAAACGGTATGCTTGCAACTTGCCTCTCTTTCAGCCACAAACATGCACAAAATTGGTTGTGGCTAGATCTTGCTCATCACGTTAGTGATCCACTTGTCTTTCCACTGTTTCAGCTTTGGATCAGGCGGCGCGGTGCCATTCTGTATTTCCGTTAACTGATCGAGTGCTTTGCGCAACATCACATACAGACCGAGCGGCTTCTCATCTTCACCGCAAATCTGATCCATGATGTGTGAACCCAGAATACGATAACTCTCAAACTGCGGTTCATCGAAAAACTGATCTGCCGTCGACTGGTGCGGAAATGTCGGATGACTCTTTTTGTATTCCAGCACGTCACGCGGCTCGTTTCCGTAAACAGTCGGCTTGATGTAAAGCAGCCAACCGTCCTCGACGTCCGGTCCATCGATACATGAATAGCGGATGCGGCCCGCCGCCCAGTACATTCCTTTGTCCGGCGACGCAGGCAGAGCAGCAAAGATCGGTAACGCCGTAAACTCGATCGGAACTCCGAGATCGATCCGCACCTTGCGAATAGCGTTGCCGAGATCTCCAAAGTGATACTCGCCATCCGCCGCAGCATCCGAAATCACAATCACATGACAACGACGTAGGACCATCTCATAGATGCCGAGGTTTTCAAAGTGACCACCATCGGTGAGGTAAACGTACTCGTTGCGATCGTCAGTCAGGCCGAAGGCTTCGTCGATAATCGGTTCGACGGAATACTTCGGAGAGTTACGGTAATAGGTGTCGTTTCCGGCCGGTCCGGGATTGCCGAGCCACCATCCCAAACGCACGTTGAAGAACGTCAGCACGAGCGACAACACGGGCGAAGTTGTGTAGTAACCCATGTTGGAACTCGCCGCCGCTCCTGAGATCGCAGCCGCGGTGCCGATCGTGATACCGCCACGGCCGCCGTACAATCGGGAGTCTCGATAGCCAAGACGGAAGCAGCCTGCGTGTAACGGAGTGACGCTGAATGGTTCGGCTTTGCGTTGTTGCCACGCGAGATTATCGCCGCCGACGAGATTCAGGGTCGTGTTGATGACGGGCATCAGCCTGTAATCCTCGACAGATCCGTGCCGCCGGATCAGATCGGGAAACGCGATCTCGAGCGCTTGCCGGCTTTGAGAGATGTAATCCTGATCCGGATCAAGCTGCGCGCCGATGGGTAACTGCGCGAGACAGTTATAAAACTCCTGATCCTGCAAGGCGCCGTTGAGATCTTTTCGAAGCGCGGCAAGCAGCCGCGTGGAAGGAGCGATCTTGTTAGGTACGCGCTGGACGTTGCTGAGCAGTCCGCGATCGTTCAGACACTTTGAGATCGCGGCGACGAGCGCGACGTTGTCCGTGGTCTTTGCAATTGCATGGTCCTGGTTGCTTTGAGCCGCAGGATTTTGCAGTTGCGCTGGTCCGCCTTTCAATGACTTGCCGGCATTCAGCAGCGCATTAGCGAGTGCGACTGAATCGCCAAAGTCACTCTCGCGAAACAAACCCGAGCGCAGTTCGTGCAGGCTGAGATTGTCAGACGGGTCAAAACCTGTGAATGGATTTGGCTTTCGCTCGTGATCCGGACGCGATGCTCCGAGGAACGCTCTAATCAGTCGATTGCGATAACCGCCGTGCAGGGAAAAGATGTTCAGGTTCATGATGCGCGAGACGATGCGCCCAAACAACAACAGGGCTAATCCCAACACCAGGACCACCGTCAACGACGTGTAGTGAAGAACATTCATGTGAGCGATCTTCGCCGCTTCGAAAGTCTCCTTACCGCCCAGGTCGTAATAAATGTAGTTGAGGTAACAGGCGAAATTTGGAGGTGTTTTGGACAACCACGCGGTGATGGGCCCCGGATTTGGAAGTGGGCCGTCCGGGCCGCTGCCAATTAACAAGGCAAGCTGTTGAATGATCTTCGTCGTTGCGATCGAGAGAGAAACGATCAGCGCGGCAATGAAAATCACCGCGAGCAAAGGAAGTAACTTGCTCATGATGGCGGCGACGATGCCGCCCTTTTCAGTTCCTTCCTGATTGGGCGACTTCGGAGCGCCCGGTGTTTTTGCGCTGCGTCCGAGCAGCACGGCGAGGAGCCCCGAAAGACCACCTACGGAAGCCAGTATCTTGGGAAAACTCAACACCGCGATTGGTCCAAAGATCACGAGGGTGGTGAAAATGCCCCATCCCAAAATCACGATCAGTTGCCACGCGCTCAGTCGTGCCCACCACTCTCGATCCTCGTCGTCAATCCGCGTGCTGGCGCTTGAAGCCCCGATGAACAACGTCGCACCCAGCAGGAAGACGAGCATAAACGTGGGCACTGCAAACGCCGCGTAAATTTCTGAGTTCCACGTGATCTGTGACCAATTGCTACCGGCAGGAGAACAGGCCTCCAGGCGCGGGGTTATTGGGGTAAAGATCAGGTTGATTACCCAGAGAGCCACGCCGCCGAGGGTGCCCGCGATGAGCAGGGCGAGGTTGTCGAGCGTGAGAATAGTTGACCAACCAAGCTTGAAGATCCTGCGCAGGCGACCAAGGACCACTGCCGACACGAACCATGCGAGTATGCTGAGAGCCAACCCAAAAATGACGAAGCGGTACCAGTCTTTGGCTCCGGTTTGCTCGGCGGACCACGCGTAGTACGTCGTGAGGCAAAAGGCTGCCGCCGTCAACGGCAACAGGCACCACTTTAGAAAACTTCTCTGATCAGATCGCGAACGCCAGAATTTACTGTATTGTCGCAGTTCCTCTCTGAACGTCGGACGGTTGAAGATGATGTACGCGAGCGCCCATACCGTCAGCAGAAAACCGCCGAGTAAAAAGAAGTGACGCCCAAAAACCGATTTATCAATGCCGAGTGATGCGAGACTGAAGCTCCATTGATGTCCCCTCGCCGGCTGGGCGAGTGTGATTGCGAGAACAATTCGCGGCAGGATCACGACCGACAGCAGCAGCGGAATGAACACTATCCAATTCAGGAAAAGATTTCGCAGGTAGATGCCGATAAACGTCCACGTGTCCGCGCTCAGCAGCCCGACCTTTGGCGTGATGAAACTGCTGTAGCGACGCAGAAACCTGATCGGAGTGGCATCAGGATCGACCTTGGTTGGCGGATGTATGTTGGCCAACTCGGAAGTGACGCCTTTCAGACCCGCCGGGTGCCTGTGAATCCAGCCTGCCAGCCAACTGCCGATGTAACCGCCGCCTGAGACAGTCGATAAGTAGTGAAACTTATCGAGTAGGTTGTGTCGCGCAAGGCCCTGGAGTACGCCGAGTGCGAACGTGCCGCTGCGAATGCCGCCACCGGAGAAGCACAGCGCCGCCGGCTTCACTTCGTGAATGCGTTTGTAGATAGCCGCCAGACGAATGTTCTGAATTCTTTCGAGATAATCAGGGAAGGCATCTTCGAGCAGAATGCGGTTGAGGTGGGCCACGTCCTCTTTGTCAGTGGATTTCTCTGAAACGATGGGGCTCGTTACCAGTGCCTGACTTTTACTGCTCAGCCGATGGTAGGTGAAGCGTGACTCATCGAACAGATCCGCGTCGTGCAGTAATAAATTGTTGAGTGCGTCCGCAAGAACCTGGCGAAGATCTGTGGCCGCTTTCAAACCGGCGTTAATGTCGTTAAGCAATCCCACACCAAGCTGCTTGCACATGTACAGCAACAAGTTGGTCTGCGCCCATTCGTCAGCGCTGACATCGAAGAGAGCGTGCGACTGTGCCGGATCATTCTCTGCGTCCCAGGTCGAAAGTAAATCGAACGCGAGGCCGCGCGCGTCTTTGATGTGACTGGGATGAAAACTCCAATCGAGCGTGGCTGTGACTGGGCGGAACTCCTCTCGATTTCTCGCGTCTGCGATAATTACGGTTTGAGAGCCGTCGTGCGCGGGAGTGCCATGCAGGGTGACGAACTCTTCTTCGAGGACCTGAAACAGGTCGAGGGGGATTTTTGTCGAGTGTGACATAAAGGCTCCTGGGGAATTGGGGAAAGGAGCTGCTACAGCTCCTCGATAAATTTCTGTGGTCGAAACAATCCGAGGATGAACAGCACCAGCAAGGCAGGCACGAGCGGCCCAACAGCAAGCATCAGGATCGGTAAGTACCAAAGGCCGATTAGGCCGACCACTGCCGTCAATCGGAAAGCAAAGCCGACGACGAGGAGCCAGCCCTCCGAGGCGTAAAAGTTTAGTGCCAGGATGGCTATGGTGATAAAACTCAAGACCCATTTGACGGTGGCAGCGAGATGAATGGTGCTGACTATTTCCTGCGGGTTCGTCGTCGATCCACTTAGCAGGTTGACGATCTCGATATTTTCCCTTACGTCGAACAGTGCAGCGCTGATGCCGCATATCGCAGCTACCCACGCGAGATAGACTGCCCAGCGTCGCTGATGACGATGCGCCAGAAGCAAACTCAACGCGATGTAGAGCAGCGCATAAGCAGCGATGAAGAAATAATCGCGATGGATTTCTTCGAGCATCTCCTGGTGATTGTGTGTTGGATCGACAGTTCCGAGGATCGTTTTCAACTGTTCGGGTGTTTGAATGAACTCCATGGCTAGTACGGGACCTTTCAGATGATAGGGTGAGTGGTCCAGATCGCCATCGCTGATCTCGGGCGGGGTGAAGTTTCGTCCAAATATCGTCCAGGTTATTACTCCAAGCGTCAGTAGCGCCAGCAAGCCGATCACGCGGACGCCAAGATATAGTTTGCGTTTGGACTCGGTCTCTTCCTTGATCTTCTTCTGACGAGTTGTTTCGACTTCGAACCTCAGGTCGGTCTTGCCAATTGGAAGTTGTTTCGCAAATCTCATCGTCAGCGCTCCTCGAAACGGAAAAGGATTTACAGGATCTTAGCCAGCCAATCTCTGAGTGGCTTCAACCACTCCTTCGCTCCCTGGTACCAATTGACAACCGGTTGCAGCGCGCTGCGAACTGTGCTCGAAGCTTCAACGCCAAACAGGTCCGCGACGCCGATACCCGCAAGCAGCAATACTGATCCGACCACTACCAGCACCAGCGCATGCTGCCAACGCTTTCGGCCGCGCATTTTGTCGCGCAAGAGAAGGACGGCGAGGTTGGTCGCGACGGTGATCGCAAACACCTTCAGCGTGAAAGTCTGCACCTCACCCGGAGCGGAAAATAAAAACGAGATGATTATTAGGGCCAGCTCCAAAACGTAAAGCAGCTTGAGCCAGTGAATCATCAGCAAATTCAAAATGCTGCCCGGCACCGCGACTTCAACCAGTCCCCAGAAGATCTGTCCGAGGCGAGCCATCCAGGCGAGACTCTTCCCGTCGAGTGAATTCTGGTTTGCGATGTCTTCGAAGACTTTGCCGATCACCTGCGTCGAACGGGACATCGCCCGCAGCATCATCTTCGCATCCATCCCGCGATTCACTTCATAACCGGAAGTGATGAAGTCTAAGAGTTCCTCTTCTTTCAAACTTGCAGAAATGACACTCTCCAGGCGTGTGCGAACTGAAGAGTTTGCATCAAGACCTGCGATGACTTTCTTGACCGCTGCTTCAATTGGTTCACCGGCACTGGCCCGCACGAGCGCACCAGTGACGAGTGTGCGCAGTTGTTCCTGGTTCTTCGGCGACATCTCTTCGATCAAAATTGCCGTGTGCGCTTCTTTGATCAAGGCCTTGCGAAGGTTCTCGTCCGCGGGATCGTTCGGCAACAGCGACGTGATCAAACGTTCGGCGCCATCGAGCCGTCCCCACATGATGTCGTTCTGTCGCCACGTGCGATCCAGAAAAGCGCCAAAGTGATGCAGCGCCGTTCCGGCGAGCTTGCGGCGCCCAACACCATCAGCGCTCTCGCTCTTCTCGCGTCTTTCGTTAATCAGCGTCGTTGCATCTTCCGGACTGATGCGGATGACCTCAACCACATCCGACTCACCTTCGTCGAGGCCATACATGATTGGAAAACTGATCTGATCGAAGTCGTCAAACTGGCTGAAGTAGCGCCACAAATATTCGCGGGCGCCATTCCAGATCTGCTCATTCGGATTAGGAGTGAGCGGGCGAATACAGCCCTCTAATTCCGCCGGTAACGTCTCCGTTGGTCTGAACAGCGCACGACAACGCGTCCACGTCGGATCGACGACTTTCGCTTCCATCTCGCGGCGCAAAGTGTCTGCTGCGTCCTGGAATTTGCCGGCGAATTCCGGATCTCGAAGGAGTTCGTGAGCGCGCTTGAGACACTTCTCTTCGTCTAGCTTGGCGAAGTCCGGCTCGAGATCAGAATTTTCCGGCAGGTAGAGCAGGTACCGCAGACGCTTCGGAGTCAACGGAATATCTTTGATCTTTCTTGCGACTTCGCTTCCGCTCCCCTGAATCTCTCGTCCCCGGAGCCTGAGCTCCGTGTAGATCACTTTGAGCTCGCTCCGAATGAAAACGAGCAATTCGTGCAAGGATCGTTTTTCTCGGGCTGTCAGGGTGACGTAGTCGAACGGGTTATACCTGAGTAATCGGAACCGGTTCAGGATCGCTTTGTCTTCCTCAGAGATTTCATCCTGGTTAACTCCGTCGCCATTCGCGTTGGCGGAAGGCAGCTCTTGCAGTCTGTAGAGCAAGTCGACCTTGCGACGGATGAAGTTCAGGCGGCGCAGCCAGTAAGCGAAGTCGTAATGAAGCAATAACTGATTTGCTGTCTGCGACACTTTGCCGGACGTGGGGTGATAGTCCGGATACTGTTCTTCACGCCACGCGCGAATCAGTACGCCGACTGCGAACGACTCGGCTGAATTGTCTTGCAGCTTTTGAACTCGCGTGACCAGCTCAGCCAGCGCATCAGTCACGGCCGCGATTCGTAGTCGACGATAAGGCAGGTAGTAGACGCCGAATTTGTCCACCATTCCGGCCAGGTCGAGTGTTTCCCATTCGCCGGGCTGCAAAGGCGGCCTTTCGGACTTCGGATCGGAATTCGCTCGATCGAGATCGTGATCGATTGCGGTAACGAGTCCATTGATGCGATTGATCAAATCGTTACGCTGCATCAGCCGCTGCAAGTCTTCTCTGATCGTTTCGTATGCAGGCAGATCGAGCAGCGCGGCTTTTACGTTTGCGAGTGCGTCAGGTCGCGGGGTGTTGGATCGAGCATCTTCAGGATGTTCGGGTGAGGGCTCGATGTAGATCAGTTTGCGATCGACGGGCAGCGTGGCGTAACGGCGCGCGAGAGTTTCAGTGGCGTATGTGAAAGGCTTGTTATCGAGATAGCCGCCATCGCCGAACGATCGCTCGGTAAAGTCAACGGCCCGCGAGGAATTATCGCCCTTGAAGAAGCGCAGCCATTGCTTCTTCAACTCTTTCATCTTCTCCTTGTCGGCGTCCCGGTAATCTTTGCATGCGTCCAATACCTCGTCGATATCGGACAGCCTCATCGGCTCGAAAGCGAAGGGAAAGGACGAGGTGCAACGTGCGGCGAAGGCGAGGAAGGGGTTATTCGCGCGGTCGAAGTCATTGCGCGCGTCGCCAAAAGCTTCCTTCGAGGCGTACTTGAAATGAAAAACGTTTCGATGCCGGCGCTCGTAGACCACCGTATCGGAAAGTCGAATCGGTACGGGCATGCCGGCAATGTCCGTCGTAGTGATGAAGAGATCGATCTCATCGACATAAGGTGAGTTGAAGTTCTTTTGACTTCCATCACTCTCGCCATTTTTCTTTTGCGGCGTCTCCATGCCGTTGAGAGCTTCCAACAACTTCAAATACATGCGCCGGCTGTTGAGTAGCGATTGCGGCGGCTCTTGGTTGTCGAGGTTGAGACCAGCCACCGATCTCTTGTCGTTGATCAGTACTCCGATATCGCCTTCGGTAATCCAGAGTCGCTTGAGCTTGTCCATGTTTTGTTCGTTGGCGAGCGCTTTCGCGAGATAGATTGCGTTGATGCCGCCGGCCGAAGTGCCGGACAGGATGTCGACGATAAACCTGACGTTGATCGGTCGGTCGTGAGCAGTTACGAGCGCCTCCAATCGATCGACGAGGGTCTTTGAAGATTCCTTGTCGACCGCGTTGTCCGCGAGTGCGCGACACTCGGCGAGCAGGTTCTTGTCGGCGAGTAAGTAACTTAATTTGCGATAGACTTTTTCAGTCCCTTTTAGCTGGTTCTTTTCATCGTTGCTGTTCGCGGTCAAACAGATTCTCGAACCATCCGGGCCGGTGCCCGCTGTCGCGGTGGCGCGGACGAGCCGCAACAATTCCTGCGCGATGCCGTTGATGTAGATCGCCAGGGACACGCCGCCGTACATGACGACGGCAAACCGGACTTCCTCGGTGTATTCCGCGTCAGGGTATTGCTTGGGGGAAGCAGCAGCCATCAGGCCCTCCATAACGTGAATTGATAAGAGAAGATCTGCGAACCGGACTAGCTCTATGAATAATGGTCAGGAGCGTGGAATCGTTTCGTAGGGCACTCAATAACTGCATGAGTGGTTATTGTCAATCGGTTTTTGTACGGGCCGCGAAAATCTGCGGCTAATCCTCCGGTTTACATTGCTGACGGATCAGTTCAGTATTGCGCGTTCAGTATGACGCACTTAAAAGGCATTCTATTACCCGTCACGACTCCGTTTACTCCAGACGGCGAGCTTGCGCTCGATGCGTTGCGGGCGAACTTATCGCGCTGGAACAAGTCAGGCGTCGTTGGTTACGTGTTGCTGGGATCGACTGGAGAGAGAGTTCATCTCGACGACCGCGAGTATCTTGCAACGATTGAAACAGCGCGCGCGGCTGTGCCGGATGATCAGACGTTCATCGCCGGAGCCGGGCAGCAAAGTACGCTCGGCACGATCAATGAAATCAAGAAGGCCGCCGGCGCGGGTGCGCAGGCGGTGCTCGTGATTACGCCGTACTTCTATCGCTCGGCGATCACGCAGGAAACGCTTGTCAGTTACTACACGGCGGTTGCCGATGCGTCGCCGGTGCCGGTGCTGCTTTACAGTATGCCGCCGTTGACCGGAATCAAGATTGAACCGGAGACGGTGGCACGTTTGAGTGAACACGCAAACATCATCGGCGTGAAAGATAGTTCGAACGATGTCGCGGGGTTCAGCAAGACAGTTATTCTTTGTCCGCGCGACTTTGCTGTGTTGACGGGGAACGGCACTGTGTTGCTCGACGCATTGCGGGCCGGCGCGACGGGTGCAATTCTTGCGGTTGGGTGTGCGGCGCCGGAACTTTGTGTCGAGATCTTTCGCGCGTTCCACTCAAACGAAGAGGAACACGCCGCGACGTTGCAGGCGAAGCTGACGCCGCTTGCGACCGCGGTCACGACGAAGTTTGGAATCGGCGGCTTGAAAGCCGCACTCGATCTTGCAGGTTATCAGGGCGGTGCTGTTCGCGCACCGCTGCGCGCGCCCGATGAATCTGCGCGCGCGGAAATCGCGGCCCTGCTGGACAGGATTACATGATTTGCAGGATTATCTTGCGCAGGGAGCCCGAATTATTTTGAGTACAGCCGAACCCGCTTGTTATAGCACGCCCGAAGAGTCAGGACTGCACGTCGAGACACTTCCGTTCGACCAAATCCCGCATCAGTCACATCTCTTTCTCGAGTATCTGAAAGATCCGGTAGCGCTGCGAAGGTTCTATCCCTCTGCGGTCCGGTATCATCACGAGCTGGCGCAACGCGTCCCCGAAGTACTCGCGGCTTATCGACCAGATCGCGACCAGGTTTGCGACGCGCTCGCCGCGATGAACCAGCGCTGGGGTGCGGGCGAAGCGACGCTGAACAACATCGAACTGCTGCGCGAGTCAGACTGCATCGCCGTCGTCTCAGGCCAACAAGCCGGCTTGTTCACTGGCCCACTCTACACAGTTTACAAAGCACTCTCGGCGGTGAAACTCGCCGGCTGTTTGCGCCAGCGCAACACCAAAGCCGTGCCCGTGTTCTGGATTGCAGCCGAAGATCACGACTTCGCGGAAGTGGCGAAAGCGGAATTCATCGGCCGTGATTGCCAGCTCAAACACGTTGAAGTTTCTACCGGACTGCATCGCGAAGGACAGCCTGTCGGGCAAGTCGTACTGGACGAGTCGATCGATCTCGTGGTGGACCAGGCTTTCGAGTTGTTGCCCAACTCCGAATTCGCCGCCGAGATGAAAGCCCTCGTGAAGCGCGCGTGGCAGCCGGGCCGCGGCTACGTTGAAAGCTTCGCGATGATGATGACCTCACTGCTCGGTCGTCACGGTCTTATCTTCCTCGACCCTTTAGACGCCGAGCTCAAGAAACTGGCCGCGCCGCTTTATTCCGAAGCCGCCCGCCGCGCGCCCGAGATCGCAACGGCGATTGAACAGCGAAGCCGCGACTTGGAGAGCGCCGGATTTCACGCGCAGGTGCTCGCTTCCGCGAATTCGTTCCCATTGTTTCTGCATGACGATGCGGGGGCGCGACATGCAGTTGCGCGTGTCGAAAACGGGAAGTACAAAACCAAAGCAATCGATACCGAGTACACCGCGGAAGAACTCGCAACGATGGCGCTGGACACGCCGCAGCGGTTCAGTCCGAATGTAACTCTGCGCGCAGTCGTCCAGGATTACCTGCTGCCGACGATTGCCTACTACGGCGGCGCGGCTGAGATTGCATACTTCGCTCAAACCGCCGAGGTGTATCGCGTGCTCGGACGTCCTGCGACGCCGATTCTGCCGCGCTCGAGCCTGACGATGATCGAACGCCACACCGGGCGCCTCCTCGAAAGATACGACCTGACACTTGCCGACTTCTTCGAAGGACTCGAACCCGTAATGAAGCGCGTCGTCGAAGAGCATCTCGGCGCCGATACCGCGAAACTCTTTTCGAATGCGGAAGAGAACGTCAATCACGAGCTTGATCGTTTGCGACTGGAACTCGAGTCCATCGATCCGACGTTGGCGAGCGCGCTCGATACCGGTCGCAAAAAGATCAACTACCAGCTCGAAGGACTGCGCACACGCTTCGTCCGCGCGCAGATCACGCGCGACGAGGCCGCTCACCGGCAGTTGCAACGCGCCTTCGATCAGCTCTATCCGAGCAAGGATCTGCAGGAGCGTCACATCAACATCACTTCGCTCCTCGCACGTCACGGCACCTACGTCATCGAGTGGATCTATAACGCGATTAATCTCGGATCGAATGAGCACCAGATTGTGAAGCTGTAATCATGTAAATCATGTCGAAGATACGCGTCCTCGCAGACCACGTCGCAAACCAGATCGCCGCGGGCGAAGTCGTAGAACGGCCTGCATCCGTCGCCAAGGAACTCGTGGAGAATTCAATCGACGCGGGCGCCACGCGCATCACGATCGAGATCGAAGCGGGCGGCCGCCGCCTGTTGAAAGTCGCGGACGACGGCGAGGGCATGGTGCGGGACGACGCGATACTCGCTTTCGAAAGACACGCCACCTCGAAGATTCGTGGGACAGACGATCTCGCAGCCATCGGCACGCTCGGCTTTCGCGGTGAAGCCCTGGCGTCGATCGCTTCGGTTGCAAGAGTTGAATTGATGACGTGCATCGAAGGCGCAAGTGCCGCCACGCGCGTCACGATCGATGGCGGGCGCATGCGTGACGTCAAAGATGCAGCGCACCCGCGTGGTACGACGATCATCGTGCGCGATCTCTTTTTCAACATTCCCGCCCGGCGCAAGTTCCTGCGATCGGAAGCGACCGAGACTTTTCATCTCACGAATCTCGTCACGCATTACGCGTTGGCCCATCCCGAGATTGCGTTCACGTTTGTAAACAACGGCCGCGAGGTGGTGCGCGCGGCGGCCGCGAAGGATCTTCGTGAACGTGCCTTTCAGATCTTTGGCGCGGAGTTTCTCGACAACCTGCTCGAAGTGAATGGCGGTGAGCCACAGGTCGCGCGCATCAGTGGTTACGTTTCCGCGCCAAGAGACCGGCGCACCTCGCGCGACTCGCAGTACCTGTTTGTTAACCGGCGGTTTGTGCGCGATCGAATGATTGGCCGTGCGCTCTCGGAAGGTTATCGATCGATTTTGCCGCATGGCGTTTATCCGGCGGCGTTGTTGTTTGTCGAAACGCCTCTCGAGGAAGTTGACGTAAACGTGCACCCGGCCAAGACCGAGGTACGTTTCCGCCGGCAAGCGGCCGTCGCGGACGCTGTTCGAGAAGCGGTGCGGGCCGCGCTTGCGAGTGCGAGCTACGTTCCACCACCGGAACAGCCGCAAACGCCGGAGCCAATTCCGGAGCCAATGACCGCAACTGCCGCAGTCAGCTCGTTCACTCCACAGCCGCGAATCGAATTCGTCCCTCCGCCGCCATCAGTACCTCCGCCAGCGCGCCCACCCATCGAACCCTCGGGCGACGAGATCGCACGCGACATCGAAGTGATGCTGCGATCCGCGGTGAAATCCGTCCCTTCCGTGAAATCCGCGGTCCCTCTTCCGCCATTGAATTCAGCCGAAAAATTCACTCGCGAAGTCGAGCCGGGTTCGTTATCGGCCAACATCCGCCCGTTGGGCCAACTCGACGAGAGTTTCATCATCGCGACTGATGACGAAGGTTTGCTCCTGATCGACCAGCACGTCGCGCACGAGCGAATCCTGTTTGATAAGTATCGAGCTTTGGAATCGGAGCGTCGCACTGACTCGCAGCAGTTGCTTGTGCCTGAAACTTTTGATCTGACGCCGGCGCAGGCGGCTGTGTTCGATGATCTCGCGCCTGAATTAGAGAACTATGGATTCGACTTGATGCGACTCTCGGGGCGCACTGTCGCGATCAAAGCGACGCCAGCGGACCTGCCTGGCGGCGAAGCGCGAAACATGCTGGCGGAGTTGTTGGATACGGTTGACGCGGAGAAGAAGAGCACCGCGCGCGAGACTTTGCGCGATGAGATTGCGGCGTCGCTCGCGTGTCACGCTGCGATCAAGGTGAACATGCCGCTCGCGCCCGAGAAGATGCGCTGGTTGATCGATCGGTTGTTGCAGACATCTTCACCGACGACCTGTCCTCACGGCCGCCCCGTCATCCTGCGTTTGAAAACGAAAGATATCCTCAAAGGCTTCCACCGCATTTAATCGGTCAAAACTTATCGAGTGTCTTAATCACCAACTCAGTATCAACCAGATCAGGCAACAGCGCATCCGGTTCGCACGCGAGGATCTCTTCGTTCGAATAGAACCGGCCGGTGCCGACCGCGACAGTGCGAGCGCCGAAGTGCCGGCCGCAGTCGATATCGTTCGGCGTGTCGCCGATCACGATGAACTGCTCGGGCGCGAGATCGACTTGCAGATGTTTGCGAATACGGTCCGCCGCACGCGCCGGAAGATCGCGGCGCTTATGTGACTCATCCCCAAACGCGCCCGGCAACGTAAAAAACTTATCCAGCCCCACGAGCTCCATCTTCAAATACGCCATCGGCTTGATGTTGCCCGTCACGAGCGCCGACTCGTATCGCGGGTGCTGCGCCAGAGCCTCTAACGTCTCCCTCACTCCCGGAATCAGTTCAAAAAACTTCTCGCCATTGCCCGTCACCCTTCTCGCTTCTTCAGTCAAACGCGAAACGAGCACCTCCGCGCGCGCCAGAATCTCTTCCTGGCTGATACCCGCATCACTCAGCGCCTCGAACACGATCTGCAAATCAGTCATCCCGGAGACGTGCATGTCACCAAGCCGCCCGGCCGTCCCGAAGACCTCCTCGAGCACCGGAATCGTGTAGATCTTGTACCCGCCCGCTTTTGCAGAGCGAATCAGCGTCCCATCGATGTCCCACAACAAAATGCGCCTGTTCGCAATCTCATCAACCATTTATGTGCCTTTTGTGGTCCTACTCAATTACCGCCAACACGTCACCCGCGTTCACCGTATCGCCCGGCTTAACGCTGATCGAAACAACCACACCCGCTCGCGGCGACTTCATTTCGTTCTGCATCTTCATCGCTTCCACCACCACAATGCCCGTGCCTTTCTCCACCGCAGCGCCTGCTTCAGTTTGCACGCGCACGACTTTACCCGGCATCTGCGCGACGAGTTGCGCCGCACCGTGATGATGCCGATCCGAATTCTGCCCGCTGCGCAGACGCTTGGGATCGACGATCGTCACCTCATAACTGCGCCCGCGAATGCTGACAGCGAAAGCTTCTTTCGACGCCGCGCGTTGGTTGACATGACACTCATGCACGTCGCGGTTGAGAAAGAACAGATACGCGCCCGGCTGCGGCTCACGCACCTCCAAGTCGTAAACGCGCCCGCCAACTTCCGCCGAAACTCGTCCGTTCTCGAGTTTGATAACGAGCTCCTCTTCACGATCGCCAATCAACGCTTTTAGTTTCACGACTTCCTCCACTTCGAGGAAGTTCGTTGCGGCTGCACTTTCAACGCCGCGTTTCGTCCGGCCATTTTCCAACGACTGTGCACGGCTACCGCACTGGAAGGCTGCTGTTGCCGTCCGGCGTAACTGAGCGCGGCCGCGATCGCAGCGAGGTCGGCTTCAACAGACGGCGTCGCGTCATCAGCCGGAGTTCGGCGCTCGTTGAAGCGCGCAATGAAACCAGTATCGAGACGTCCATCGATGAACTCTTCATCTCTAACGACTTCACGGAAGAACGGCAGCGTCGTCGTGATCCCTGAAACCTCGTATTCATCCAGCGCGCGACGCAAACGATCGATCGCTTCGCTACGCGTCGGACCCCATACAGCGAGTTTGGCAATCATCGGATCGTAGTGAATGGACACCTCAGAAAAACGCGTGACGCCGCTGTCGATCCTCACCCCCGGCCCAGCGGGTTCTTGCAGGTGCGTGATTGTTCCCGGGCTGGGGAAGAAGTTATTCGCCGGATCTTCTGCGTAGATGCGGCACTCAATCGCGTGGCCCTGCCAATGAACATCTTCCTGCGTGAACGATAACGGTTCTCCATTCGCGACGAAAAATTGTTCGCGCACGAGGTCGCGACCCGTGACGAGTTCCGTTACCGGGTGTTCGACCTGAAGACGTGTGTTCATCTCGAGAAAGTAGAAATCGCGCGTGGCGTCGGACAGCAGAAACTCGACGGTGCCCGCGCCGGTGTAATTCACAGCGCGCCCGATCTTCACCGCGGCTTCACCCATGCGCCGGCGCAGATCGGGATCGTTTATGGGCGACGGACATTCCTCGATCACTTTCTGGTGGCGGCGCTGAATGGAACACTCACGCTCGCCGAGATGGACCACGTTTCCGTGCGCATCGCCAAAGATCTGTATCTCTATGTGTCGCGGGCGCTCGACTGCTTTTTCGAGATAGAGGGAAGAGTCACCAAACGCCGCGGCCGCTTCCGCCTGCGCGGTTTCGAATGCGGAACGTAGATCCGCGCTGTCCGTCACGAGCCGCATGCCTTTGCCGCCGCCACCCGCAGCCGCTTTCAACATGACGGGATAGCCAAACTTCTCAGCCGTCGTGCTTGCTTCTTCAAACGAGCGCAACGGCTCAACGGTGCCGGGCACAATCGAAACACCCGCTTCAACCGCGGCGCGACGCGCGCTCGTCTTCGAACCCATGATCTCCATCGCTTCCGCACCTGGGCCAATAAACGTCAAACCGGCAGATGTCACGGCGCGCGCAAACTCAGCACTCTCGGCAAGAAAGCCGTAGCCCGGATGAACAGCTTCGGCGTTCACCGCAACAGCCGCGGCGACAATCGCTTCGATCTTCAAGTAGCTTTGACTCGACGAGGCTGGTCCAACACACACAGCTTCGTCCGCCATGCGCACGTGCAAACTCTCGGCGTCCGGTTCGGAATAGATCGCGACCGCCTTGATGCCCAACTCGCGGCACGTGCGAATGATGCGGACGGCGATCTCGCCACGATTGGCGATCAGTACTTTGCGGAACATAGGCACAAAAAAGCACAAAAAGCACAAAAGAAGCAATCAACAACAAATGGTTTACTTGTAATCTTTTGTGCCTTGTGTGCCTTTTTGTGGCTAAACAACAATGGAGTTCGCAGGCCGTCGCGGATCGTAACGGATCACGATCTGTTTACCGGGAGCGTAATCGCTCGCCCGTTGTTGCTGAAGTTCGCTTAGTGCTTGTGAGGATTCGTATTGAACGCCGGCCAGCAAGTAGGTGTAGGTGACTTCAGTGATGCGGCCGTTGTCATCTGAAACGGCGTCGATGATGCGGCCGTCCGCCATGCGGCCTGTCTTCGACAGACGCTCGATTCGTGAGGCTTCGTCTTCGGTCTTCTTACGGAAACGGTCGAGGAACGACATTGAAGTCGCTACGGTTCGAGGGCGCTGGCCGAGACGGAACGCCCGACGCCTCCTTTGGCAACGTCAGAAAGTCTCATGATCATTCCGTCGCGGCTGATCCAGTCGTCGTCATTACCTGTGATCTTATCTTCGCCTGGAAGTCGCAGGACGTAGGTGGTAAAGGACAATCCGCCTGGCGGTGTGTCGTCAGTAGCAGACGAGAGCGAGGTTCTGCGAATGACCGCACCACGCAGGCTGCGCGATTTTTCCACTGCCACGGCAGCCATGTCAGCGGTCGGGACGTAGGCGCGTGGATCGATGTTAGAGAGAGCGGCGGCGAGTGTCCCGTAGGGATCGGGAATGCGTTCCTGCAGATCCTTTACATCTGCCGGAAACGTTTTGTACTTGACCCGGTATTCGAATAACGCTTGTTCGATGGTGTACGCCTGCGCGCGGATGGCGGCATCTTTCGCGAGTCGTCGCTGGTGCAAGCGGGCCGGCACTGTCACGCCAATAAGCAACGCAATCAGCGAGGTGACAATTGCAGACGCGAACAAACCAGTGCGGGCATACTTGAATGCACAGAAGCGGTCCGGTTGCTCGAGTACGGAGCGATACAACTTTCGTCCGATCCAAACGGTGGCGATGAAGACAGGAATGGAAATCCACTTCAAACGCCAGGCGGCGGTTTCGCCCGCAGCAACCCACGTCCAGAATCCGAATGAACCGGACCAGCGCTGGAAGAAGGCGATGAAGGTCTGGACCACGAAGACCAGGACCACCAGCGAACCAGTGACCGCCAGAATCAATGACCGGCCGTAGGAAGGGAGTTCGTGCGACGGCTTCGGGAGCGGCTCACCGACGGCACGCGCGCCACACTGTTTACAACCACTGCTCAAAAGGCCGTGGAACTTAAAGCCGCAGCACGGACAAGTAGTCAAGCGTTTACCTCAATCATCATACAGGCCCAACGGGACCTATTAACTCGGTTTCGTAAGCAGCCTCGGCTCCGCGCGCCGATCACTGGGTTGTGCATACGAAGTTTCAGCGTTAACGTTCGCGGATTGTGCTTCTGCCTTGGTTAATTCGCGCCACGTGTGGTACATGCGGTGGGCGAAGGTCCAATAAGAGCCGACAGCGAGTACCCACAAAACAGCCGGCATCCGATTGGCAAAGAAATTATTCGAACCAGGATGAGTGCTGAGCGCCCCGATAATAAAGAGTACAACGCGTTCTGGGCGCCGCAGAAAGCCCACGTCACATTTGGGAATCAAGCTCTCCGCCCGGGCGCTCGCGTAGCTTACCATAAC
>DASSEB010000386.1:0-22016 GCA_035696765.1 Pyrinomonadaceae bacterium | reverse complement strand
GTGTGGCTGCGTGTCGAGAGTGTGCCACGCACAAGGGGTATTCGATGATCTTCGTGGATTACATCGATCGTGCCGAAACAACCGCGACGATGCCAACCGTCTGCATGCACTGCAAAGAACCGACGTGCGCATTGGTTTGTCCGGCGGACGCGATCAAGGTTTCAGATGACGGCGTCGTAATGTCTGCGTTGAAGCCGCGCTGCCTCGACTGTCGCAACTGCGTCAACGCTTGCCCGTTCGGCGTGCCGAAGTACAACACGCAAATGCACCTCCAGATGAAGTGCGACATGTGCTACGACCGCTCTTCGGAAGGCCTGAAGCCGATGTGCGCCAGCGTCTGCCCTACCGGCGCGATTTCATTTGGTAAGTACGAACAGATCGTGCCTCTGCGACGCACGAAGCCCGTCAACGTTCACGTCTTTGGAAATCAAAGCGTCGAGACCAAGGTGTATCTGATGTTGCCGGCGGATGCGGATGAGGTGAAGGTGGATGGTTGCGGCGTCTTTGAGGGGATGCTGAGCCGCGCTGAAAACGAGTCGTGGATCGATACGCAGGTTGAGGCATCAGACAAGAGCAATGAATTCTGAAACTATCAAACGAGTGTTGGACGAAGACGCGGGCCAATCCGACGAGCGCGACGTGCGCGCTGCGACTGCGCCGTTCCAGGCGGAGTTTCCGTACGAGCGCGATGAGGAAGCGCAAGTCACTCGTCGTGAGTTTTGCAATTTTTTAGGACTGACGTCAGCGGCGCTCTTTCTCGGCACTGGAGGGTTCGCGGCAAAGGCGGCGCTTGATGCACGAAAGTCTGAGTCGTTCACCGCGGCTCGAATCGACGGCGCTGCGATTCTCGCGCCAAACAGCAGTTTGAACTTCAATTATCCGACTGAACGCGACTCTGCGATCCTGGTGCGCACTGCCGACGGTGCGTATCACGCGTATGGGCAGAAGTGCACGCACTTGAGTTGTCCCGTTTACTATTCACGAGACCACGCAAGATTGGAATGCCCTTGTCACGAAGGTGCTTTTGATGCGGCGACGGGCAACGTTCTTTATGGTCCACCGCCACGCCCGCTCGATGCTATTGAAGTCGAAACGCGTGACGGAGAGGTGTGGGCGATTGGAAGAAAACCTTCAACAGACGAACACGTATGAAAGATGGCGATAGAGCAAAAACCGGACACGCCGCAGTTTGGCAGGCGCGGCTGATCATGCTCGTCATGATCAATATCGCGCAACTTTGGATACTCGCGGCGACGGTTGATGCCGCGCTCGCAGATCATTACTCAGTGCTGCTGCCGCTCGTCATCGCCTCCGGTGTCTGTTTTGTCATCACGCTTTCCATCATCAAGTGGTGGCGCCCCACCTCACGCAAACGCACCAGCAGCGGTTACGTTCGCGACCACAGTCGATGAAACAGAAGATTACGGGATTCGAGAAAGATGATGAAGACCACTGGCGAGCGATACTGGCATGTGGTCATCGCCAGCACGTGCGTCACGATCCGCCGATGACTACGCGCGCTTGGGTCCTCACCGAGAAAGGTCGCGATTCTCGTCTCGGTTTGGAGCTCGACTGCAAGCGTTGCGAGGAAGAGCCTGACTCACTTCCAGAATGATTAGCCAGAAAAAAGCACAAAAGGCACAAAAATCAAGGATGGACCAGCGAAGTGCCGTGCTACGCGCCGCGGCGGATCTGTTTCCGGGCTATTTCGCACTCGTTATGGCGACGGGGATTATTTCAATTGCGTGCTACCTGCTCGGAATGAACACTCTCGCGCTGGTGCTTTTGGTAATTAACGTCGTCGCTTATGTCGTGCTGTGGTTGTTGTTGCTTCTTCGTCTCGTCTTTTTCTTTCCGCGCGTCACAGCCGACATGAACGATCACGTTCGTGGTCCAGGTTTCTTCACCATTGTCGCGGGCACAAGCGTACTCGGAAGCGAACTGCTGATTGTGCTCGGCGCACAACGAACGGCGACGGTCCTGTGGTTTATCGCGCTGCTGCTGTGGGCCATCATCATGTATACGTTTTTCGCGGCCATGACAGTGCGCGAAAACAAACCATCGATCGAATCAGGCTTGAACGGTGGGTGGCTGCTGGCGGTAGTCGCAACGCAATCGATCTCGGTACTCGGAACGCTGCTGGTCGGCGGTACGCTCGAATATCACGAACCAATCCTGTTCTTCACGCTTTGCATGTTTCTACTCGGATGCATGCTCTATCTACTGCTGATCACACTCATCTTTTATCGCTTCACGTTTGTGAATGTGACGGTAGCGTCGCTCACGCCGCCTTACTGGATCAACATGGGCGCAGTGGCGATCACGACGCTTGCAGGCGCGCGTTTGATCATTGCGGCGCCGGGTTGGTCTTTGCTGAATGAGGTCGTGCCGTTCCTGAAAGGATTCACACTCTTCTTCTGGGCAGCAGGGACGTGGTGGATTCCACTGTTATTGATTCTCGGATTGTGGCGGCACGTCTACAAGAGATTTCCACTGAAGTACGATCCCCAATATTGGGGCCTCGTGTTTCCGTTTGGAATGTACACCGTCTGCACGTTCCAACTCTCGAAAGCGATCAACTTCCCCGCCCTCCTGATCATCCCGCGCTTTTTTGTTTATCTCGCCCTCGCCGGCTGGCTAGCCGCATTTTTCGGCCTGCTGTACACGTTGCTTGTAAGAAGACGGGCCGCGAGCTGATCGGAAACTTCCTGTAAGCCTCTCTCAAGGACTCCTTTTGTGCTTTTTGTGCTTCTTTGTGGCTGAAATACTTTTGAGGCAAAGCGGCTCTCAGAAAACAAAGGACTTGCCCACGAGCGTTGAATCATTGAACGTATACGTTGATGGGATAAAGCCGGCGGGCCTTGGTATCGGTTGTTTGTCGGCCAGGGTTGGTAGCCCATAGCTCTGGTCCACCACCGTCAGCTTGAGAGGCTGCTGCGTTTTGAGATCCATCGCGAGCTCGATGCCCTCGTTCGTCAATCCCTGATAACGCAGGTTCCATGTGCTTCTCCCGTCCGAAACCGAACCGACCTTTCTTCCATTCACTGCAAATGACTGGACGTCTGCGTTCGAATCTATGTAGATGGTCATAACCGGCGCCTGGCGTTTCGAGGCAACGCGAAGGACCACAGAGCGCACTCCATTAGCGGTGTTATCGCTGAGCATCGTGAGCTCCGGAGCTGCGAGCGGCAGCGGCTCGGTTTCTACCATCGCGAAGCGCCGATCGTTCTTCGCTCCGAACAGGTCCGGCAAATCCGCCACGAATGGCTTGTTTGCGCCGCCGCGAAGAAACTTCGTGGTCCATTCGTCGGGTCGAGCATCAGCCGTCGCCCACACTGATTTTTGCGTGCCGGCATCCAGGCCATAAAACATCGTGTCGAGTCTCGGCTGTTGCGCGTCATACTGCGATGCGAATATTCCTGCCGCGAGAAATCCGACAGCGATCGCTAACATCGCCGCCGGAAATAACCACTTGCGTGGCGTAGCGATCAATTTCAGATGCGGCAGTAACAAGCCGAGCAGCAGTATCAACAACGCGATCACGGCGCCGGCGAGTCTCAAGGTAAGTCCAACGTATGTTTGATAGATGAGTGGGACGAGTAAAACTATTCCGGGCACAGCGCACAGAAATAGCAACGCGAGGGAAGGCGTCGACTTCATGTCCGGTTCTTTCGCCAACAACAGGTAGGCCAAAGGCGGCAGGTTGAACAACAGCAGCCACGTCGGGAGATAACTCGCTCCCGGCAATAACAGGCTCGCGAGCCAGAGCAGCAGTAACCAGAGAAGCAACGCACCCGCCGTGAGGTTCTCGATCGTCGTTCTCTTGCGAAAGAAAATGTAGAGCGCCGACGTTATCGCCAACGCAAGCGCCACAAAGCTGACGAAGAACAGATCGCTTTCATAAGCTTCGCCCTGACTGCGAACACCGGCGACGTCTTTGAACCGCAGAATGAGGTCCCAAACTAGTTTAACCGCCAGCGACGCAACGATCACACTCGCAAGCAGCGCTACAAAGCCCCAGATCAGTCCGGAAATGCGCAGTCTCCGGTTGCGCAAGCCAAAAACCAGGAGCGCGACAAACGCAATCGTCGTAACGATCGTCAACGGTAAAATCAGTGCGCTTGAATAACGCACGACCATCACTCCAAGAAGATCGAAGTAGACGGCGTTGCGCGATCGTATGGCTTGTAAATTCAGGTCACCGAAATGACGCGCGAGCGCCAGCGCAGTAGAACCGTGATGTTGCAAACTGCGCTGGTCGATCGCGGCGATGGTATCAAGTGCGGTGTGGTAATGAGTAACACCATCAATATAAGCAAAGTTCAGCCCCGGCAAAGATCTCTTGAAGACAGTGAAATCCGTGTCGTTGGGCAACAACCGGTAGATCTCGTACGCGAGCGAGTGCGACACCGGACGTGGCGCGCTCTCCGCAAACTCCTCGATCAACCAGCCATTCTGGTTGCTGGTCTCAAACATGATCGATGGACCATGATTTCCTCTCGCTTCAAAATTCATCACGAGTCCGACGTCTTTGGCCCATGGGTGTTCATTCGCGAAAGCGTAGGCTCCGAGCAAGCCCGCCTCTTCGCCGTCACTGAAGAGAAAGATCACGTCGTTCTTCAAAGGCGCTGAAGATTTCAGCGCTCTGACAGTTTCGAGCAGCGCTGCAACCGCGGCGCCGTCATCGCTCGCACCAAAGCCGTTCGGCACCGAATCATAATGACCAACGAGCATCACGGCCTTCGTGTTTGCAACGCCCGGTAATCTTGCGACTACGTTCTCAACCGTGCCCGCGCGAAACTCGTCCTTCCACACCGGATTAACTGCCGTCGTGGTTTGTACTTCGGGACGAAGTCCGAGGGCGGTCAACTGGTTGACAATGTAATCGCGGACAGCGTCGTGCTCCGCGGAACCCATCGGATGTGGTCGTTGGCTGATAACTTCCAGGTATTTCATCGCGCGAGCTGCTGAAAAATCCGGAAGCGGCGAGTTGGCGTCCATCACGGCAGGCGGGTTTTGACGATGAACACTGAACGCTGCGAGCAACGTCAGAAACAGGACCATCGCGATTGCTATGACAGACTCGCGCGCGGGCGAGATGGCCAACGGCGGCGACGTGGTTTCGATGATGGTGTTAGCTCGGCTCATGGGAAAGTTTCCTTCAGGCAGTCTGTTTTCTGACGTGCTCTTTTGGAATAACGATGCTCGCTTGATAGTTGATGGCGTTGAGCAGAATCCTTACTCGATCGGTGCCCTTGATCTCGCGTTCAAAGATTCCGCTTAACTCGCCGAGTAAACCATTTGTTACTGTGACTCGATCTCCTCGCTTCAGTTCTTCTCCAAGCTGGACAAAACCGTCCTCGCCGGTCTGCTCCATGATGAAGTCGATGATCTTGTCTTCTATCGGCACCGGGCCCGCGCCGAATCCAACAACTCGTTTCACGCCCCGGGTGAAGCAGATCTTCGAAAGCAGAGTGCCGGCGTCGAAGCGGGCAAAGATGTATCGGGGAAACAGAGGTTTCTTTTCGTACGAGGCTGCTCCTGTAAAAGGATTGAGGCGACGCTCGCGAACTTTTGGATTGAAGGTTTCTACGTTCCAGGCCCTGAGATTACTGGTGGCTCGGTCTTCTTCCTTGGGGTGGGTGTGAATTGCATACCAAAGTGCACTTCCGCTTGTTCCATTACGATCGTTCATGAATTCCTCCCAACATTTCCCGGCCGGGCGGGTAAAGAGATCCTGGCTAAAAGTTGGGGCGGCTGCTCTGGGCGATGGAGCGGCCCGTTAGGGTTACTGAGTTGAGGCCTCAACGGGAGAATGAGGTCGTCATTGATATGGGAGACTCAATGTCGGGCATTTGTGGGCTGGAGGTTGGTGGTTTATTTGTGTGAGGCGGACAGCGTGTAACAGAAATACGCCCTCGACGTTGATGAAGGCACAGCTACCGCATGTCGCACCAAACGCAACTTCTTTCAGAAACTAAATTCGCGAGGAGGGCTACCGAAAAGTGCGATGGACTTACAAAACGCCGCATCGATGCGTTCCTAAAAAAGTTTCGGGGTCAACCGAAACAATGACTGTTTAAAAGTATTTTGATCTGTCTAAAAGCCCACTCGGGTTTGTTGGACCATCGAAGGCCCATCGAATTGACTCATATCGAGATCGGAAGATTTTAGGAACGGGGCTGCACTACGGTAGAGACCTCCAAGATTAAGTTGGCCTCTGCCAATAGTTGCGCTAACATGGTGGTCGTCTGACTACGCACCTTGGGCGCTAAATGCGGCAGAGGACTGTGTATTCGGCAAACCCGTCATCAGCCAAATGGTGACGGGTTCTTTTTCATTTACCCAGCCTAACGAACTGAAATTACAAACGCACAAGGTCTCCCGAAGCCGGCTTTCTCTTCAAGGTCTGGGAAATTTCTCCTGGTAAGAGAGAGATATTACGGTGCGGAAAAACCCACTGAGTGTTCCTTCGACAACGATGATTTGAAACAAACTACCTCAAATCATGCAGGTTCGTTTCGCTGGGAGGTGTGGCCTATAATACACCCGTTTGAGATCATGTCAACGCGAAACTTGCATGGAGTATTGCAAGCCGATTGCATTCTCATGCGAGTTATTTTCAACGATCTTTTGTGGTTTTTGTACTTCTTTGTGGCTATGTTGCTCAGCGCCAGTTCTTCACTTTGTACCATTCCCTCTGCAAGTCCCATTTCAAACCTCGGCACAGCAGGACAGGACGGTTCTCGTAACGATAAGCGTAAGGGTTGTTTAGCGTCGCGGCGACAGTTACCGACTCGAAATCATCGCGCGCCGATTCTGCAGTGTCGCCGAGCACGATGATGATCTCACCCGTGTAGTTCCGCGGGCCCCAGAGAAAATAGTTTTGATGTCCGCTGATTGCTTTCGGCAATCCATACTGTGGACCAAAGAAATCCACTGCCGCCGCTTGCCCATAGTTGTTCGCGAAGATTGCGGTGCGCTCTCTTTCTTCAGGAGGGAGTGAATGGTAAACGCGGGCCACCGCCGCAACGAGTCCGGGCCACGGAAATTCGTCGGCGTAATACTGTGGCAGCGACTCGCCAATGAAACTCGTCTCTGTCTTAGAAACTTCGAACGGCAGGTGCGATTGATAACGTTGAAACGCATCGATCGGCAGGACAGGCAAGACGAGTGGCAGCAAGGGCACCACGGCGAGCAGTAGCCAAACAAAACACGCCGCACGCAAAACACTTCGCGGCCGCGCGGAAAGTCTCGCGGAGGCAAACAATCGTTCAGTTGCGACGGCGCCCGCGGCAAGCAACATCACGTATGTTGGCGCCGCGTAGTAATCCTTTCCGTGTGTGATCATGAAAAAGACGATCGTGATCACAAAGGCCCAACCAAACGCACGATAGTTTTTTGCGTCGCGTGAAAAGAAATAAAAGAGTAGTCCGCCAAACCAGAAAGGAAAGCTCGCAGGGTTCATCATCAGAACCTGCTGCAACAAGTATTTGCCCGGCGGCAGAACGATGTCTTTTCCGGTAGCGCGAACGTTGTGCATCAACTCGAGGAACGGCCAGTTATGCTGAACATTCCAAATTAGATTTGGCATAAAGATCAGAAGTGCGATTGCACCTCCGGCGAGAAGCCACGGCGTAAACAGAATGCGGCGCTGGCGCGTCAGAAGAAGACCCACTATCAATGCAGACGCGAAGATTACGATCGAATACTTGTTCTCGAGTCCAATACCCGCGATGGCGCCGAAGACTAGCCACAACTTCGGATTCCCCGTGTTGATGAGCCGCAGCACCGTGAACGCCAGGCCACCCCAAAACACAGATTCAAAACTATTCATCGCGAACTGGTGATCGATGACCCACCACACACCGGGCGTCGCGGCGAGTGCGGCAGCGAGAACGGTACCGAAACGTCCGGCGCCAAGCTCGCGCGCGAATGCGGAGGTCAGCACGATGCGCGCAGCACCGGCCAGCGCAGGCCAAAACAGTAGCGCAGGTAGCGACGTGCCTAACGTGTGCCGAGTAATCCAGCCAACCAATGCGATCAGCGGCGGCTGGTCCACGTAACCAAACGCGAGATGCTCCGAGCATGCAAGGTAATACAGAGCGTCACGGAAGTAACCGTATCGCGTCGAAGTGGCAAGATGAAGTGCGAAGTAGCCGAGAGCAATGACGTAAATCCACGGCCACAAAGAAACTCGGTTCTTTGGAATCATAAAGAATGCGCCACAAACAGGCACAAAACGCACAAGAACGATCTAACACATTTTGTGCTTTTTGTTGCCTTTTTGTGTTAAGAACCTTTTTGTGGCACGATCTCATCGAACACCAGACCACTAGCGCCTTCGCCACGTCCCGTTTCTTTCCGGCGCCCGATCCACGTGAAAACTTCTCCGTTTGGTCCACGCGCGCGTTGAAACTTGCGCGTCACGATCACGCCGGCGCGCGGCACCTCTTCTTCATGCACGAAGTAACGCTGGTTCTTATCCAGTCCAACGCGAAGTATCTGACCGCGCGGCGTTATCACGGTATTGTGAACTTGATCCGTCAGGCGTGGCATCGCACCGCGTTGCAAGCGGACCTCACGATTCGATCCCGGTTTGTGCGAAGCAATAAACGGAATCCAATTCTCGGGAACACTACTGCCAAGCACGTATCGAATCTTCGCCTCGTTCGGCGTCCGTGTTATCTCGGGCGGAGTCTGGTTTGCCAGGAAGTAACTGGAAAGCGCTTTCCCTGCTTCAAAGCCGTTCATGCCGGTGCCAGACACTCCCGGAATCGTCTCCTCGACACCCCAAACCAGGTTCGATATTTCATCTCGCGCAAGTACGACCTTCTCGATTGCGTTACTCTCATGCACCTTCGCGACAGAGGGCGGCAGGAACAAGCGATCGTCCACATGATCGCCACTCGCAAGGTTGTACATGGACCACTTCTGCCAATCCATGCGCTGTCCCTGTCCCGCCGGGCGAATCAACGTTTGCACTCCAAAGACATCGCTCACGATGACTCCCTTGATGTCCGCCAGCGAACCCACTTCCAGATCATAAGGAATCACGGTCCAGTCGTTGCCGTAGATCAAACCAAATTCGGCGAGCAACAACAGCGGCACATCAGTGGTGCTTGCTCCAATGCTGCCGAAGTCTGTTCGTCGATCTTCAAACTCCCACCACCGAACGTTCGGCATCCCATTGAATTCAATCTGCGAAGGGAGGAATGCAATTGGGTCGCGCACAGTAAAACCGTTCGCCGGAAATTCCGCTCCCGGTAGATCTTCCAAACGCCGGCCGCCGTCGATATCAAACGCATACCAATCGAGGTTCCCGTGGTAATACTGCTCGGCCACCAACAACGCGCGCTTCTCACCCGACGGATCTTCCGGCGCAGACACGGCAAACTGATACTCGAGATACGACGGCGCCCAGGCATCTTCGTTGTCAGGCTTCTCTGGTTGTGAATATAAGCGCTGGAACCAACTGACAAAGTCTTTTGCGAGGTCTCGCAAGACTTTGATCTGGTCCGACTCGAACGAAGTAGTGCCCAACCACGTCTCAAATTGTCCATCCCCGATCGCGACCAACAACCGGCGACCATCCGGCAAACGCCCTTTGACCGCGCGCAGCGATTGCCACGCCGGCGGATCACTCTGAAGATGCGCCAACTCCAGTGGTTCGTTACCCGTGAGGATTTCTTTTTCCGAGATGTCTGCAAAGCCGAACTGATCAATAATCGCGTTCTTAATCTCCGACGGCAGTCCAGCCTGCTTCAACAAACGCACCCAGTGACGGCCCATTTGACTGCGCAGCGCAACGTCTTCGGTGTTTGGCTCTGGTCCAACCGGCAACACTGGCTCGCGCTCAACCTCGATCTCGAGTGGGAGAGTCTGGTCATAAGGCACGGCCTCGAGGAATTGTTCGCCGCCGGTTGCATCGCGATTCTCATTCTTCACCGCATACCGATCGATGCGGGTCGTGTTCAATTGCACGCGCGCTTTCACAGCCGAACCCGCATCCTCTCCCTTGAACTCGCCAAACTGCCATTGCCGGGTCAGCATCCACAACGGATCGCGAACTTCCGCGCGCAAACTGCGATCGAAGTCTTCTTTTCGCGGGCGCCCTTCGAGACGATTCCAAAGCGTGATCGCGGCGCGAAAATTCGCACTCAGCAGCAGGTTCTTGAGAGCTGGATCGATTTGTTGGGCCAAGTTGCTCCTTTACGGTCGTTCCACAATCATGGATGCGGGCTGCGCCGCGACGTTTGTGGAGATAGTGCCAAACGGGTGACTCGTAAAACTGCTCAACACGGCAGGTAAAAGCTGCCAGTATGCGGTGGGCCGCAGAAAGTCAGGTTCAACTGCCCTGCGCTTCGCGCGATCGAAAGTATCGATCACAGTATCGACGAGATCATCCCATTCCCAACGCCCGTTGACGTTCGGACTGACCGCCATCAGGAGACACTGCGGCGGCTCGGTGTTCGGCTGGTTGTAGTGAATGGCGATGCCGGTCGTCTCGACGCGGTTGGGAATCACTTCATTCCATTCATCGATCAGCAGTCCCGACTGCGCGTCTGTGGCGTTGTAATGGTCCGGCAACTGCCGCACGACAGACAGAAAATCACCCGCCGGCACAAACACGTCCTCATCGTCCAACTGCTCCGGTTTGACTTCCGGAAACTCCAACGCGATCCAATGCGCTTTCTTATCAAACGGCAACTGCAGAGGCTTGAACGTCAACGACTCATCGGCGAACGCTTCCTGATATGTTTTCGCCGTATCGATCCAACCGACACGCTCGCGAACCGCGGCGACTCCTTCCAGCCACTCTTCAACCGCGAGATCGCGCCAATCGTCAATGACAGAATTAGCCGCCGCAGACTTCAACCGGCTCTGCGTAAACCGCAGCAGGCTTTCCTCCGCCGCCACTGTATTCGAGAACTCATCCGCGGATTCCAACTCCGGCAGGTTCTTGAATCGGAACGTCGGAACGAAGCGAAACGACTCTCCCAGAATCAAGGCTCCCGCAGTCTGATAAATGTCGACTTTCTGAGCTACTGTGAGGCGAGCGATCTGTTCGGGAGTCAGGTTGCTGAACATTCTCAATGCCACAGCCTGCGAATGACGACTGCGGCCCTGGTCCAGTGTCAGCAGGGCCTGTTCGATCAGCGACTGCTGCGCGCGCAGCAAAGCCAAACGTTCTTCATCCGTTGCATCCGAAGCGAGTTCAGGCAAGACTGCGTTTTTGGGAAACGCGCCCGGCAAGCCGAAATAAGAGAGCGCGATCAGCGCGCGGCGTAATGCATCGTAATCGATGCCACTCAAGTCAACGGTTTCAGTAGGATCTTTGCTCAACGCGTTCGCCGGGAACGTTGCAGTTATGTCTCCCAACGCTATGAGCTTCTGGTCCAAAGAACCCGCTGCCTCGTCGAAGGAGTCTTCGAGCGGAGTGAGTTCCCAGCGCTTCGGATTCTCGGCCGTGTTCGGGTCCGCCTTTTCTTCCGATTGCAGCATGTAGTCGTCGGCGCCGAGCGCACGCGAACTGGTAACGAGCTTTCGCAGATTGCGCAGCAATGGCAACAACTCGAAAAGAGTCCTGGCACCGGATTCCGTGAATCCTTTCCTGCTCATAAACTCGATGGTCAGCCGCCCGGAAGGATCGAAATTCGGATCCGCCGTCTTTCTGTTGAGCCGGAAAGCGAAGTCGATGCGCGCCTCGAGTTCGGTGAGATCGTTGGCGTCCTGCGTACCCGCAACGGCGCCGGCCTGGTTGCCGATTAGAAAGATCAGATCGATCGGTTGCAGAGCGAGGTCGGCGAGTGAAATGGCTGTGTTGTCTACGTCGAATTCGTACTTGATGCTGAACTGAAGCAACTCAGGTCGGCGGCCGATGAGCTCGCTGAGCCATTTGTTCAAGCCGGGTGCGGCAAGAGATCTCGGCGTCGCACCCACACTCCACGGACTGTCGACTGCACCCGTCTCAAAGTGAACAGTCAGCTTGTGGTTCACCACTGCGCCACTTCGCGGCGTGCTAACGATCTCCGGATCGGGCGGGGCGGTGCCTTCAGATAACGCCTTGAGCATCGCGCCCGCTCGCTCGTAGTTACCTTGAGTCACCTGGAAGACGCCTTCGGCTAACGAGAGATCGGCGATCGAATCCAACGTATCTTTGAGACGTTCCACTTCGGCGATGATCGCGTCACGCGCAGCGCCGGCTGTTGGTAATCCATCTACGCCGAATGGATATGACAACGGCGACGGTCCCAACATAACGGCTTCCAAGAGGGCATAACCGTCAACCACCTGATACGACTCTTTGCGGTTGATTGCATCGGCGGCCGACGCGCCGGGCGTGATCTTGTCGGCAACCATCGGATACTTTTTGCGGAAAGCGAGAATGTGTTGCTCGAGCGCCTGGCCGGCGACTAAATATCGATCGTGCAACGCGCGTTCGAATTGATAACCAAGCAGAGCGCCGAGTTGCTGCCCGTTACGCACGCCCTCCAGAAACGTGAGCGCCGTTCGCACGCGCTCCGAAGTTAACCTGACTGCAAAGTGATCCGCATTGCTTTCCGTTGCATGGGTGAGGTATGCGTTGCGCAGTACGGCGGCCGCGACGGCATGATTGATCGACGGACCATGTATGTAACCGCCGTTGTCAGGTTGCTCGACAACTGTCACCCCATCCTGCCGAAGCGACGGTGGAATTTCACTGTTAGGCACAGCCACTGGCGGAGGCGCAGGCCGCACATTTTCCAACCAGCCGTAAGCGCCGAGATGAAGACCGCGCTTCGCTTCGCCTGTTTCGCTTCCTTGTCGGAAAAGATTCAGTCGCTTGAGGCGCGCCGCAAAGAGTGCGGTTTGCCACGCGTCGAGCCGGTACGAACAGAGATCGATGTGCTCCGCAAACAGCCGCTCGAGTTCGGCAGTCTTCAGTCTTTCAAGACGTGCGATACTGTCCCTGACCCCTTTCAGCGTAAACGTGACCGGGACAGTTGCAACGTCGGCAGTCGCGAGAAAGTCTCCGAGCGCAACGTTTGCGTTACTCAACTGAGGTAGAACTCGACCGACATTTGCTTCCATGAACTCCCAGCGAGTTACGGTGCGGCCTGCTTCGACATTCGTGAAGTCCTGTTCACGACGAACGGCGTTGTTCACGAGTTGAAATCCCTCGAACACCGACATCGAGGTGTCGTAGATAGCAAGCAACCACGACCGGTGTAACATCTTGTACAGGAGCGCCGTTGGCACCGGCAGCGTTTCACCGTTCTGATTAACAAATTGCTGCTGCTTCAGCGAATTGATGTCGGTATTAACCAGCCAGCCAATATAGTTCCGGAGATCGGCAGTGTCGGGGATCGCATACTTAGCCGGCAGCTCAGCGGTCTCGGACAATTTCTCGTCGTCAGCTTTTTCGACGTCGTCGATGAGTGGTCCATTAATGCCTGAAGTGCCGCTGGAGAAGAGCAGGCCAAACAATTTCGGCCTTTGCGGAAAACTGAGTTCAAGTTGCGCTAGTAAAATCAGGCCGCGGGCGGCTACTTCCCTGAAGTAAGCACCTATCGGGCCCGGGGTTGCTGGTGCAAAAAAGCCACCGGCGTTCCACAGCACGCTCTCGAACGTGCCGAGGCGGCGCCGGTAGTCGACTGACGTTGCCTGAAGCCCGAGCATGTTCAGGAGCTTCGCAAACGGATCGCCTGGTCCATCCACGTGCGCCACCTGCGACACGAGTTGTTGCCATTGGTTCTCCACCGTTCTCAGCTTCTCGTGCACCTGTCCGAGGAAAGTGAAATCTTCTCCATCGATCAATCGATCTGGCTGCCATTTACGAAAAGCGCTCGTCACAAGAATGCCGTAAGGCTGTTTGCCGACGCGGATTGCCGGGAGACTGCCGCGCGCCACCACATGATCGCCAAAGAACTTTCGCACCCTGCCGATATCATTCGGAGCAATTTGCAGCAGCTCTTCGAGATAGTAGCCAAGCGTCGCCGGCCACATCGCCCGGTTGAATATGATCGCCTGCGAAACTTCGTTGCGGGTTGCGTTCGCCAACTGCGTGAGCTTCTTTAGATCTACGTCCCACGCTTCCGACAAACGCTGCGCATCGGTCTTGTCCAGCTCATTGTCAGTGATCTCAATTACCGGCTCCTGTGTTTCCGTCTCGAAACTCGCTTCGCCTTCGGCGTCGTCAGTGGAAAAACCGGAGCGCTGCTCGCCTGTATGATTCGTAGGAGTTCCCTGCCGGAGGAAACTCATGCCGTCGGGCGAATAATGGTGATTGTCAATTAACTCTTCCAGCAACTCTCGATGATCCGCGGTGCTCGATGAAACGCGAATCCCCAACACCATCAAACGATCGAAACCGCTGCTTGCGAATGGCTCGGCCAACGGAATACGAGCCGCCATGCCAACTTGAATCGCCTTGTCGAAATTTGCGATCCAGTCGAAGTCATCACCGAGCACCAGATCGCCGCTGTGTTGCTCCAACTCCGACTCGAGATTCTGCGGGTTTGGTCCGAGTATCAGCGGATTGACCACCGCATTTGGAAACGGGTGTTCGAGACGCGAGTCTTTGATAAAGCCGATGAACACGAAACGATCGGGCATCACTTCGGTTCGCGGCGCGCGGCTCCAGCTCTCCGCTTTCAATTCTTCGAGGTCGAAGCCGAGATGAATCAGAATGCCGTCGTTGATTGTTTGCAGGATGGCGGCACGAGTTCCGTCGCCGATCTGCGCATCCGCGGCAAGCAGATTTGCAATGCGCTCCCGGATCAGAGCGGCGAGCGGGTGATTGAAATCAAGCAACAGAGAGTTGATTGCACTACTCTTCTGCGCCGGCGTTTGCTGCTTGTCTTCAAGGATATTCGCAATGTCGACGCGGACAAGCATGAAGGAAAAGTTTTCACTTCCTTCTGTAGCGATCACGCGCGTCTTGATCTCGGAGATGATCCACGAAGCGCGTGTGCCGCCATGACTGTTTACGAGTGCGCGCCAGGCGCCCTTTTCCAGTGCCTCTCTTTCTGCCGGATCATCGATGGAGGCCGCAATGGTTCGTTGGATCCAGTATTCGACTGCGGAATCAGCATCGTCGCGGGTGAGTTCTTTTTCGTGAGTATGAACGGCGATGTCATCGGGATAAACGCGCACCCATAACTCGCGACCTGGACCACTTCCCATGAAACGTGTTTCGATCCGCACCGGCAACAGGAGGAAAGGTAAACTGTCGTCGAGTTGCGAAATCAATTGACGCGGTGTCTGTGGCAGGACAAAAGTTCCAACGAGGTTGGCGACGTTTGCTCTTGCGCCTTTGAGATCCGATTTACGCCGGTCGATTACCTGGTAGAGTTCGGTGATCTCGCGTTGCAGCGTCGCCGCTCTTTCCGAGCCTTCCTTTCCCAACCTGTTCGCGTCGATTAGCGCCGACTCTTTCGAGCGCACCCGGTTCTGGGTGGCGTACAAACTCTCTTCAGTCGTACGCATTACCTCGCGAGCTTTTTTGATTTCGTCAATCATGATATGTGCAAACTACGGAAGCATGTCGGCGCCGTGAAAGGCCACCATCACCGGAACCTGGTAAAGGATGTAGGCCATGTCGGCCGCGTTCCTTCGCCAAACAAAATCTTTGTCAGTCGAAGCTGAATCAGACAACGGAGGCGGAGCATTATTCTCCAGGTTGATGAAGTCGATCGTCTCGAAATTGCTGAGATGCTCCCATGCAACGTCGTTCCATTCGCCTGGTTGAGCGGGTGAGTCATCGCTGAGGTTGTCGAGACCGAAACGCGGCTCGCCCGGTCTTTCCTGAAGTACAAAGAACCAACCCGGATCGTTAGCTTGAGGATTCGAGCTACCTTTCACTTCCTGCTTCGTTAAATTGAACCCAAGAAAACGAATATCGGGTTCGATCTCCGCTTTGAAGATCGGGTGCTGAATCGCCACCTTCGGTTCACTGGTTTCATCAAGCTCGCGGATGAAGTGATTCGGTTCCGGTTGGCTCCACTTGGCTCGCTGCGCATAGATGACCACTGTCGGATATTTCTTTAACAAGTCTCCGCGAATCACCAGGACCACCCGCGCCTCATCAGCGTCACCTCCCGCAGGCAGCGGACGATTTTCATGTTCGCCAAGCTTCGTGGCCGGTCCCCACTCATGAAGCTTGTCAATATCGAGCAGCGATTCTTCGATCTGCGCCGGCGTCTTCGCCGGATCCTTGATAACGTCCGCAACGTCCCAAAACTGCCGGAAATAACTGCCGCGCTGGTCCGTCGGAAACTCGCGCCACAACAGTTCACACGCCATCTCGTGATTCAGACCGACCATGTAGGCCTCGATGAACCGCTGGTTCGTCTCCAGCAAAGAGATAGTGTTGTTGGGTATCAAGTCGAGATTTGGGACCAGGAACTCAGGCGAGAGATCCCGCAGCGGACCATACATCGGCTGAGTGAAAATCGGATGGGCCATCACGGTGACGAGCGTCTTCCGCGGCAACAGGTACGAGTCCTTGATGCCCGCTGGTATCTTCAGTATGAACTCCGCTCGCTTCGTAATCGCGATTGATGGGTTGAGCGCTTCCTTGACTTTGGCGACCGTGGCGTCGATGCCTATCGGCAGGCGCACGGGCGGCGCAGGCGGCAACGTTTGATGCACGTTGTAAGCGTCTCTCAATGCGATTCGGAAATTAGCCGCTTCCACGCTGTCCCCAGTTCCAGGATTTGAAACAGGCGGCATGGGCTGGTTCAATTCGGTCAAGACAAAATTCGGACGTGGAGGCACCGCATCGACAGCAGCGGGCGTGAAAGACTTCTCGCGAAAAATTTCCGCTGTCTCGATGCGTGCGCGAAGTGATTCAACCATCGGCAGCAACACGACAGCCACGACAACGATCGGGATGAAAATGACGAATGCGCCCGTGACAAATGCAAGCACCAATGCCAGCACGATGACTCCGATCAAAATCCAGCGCGCATTTTTATTCTGGACCAGGCGACGAAGCCATTCCGGTAAATCGTGCACGTCGATCGCGTCGGCTATTTTGTCGATCAGGATTTGCCCGGTGGGTTCCGGCGGCACTGGCGCTGCGGTTAACTTGCCTTCGTTCAGTTGCGTAACAATCGTTCTATCGCCGGGCTGCACTTCCGGCGCGACCTTCCGCATGATCGCGCCGCGGCTGCGGGCGATCTTTCGAAACGACGGATCCAGCGCTGCCTGCGGCAATCGACTTTCCTGCACCTGCTTCGCAATCGTCACCGGGCTTCCCAAAATCCTGCCCTGCACTAGCTGTGTAAACGCCATGAATTGATCGGGCGATTGGGGCAGAATGTTCTTCTCGTAAACCACAAAGCTGGTCATCAAACCGAGTTGCAATTGACGGATCTTCTGATTGGCCCGCAGCAGATCTCCGAGTTGGCTCCAGGCCTGCTGCATCAAGTTTTCCTGATCTCCCTGGATGACCTGCGTGCCCGCTCCTGCCAGAACGCGAAAGCGAGGATCGCGATTGAGCTCGTCTACCCAGCCTTCACCGCTTTTCACATCCAACTTGTCAACCTGTGCGTACCACTTGCCATACAGTGGCGGACTGACAATCGGATCGCCCTCAACGTTCTCCTGCTCTTGCAGATTGGCTTGAATGTTGACGTTGAACTCGAGATCGTTGAGGAAACGTCCCGCCGAACCATCGGGAGGATTTTCAAAGACAGTGCTGGGCGGCGGCCACAGCGGCGGTGACGAGACCATTTCCGTACTCTTGAGCGCACCTTCCAAACCCATCACATCCAACGGAGGCGCCATGCCCTGAGTCTCGTATTCGGGCTGCTGCATGTCCATGTCGCGAATGCCGACGTGCGGGTCGACCTTACGCGACTCGAGCAGATCGACTAAGAATTCGAAATCGCCTTTGGAGCCCGTGCGGAAGAACCAGCGATAGTAAATCGGAAAGAGACGTTCGCCGGTTTCCCACGATGACTGCTGACCACTCACTCCCGCAGGATCGATTCCCAGTCCGGCGCGCCGGCCCGCTTCGAAGGTTGGAATCACGAAGGCGTGATACGCGGTGTTTTCTTTCAGCTTGCGCGGACAGATCAGTCGCGACGAAGCGTTATCGGGATTCTCGCCCAGCAGAGTGGCAAGGTTCTGCTCGACGGCACTGACTTGCCCCTGAGTTGTAGTCTGCAACGTAGCGCCAATTACGTTGCGGTTAATATGCACGTGCGCCCACGCCCAGGTCTCGTCTTTGCGCGGAAAGAACTGGCCCGGGTCGATAGTGTCTTTGATCTGAATTGCAGACAGTGGTCCAATCCGGCCTCTCTCGTCAAACTCGTCTTCCGTCAGGACGATCAGGAAGATCCAGGGACGCAGGCGTGTCTGGTCCAGGTCGCCCCTGGCTCTTGCGGGCGTGAACCGCCACGGAAAGTCTTCTTCGTAGAATTCGATGTAAGGCAGATAGTTCGCTTCAAAGTCGGTCACGAAATTGCGCGGTTCTGTTTTGACGATTGCGCGCGAGTTGATTCCGATAACGTCGCCGGGTCCTAACAGTTCCGGTGTCTTGGAGATGCGTGGTTGAGTAGCGACATCGAAGCTGACCGCCAGTGAAGCTCGCTCGGGCGCGGTGGTTGGTCCACCAAGGTCGTCGAGTGTTGTGATGCCGGCGGCGAGACCTTGTCGCAACCACGGAAGAAAGGTGTAGTTCTTTAAGGTGTCTACCATAAGTCACCCTGACCCACTGATCGTTAGGCAGCCCGTTCGAACGCGGGCACGATTTGCAGCGTGCCGCGCAAGGTTGGATTCAATTCGATCAGTTGATTCAGTCGCGCGGCGGCCGCGCGTTCGCTGCCCAGTAAGCTCAACTCGTCAAACAGTTTCAGATCGCCGCTGTTTACGATCGCAAACGATTCCTGCGACACGACCACAGCCTCCGGCGCCAGCGCCGACTTCCGCGTGCGCGCAAACGACAACTCCGACTGCGCAATCGCTCCCTGCAACGTCCACGTGTTGAAAGCCCCCGCGTTTAAGTCGAACAGGTCCTTTCGTCCACTCAAACGCTGCTCCCGCTGCGAGTCGATGTATTTCAACTCGTACTTCACTTCCCGCGCCGCTGCGTAACCGGTGTGCAGACGTTCCGCGTCGCCAATCCTGATGCCGCTATCGAAGTCCTTGAACGACGCGCTGGTCAGCTTCTCTTCATCGGTCAGATCAAAGAACTGCGCGGGCGCAAACGCCTCCTGGGGCACGATTGGCGTCGCTTCCGGCTGCACTCCAGTGATCTGAAACTCGCGCGCATCACTCGGCCGCTGGCTGCCAATGCGATCGACGCGTACGTTCAGCGGCACCACCTTCTGGCTGATCTTCAACGTTCCAATCGGATGCAGCAGCAGTTCACCTGTTAACTCCGGCGCTTTTCTGATGCTCTCGAGGCGGTGTCGCTGCGCCGGCAGTTCGCCTTCCCAGTTGTCGTCGGCGCGCAACGCTTCGGCCAGCAACGGCAACACCGCGAGATCCGGCAAGGTCGTGTTGCGCGTTTCTCCGAACGTCTTGTTGAAGCGCACCTTCAGCGTGAAGAACCAGCAGATCTTGAACCGTGCTGTGCCCTGCGCTTTCCACGGTGTCGGTCCTTCCAGCGTCAGCGAAAGCTGTATGCTCGCAAAACTCGAACTCCCAATGCGCAGCGCGAGCATCGCCGTGATCTCGGCGATGAAGTAGAACGGGCTAAACTGAAACAGCACATCGAAGGTGAGAAAGCCGTAGACGTTGAACTTCCACGCCGCTGCATACAACTCCAGCTTCGCGCCGAACTGCGCCGTGTTCGACGTCACCGCGAAATACATCTCCAGCTTGAGGCGCGGATTGTCGCCATCCAGCAGCGCGAGAGTCAGTCGTCTGATCGGCGGCAAATCCATCGGCGGCGGTTCGTAAGCGGGATGGAAGCCGCCGACGGTGAGCAGGAAATTCGCGTCCGCGCCCCAGTCGAGCCGGATGGCCATGTCGCCCGTCAACGTGAAGCCCAGCAGTTTCGAATCGAACAGACTCGCGTCGAACTTCAGTTGCCGGCGTTCGAAATTGATCTCGCCGAGGAAGTTCACCTGCACGCGCAGGATGGACGCGTTCTCATCCGGCAACACGGCGCGCAACACGCCGAGAATGAAGAGGCGCACCGGCTCCGGGATCTCGATCACCAAACCCAGGTCCACCGTCACGAGTGTCGGCGTGCCCCACGCGATCTTCGCCATTGGACCAAAGATGAACCTGCCCGCTTGCGGCGGAAACACTTGCTTCAGATCGCTGATGATGCGATCGGCATTGGCGACGATGTCGGTGGGAAAGAGAATGCTGTTGAGCGTGTTCTGGCGCAGGCCGGCGCGCAACGGCTCGACGTTGACCGTGCGGTTCAGTCCAAGCAGCCCACCAACACCGTTGAGCTTGAAGCCAAGGCCCAGTTGAATCGGCGTGAACTCGGAGCTGATGACGATCAGCAGCGAGAAGCCCTTCTGATTGTTTGGTAAGCGAGTCGTTAACAGGCCAAAGGCTTTGAGCGTGAACTGGTCCTGAAACTCCAGCTCCAGCATGCCCGAGTAGCTCTCTTCTTCAGGATCGAAGTCGAGAAACCCACCACCTTTGAATCCACCACCGTCGACGGACAAACCGATTCCGCCCGGCGGCTTGAAACCCAATGCCAGATCGGCCGCTCCGAGATTGCCCGGCACTGCAAAATCAATCTTGAAGCGAACGCCTACATCGTCGATTCTCGCGTTCAATGGACCAAGCTGGACTCTCGCTGTGAGTCCCACCGTCAATAACAGCGCCTCGGAGTCGATTTTGCCGCCGAAGTTAACGGCCTGAAGCACGATTGGTCCAAGTGATCGATTGATCGGAATTAAGCTCTTCAGCCCGGCGCCGCCCTTGATCTGAAATCCTTGCGCAGCGGTCCAACCTACTTCCAGATCGAAATCCGCTTCCATCGCTCCTGCCGGCAATACTTCGGATAGAAAGTCGTCGCCATCTTCAACCGAGACGACTAGTCGTCCGCCGTTTATATTCGCGCGTAGACCGACGTCAGTAGTTGCACGCGCTGCGCCTGGGCTCCAGGAACCAGTCGCCTGAATTGCCGCCGCAACTGATTTGGCTTCTATGTGACCGACACCCGCGACACCCGCCAGAAAGATTCGAACGGCTGGAGCAGAGGCGCTGCTGACAACCTCAAGGGCCACATCGCCATTGAGCGTGCCGGCCGGAGGCGGGGCGAGTTCTAATGACGTTGGCGGTAACAGTTGTACGGTGAGGCCCTCAGAGAATTTCCCGCCAAGCCGCAGTTGCACACGCGTCTCATCTGATAGCCTTCTCAACTCAACAACAGCGTTTTCTTCGGCATCGACGAAAAGCTCGCCTTTCAAACCCGGGGGTGTCGTGCTCGCAGGTGTTAAGGCGAATACGCCAAACTCGACTTCGGGAATTACTGGTAACTCAGCTTCGTCACCAACTGCACCAATCGGATCGAGTGGCTCAGTCAACTCACTGATCCTTTGCAACAAGCGACGACCATCGAAATCGCTGTGCCCCCACCGGTAACCGGATTCGAGCAGTCCGACTGGATCGGTGAGAACCTTTGTCAGCCTGTCGAAGTGCAGCCGCCGCCGCACCAGCCCGGCTGACTCATCGACTTCCCGGATTAGAACGTCCCAATCCAACACCGCAGCCAATGTCAACACACGGCGCAGCAGCGGGTATTCCGAGTCGAGATACCGCGAAACAACGTCGCCGATGACACGCTCAGCAAGCTCTTCCGCGAGTTCGGCGCCACCGGGCGTAGCCGCGAGTAACGTTTGCAATCGGACACCAACGGTGTCGAGCGCACCACGCACTGCATTGCATTTTTCGAGCAGGGCAGCACCCGCTGCGACGATCTGCAAGGTGTCGCCCTCTTCGCGGGCTAGAAGCAATTGATCGATCAGGGACGTGAGTTCGCCGGCGCGCGTCACTACCTCATTCAAACCTTGAGTTAACTGTAGGTCACTACTTAAATCAGGAGGGCTGTCGAT
>DASSEB010000385.1:0-8003 GCA_035696765.1 Pyrinomonadaceae bacterium | reverse complement strand
GTATCAGCATCGGGCGCATTGAGCGCGGCGATGAAGAAGCCGGTGAAACGCGTCGCATTCGTTTCCTGGCCGTTGCGAGTCGCGGTGATGACGATGCGGCCCTTCGCCGCGAGACTCTTGACGAATTCGCCGCTCGCGCTGGCCATATTGAAAACAACTACGCGGTGAGTCGGGAGTGACGACAGCAACACGTTGTATTCCGACGCTGAAAGATCCGGCCCAACGAGATTGAACTTCGACTCTTTCCCGTCGAACGATCCGTGACCAATCAAAAACACATACAGGATGTTGTTTGCATCGAGCTGCGACTTCAACGCCGCAAACGTGCGTTTCACTTCCTCAGCCGTCGCCTGTTTCTCCGTCAGAATCTTGACTTGTTTGCCATCGAACCCGAACCGCTCCGACAGCACCGAGCTCAGTTGTCCCGTCCACTCTTCAAACTGCTTCGCATAAACCGCCTCGCCACCCGCACCGTTGATGATCACTGCAAACTTGTTCGGATCGAGCGGCGCCGGTGTTCTCTTCGCCTCAACCGAGCTTGTCGTCTGCGCCCACGCCACATGAGCCAATAGTAGCAGCAGAACAATTTGCAGTATGTTTCTGTGCATTTTGTGCCTTTTGTGGCTAAGCTAAGCCTTCGCGTTTGCGCAGGAACCACTCCGCGCTCAGCAGTCCGATGATCAGCATAAAGTTTACCGGCATGTCCCAAAGGTCTTTGGTCACGCGTTCGGAATACGGCGTTTGCCGGTAGATCAGATCGTCGAGAAGCGATTGTGCCTGGGCAGGAGTGTAATACTTGCCGCCAGTTTCGGCCGCGATCCGTTTCAAGAGATCGCTGTTCTGTGCGGCGCTGTAGTATTCACGATTCAGATCGCTCACCAGCATGTTTGAGTTCGCGCTCAGCGTTCCAAGGCTCGTGCTGCTGCCTACCAGTTCGATGCGATGCTGGCCCAGCTCATCAGCCTTGAATTCGCCTGCGTAAGTGTTCACTGAATTCAGCGTCGTGAACCTCAAAGGCACGTCGACCACGGCGCCCGAAGGTTTCGTCACGCGCGCAGTCGCGTGCGCATCGCCGACTGGATTGAAACGTTTGTCACGAATGTCCGCGACGACGCTGACGGTATCGTCGAGCGCGTAAACTTCCTTTTCAGTGCCAATCTCGATCTGCCGCGGCGTCCCGCTCACAAGATATCGAAGCATCTGCCGCCAGAACGTTTCGTGAGCGTTGTTCTTCGAATCCATTCTCATGCGCCAGCGCCAGGTATCCGACGCGGTTAGCGCGAGTGTCTGTCCGCGACCGTAACGCTGCTGAATCAACAGCGGCGCGACTTGCGCTGAACCTTCGACGCGGCGCGCTTCGAGCAATACTGACGCACCGGGTTTGATATTTGTCAGTACTTCTGACACGGAAATCGGCGGCAAATCGTTCCATGTTTTTTGATTGGCAGCGCGGTCTTCGTTCAGACGTGTGATCGGATGCGTTTGTCCGGCGCCGGTGAGCACGGGTTTGTAGACGGGCATGAACGAGTTTGCATCGTCCACTGGACCACCCGTGAGCGTAACCGGAAGCAGATCGTCGAGCGCTGTGCCTTTGTATTTGCCCCCGTCAAAAGCAAGCCGGCCGCCGAGCGCCAGCAGCCCGCCGCCGCGACGCGCGACAAAAGCCTCGATGCTGCGTAGTTCATCGGCGGTGAAGAAGCCTGCCTCGACGCTTCCGATTATCAAACCCTGATACCCGAACAACTCCTCTTCAGTAGTCGGAAAACCGGTGGCAAGCTCTGTTTGATTCCCAACGCCCTGGCGATAAAACTTGTTCTCCCCCGTGCGCTGAAGCGACACCACCGTGACGTTCTTTTCATTCGGCTGTAGCGATTCGCGGATCTTTCCGAGCTCCCAACGCGGCTCGCCTTCGACGTGCAGTATTCGCAACGGGCCTTCGATCACTTCCACGAGGGAGTCCTGCTTGTTGTTCTCGACAGTCAACTCGCCATCGAGTGGGGTAACTTCAACAGTGTAACGATGAATGCCGGGAGTCGCCGGCGTGATCTCGAGATTGAGCGCTTGCGTATCGTTGCCGCGCAAGTTGAACTCTTCCGTTTTTACCGCGCGGCCGTCTTCACGCACGCCAAGCAGAACTTTCGTCGCGCCGTAGCCACTGAGACCGACAATCGTCTCGATGTTCAATCTCGAACCGACAAGCACTCGTCGCGGCATGTTAACGCGAGTCAGTTCGGCGTCCATCGGCCGCGACGTGTTGCCGACGCCGACCGTGAACACCGGAATGTCGTGTGCTCGCAGTTCTCTTAAAACCGCGGCGAGATCGCGCGGCACATTCGAAGCGCCGTCGGTTGCCAGCACAACCGCGGACAGCGGCATGCCTGACGAGCGCTTGATGGTTTCGTCGAGCGCGCCCGCGAGATCGCTGGTGCGTCCCTCGCCGTAAAGATCGTTGCCGTCCTTCAAACGCGCGAGAGCGCCGGAGAAGCCGTAAAGATTTGTCTTGAACTTCTTATCGAGTTGATTCAGGAACGAGTCTTTACCTGCATTGGTGTTGAGTAGTGCTTGTTTGACTGTTTCCAAACGAGTCGTGCCGCCGGGCACGTCCCGCAGCTTCATGCTGACCGAGTCGTCGATCACCATCGCGACATAACTGCTGCGCGGAATCACTGACGACACAACCACGACAGGTCGCAACAGCAAAATCACCATCAACGCGAGCAGTCCTGCGCGCAGAGCGATAAGCGTCGCGGTCGTTCCTTTTGACAGACGCGCTCGCGGCCGCAGGTAAATGAAATAAATGAAGACTCCGGCGAGAAGAACCAACAAAACGAGGAGCACAGCGCCCGGACGCACGTCAAAACCGAACCGGCCGTTAGTAAAAACGGCCTGTTCATGTCCGAACAGAAACCGTACGAGTTGGTTCATTTTTGGTGCTCGCCATTATACACGGCGACGGACGTTGCTCCTTAGTATCCGCCGTGAACAAAGCGGTTGTTTCAGTCACCGCTTGCGGTCACATTTATTTTTTTGAATTGTCTAAATGAATTTTGAACCACGGATGACACGGATTAAATCCGAATTTCTATCTGTGTCATCCGTGGTGGAGGATCAATGAAGGCGAGATCAGCGGGCGTCGTAGACCATCGTGCGGCTGCGTCTGCTTTGACCGAATAGCATTCCGCTAACTGCACCCACGCCGGTGCCGATCAGCAGGCCCATCGTGATCCAAATCTCGCTGTCGTCTCGATCGGGCGAATACTTCGCTGTGCCGATTCCGGTGCCCGCGCCCGCGCCGACCCCTGCGCCGATCAAAGCCCATTTGCCTTTCTCCGCTTTGCCGGAGGTCACGAAGACCTGGCGAACGTCAGCGCGCGGGATGCGGAACGGCTTGCCATTGCGATCGATCGTAAGCGCGGTGTCAGTTGCTTCGATCATCTCGCCTTTAAATTCTTTACCATCCTTCTGCCTGACGAAAAGCTTCTCGTTGGTCCTGATCCGTTGTACGACGGACCAATCGTTGGATGAAGCAGTTTGCGAAAGAGCCAGTGGTGCATGGGCAGAGAGAAGTAGTAGGGCCAGTAATAGGGAAAGTGGTTTCATGTTGTTCACCTCGAACGTAAACAACTGCAACCAATGTTCCTGCGACTTTTGGTGAGAAATCGTGGCGAGCAGCTTTCGCCGGGCGCAGCGAAATTCCGACAAGTGGTGCCCACGGATCCCGAGGATCTTAATCCGTGTAATCCGCGGTTAAAGATTCTCCGCGTTGAAGCCAGCCGCGACCGTGTACACCACGCCTTCTTCCCTCGCGGGCAAGCCGATGAGTTCGTTCAGGGCGGAATCGAGAAAGCCGCCCATGCATAACGACTCGAGCCCGAGTTCCATGGCCCGCAGGCAGATGTTTTGGGCCACGTGTCCGGCTTCCAGCAGAATGTAGCGATAGCCGCGTGGTCCGTACTTTACCTGCGTGCGCAGAAACACCGCGGCCATCGCGATCACGACGTTCGCGTCTTTCATGAATGGATACGCGTAGAACATGGGTTCGAGTGTGAGGAACAGGTTCTCGCGCCGAAGCTGATGCAAAGAGTGCGCGACCACATCGTAATGATACAAGCCGTCGTCGAGACCTTGCACTCGCTGCGTGAAGAGATACAACTCCAACGGAAACAAGCCACCGGCGGATGGAACCGTGCGACGCAAGAACGGCGTCTGGCCGCCGAAACGCGGCCTCGCAATCGCTCCGTAACCCGACGCCAGCAAAGCGGCCACATGATCGAGAGGCATTTCCGTTTGCGCAAAGTCGCGATACGAACGCCGGTGGGCCAACAGGTTCGTAAGCGCACTGCCGCCCGTTCGCGGTAGTGGAATTTCGGCGATGACGCGCTCCGGAACTTTCAACTCCTGGTTCATCGTGCTGCCTTGATAGGCCTCATCGTTGAGCCACGGCTCGGAGTTCAAATGAAACAGGAGTGACAGCGTTGTTGGATCGTCGAGTGGGATCATCTTGCGCCTCAAAAAGGACCAGGATCTAATCCGTGTTCATCCGTGTAAATCTGTGGCTCATGCTAATGGGTGTGGGCATGGGTTTAGATCGCTCTCACTACGTGGCCCATCCGCGAAGCCGAGTTGCTGTGGCAGCTTGTACAAGCGCTCGCCGCCCAGTCGTTCCTGTCCGTGACCGAAGTGCACAGGCTGCAATCCCGGCACGATGACGCGCACGACGTGAATTCCGTATTCGACGAGATCCGGAGTCGTGAGTTCGACGTAAGCCGGGCGATGACCTTTCGCCGCAAGTTCGCCCGCACACCGCTGCAGATCTTCCGAGGCATCTCCAGTGGACCAACTTCGTAACTCCTCGACTCGCTTCTTCTCTCCCGTCGCCCACAGAAACTCGAATTCGTGCCGCCGCTCCATCTGACTCATGAACGCGCTGTGATCGTCGAGCGTCTGCACGTCTTCATACGTGCTCAATCGCCCTTGCGGTGGCTTGCTTTGAAATCGCGATGCTTCCGCTGGGCGCCCCTGGCACAACTCAAAGAGCGCTTTGAGAAGCGCGACATTCGGATCCGGATGACAACCAAGCCCGGCGACATTCGCGGGCCGCGATGGATCGTCTTCGAATGAGATCGCCATAACAGTCGTCGAGGGCAGGTCAGTGGGCATGACGAACGCTCGCACCGCGACTCCGAAGTGCGCGTAATGACGATAGATGCGTTGCGGAATTCCCGGCGCATCGTCGAGTTGCAATTCCACCGCGGGCAGGCGATTCATCCATGCAATCAGCATCGCATCGCGTTCCATCACTTCGCAGAGCCCGCTGAGCGCTGCGGCTGCGAGTGACGGCCCCGCCGCAAGCCCGTTTGAAGTTGAGGGTGCGAAGTAGTCTTCCATGCGCGGCGGTGGGAACACGAGATAACTCAGGCTCGCCGGAAGCGCGACTGTGCTGCCGTCGCAAACGTCCACGCCGTTGATCCACGCGACATCCTGCTCGGGCGTCCAGCGCGGGTGTGGCCACTCGAACGTCGCGTACTGTCGATCGGAATAGAGAACGCAGTCGCGCGGAGTGATACAACGCGACTGAATGTCGCCCGACTTGGCGACGAACGTTCGCAGCGGATCCCAATGGTAGGCGCAGTAGCGCTCGGTCGCTTCGCCGATCGCAGACGCGATCGCTTCCTCGCGCGTGCGGCCTTTGCCCGCAGCCATGCGTTCAACTTTGCTCGCGACGCGGAAGTCGAAGTTCGAGAGAGTGGCCGTGTAAAGGTACGGAGGCATCGGCTCATCGGCGCCGCGGCCCTGCGGCGCGATCTCGCGGATGAGCCCGACCTTCGGGCTAATCAACTCACTCAAGCGCTCACTGATCATTTGCAGTTTCCGACGGAGTGAAACACGCAGGACACCATGGTTTGCGCAACACGAAATGTTTGTCGATATTGAGATCGGTGAGACGCACGCTCAGTATGCGTCCGACCAGCGACGGCTCTGCCAGGCCCGTCAGCTCCTTCACGATCTCCATTCCGACGAAGTTCGCCGCCAGTCCCGCGCCGAAGACGAGGTTCTCGCGCCGCGCGCTATCATCCTGTTTGCGGCGATCGAGGAACCGCTCGTACGCGAAAGCATCATCAGGATTACCTGCGCACGCGACCGTTCGCATGCGATAGCAGAGATAACACGGTCCTTTGCCCGGATGCATCGCGGGACCCGCAATGATTTCAGCGCCCGAAAGCGAGCATGTGATCCAACTCATGCCGGTGGCGAGGCAAACGCGATTGAGTTTGTAGATGAGATTTGACTGGCTCGCGTCCAAACAACAGGCGACGATATTCGCGCCTTCGATCGCCGCGCGCAGATCGTCTTCCGATTCGAGTTTGCGATCGTCGGCAACAATCTGCACTTGCGGCGCAGCGCGTTTTGCTAACTCGGAAATCGTGTCGGCACGGCTTGCGCCAACGGAAGGCACACCCGTAAACGGAGCGAGATAAACATCCGATGGAACGAGAGGCAGCGAGTCGATACAGCGGATCGTTCCAACGCCGGCGGCCGCGAGTGAAAGGGCGAGCGCCGGTCCGGCCCCTGACAATCCGAGTACAGCCACCGTGGCCATCTCCAAACTTTTCTGTAACGGCGCGTCGGGCGCGAGGTCGTGAAACAGGTTGAGTTGCGGCGCCATGCGCTCGGCGACATCGGAACTCACTGTGTATGCTGCGGCGTCGATCACGATTCCCTGATCGGCGAGCAGTCCAAGCGCGTCGCGAAGTTCGTCGGCGGGAAAGATGTCGGCGGTCGCCGTCTCAATCTCCTCGATCGAGTGTTTACCATTCAACATCGGAATCACTCGCTGGTGGAACTCGCGAAACGAGCGTCCCTTCAATTTCAGCGACCGGCGTTCCGAAACGAAATGGAGCACCTCATCGCCTTTCTCGTCCGGTGGATCAAACCACACGGAGTAATGAGTCGGCAGCAGAGGGTTTTGCAGTGATATAGGCATTAGACAGGTGTTGATTGTTCGCGGCAGGTCGTTGTCGAAATACCGGCAAGCTCAAATACTGTTTCTCATCTTCAATCATCAAGCGATCGTCGCAGAGCTGTTTTAGAGTTGCTTCGATCTCGGCGGCTGGCGCGGCGAGATCAGAACGGCGGGCCAGCGTGTCAATGGTTGTGGCCGCGTCACACGAGAACAGCAACTTCGCGGGCAGGCCGTTTAATTCACGATCGTGCGCGGCAGCAGGATCGCGACTGTCGCTGATACGCACGCAATCGTCGGCGGAAAACCACGCGTCGAGCTTCGCGGGCGTGGCCGCAGTCCTCGAGGCCCACCAACGGCGCACGACGTCAGAAATCGGCTTCATGTAACCTTGCGGATCTCGATTGTCGCCGTAGTCGAAGTCAAAGAAGTAGGCGAGACGACTCATCTCACGCCGGCCCAACGGAAAGACGTAAAAGTATCCGCGCGCCGGACGTACGTGACGAAAGCCAAACTGCTCGGAGCGCGTGTGAAACGGACTAAACCGATCCAGACGAATCTGCCCGCACGATATCGGCGGTTGCAGATGAACGAGCAGCGCAGCCATCTTCGCGATACGTTCGTATTCAGCAGGCGACTCGCCGGGAAAACCGCCGAGCATGTTCCACGAACACTCGATCCCAACTTCTTCGCACCAACGCATCAACTGGATGTTCTGCAAACCGGAGACACCCTTCTCCATCAGTTTCAAAACCTGGTTGCTGAAGTTTTCGATGCCCGGTTGAATCTGCCGCATTCCGCCGCGGTGCAGTTTGACGACCTGGTCGTAGCGAAGGTTTGACTTCACTTCGTAGAACAGTTCGAGCTGCATTCCGTTGTCGGCGAGACGCGGAAAGAGCGTGTCGATGTAACGCATATCGAGTATGTTGTCGACAAACCCGACGCGCTGCATGCCGTACTTGCTCGCGAGGGTGGTGATTTCGTCATAAGCACGATCGGGACTCTTGCTGCGAAACGCCATCGTGTCGCCGTTGAGACCGCA
>DASSEB010000384.1:0-9287 GCA_035696765.1 Pyrinomonadaceae bacterium | reverse complement strand
TTTACTTTGCTGCAAAACCAATTCTCCGCGGAATTTGCGCGATCAAACGGCGGCAATTTTTTGACGGTAACCAAGAGCGGCACCAATGACTTCCACGGTACGGCTTACGGCTTCTTCCGCAACCGTTACTTGAACGCGCTCGACACAATTCAAAAGAACGCCGGTGTCACTCGAAACCGAGACGACGGTGATCTCTTTATGCCGCGTACGGATTACTTTCGAGGTGGTTTCAACATTGGTGGTCCAGTTGTCATGCCGCACTTCGGCGAAGGTGGTCCAGGATTCACACTGGGAAGGGACAAATTATTCTTCTTTACTTCCTATGAAAGAGTCCAACAGGGAAGTGCCGCGAGTGCCGGAGGCATCGTAACTCCCACTGCTGCAGGTTTCGCAGCCTTGGCGACGATTCCCGGCTTGTCCGCAACTAACCTCGCGGTCTTTAATCAATTCGTTCCGGTAGCACCTTTCAACGATCAGAAGACGATCTCAGTGCTCGGCCGCCCTATCCCCGTAGGTAATGTCTCTTTTGCTGCACCGAACTTTTTCAAACAGAACCACTCGGTAATCAATTTTGATTACTTGCAGAGTTCGGCAACGCAGCATCACATTCGTTTCACTTTCACGAACGGCTCGGATATCGACAACACTCCAAACCTGCCGGTGTTCTTCGTCGCCTTACCGAGCAAGCAGCGACTGTTTTCTTACACACTCATTCACAATTTCTCCGAGAAATTGATCAATGAGACCCGTCTTGCTTTTCGTCGCTCGTCTCAAAACTTCCCGGTTCCGGAGTTTGCTTTCCCGGGGCTTACAGTCTTTCCAAACGTTACACTCGACGACCTTGGTCTGAACATTGGACCCGATCCAAATGCACCGCAATTTGGAATTGAGAACAACTACCAAATTGTTAATAACATGACCTGGTTGAGTGGCAATCACACGTTCAAGTTCGGCGGCGACTTGCGTTGGATCATTTCTCCACAGAGCTTCTCGCAACGAGTTCGTGGCGACTATGAATATCTGTCAACCCAACAATTCCTGCTGGACCTGTCACCGGATGCGTTTGGTGAGCGTAATGCGGGCAACAACATCTACTACGGAAATCAAAAGGTGCTGTACGCGTTTGCTCAAGACGACTGGCGCATTCGTCCAAACTTTACCTTTAATCTTGGCGTCAGCTACTCCTATCAACAAGTGCCTTTAGGCGCGAGAACGAGTCAGGTGCTGAACGCCATTTCGACTGTCCCGGGTTTACTGGAGTTTCGTGAACCAAAAGCACAGACGAAGAACTTTGCACCCAAGATCGGCTTTGCATGGTCACCCGATTACAAAGAAGGATTGCTCGGACGCCTCTTTGGCTCCGGTGGAAAGAGTTCGTTCCGTGCAGGATTTTCGATGGGTTACGATTACATTTTCGATAATCTCTACATCCTGTCGAATCCTCCGCAACTGCAGCAGACAAATGACGTCGATACTACGCAAGCCCCAACTCCGAACTTTTTGGCAGGTGGTGGCCTTCCGGATTCTCCAGTCGCGATAACTGATCCTGATGTTGCTCGAGCAAACACCGGGGCCTTTATTCCCGATCAGGAAATCCCGTATTCGTTGACCTGGACCACCAGCTATCAACGACAGTTGGGCGCTGACTGGGCACTCGAGCTGCGCTATGTCGGCACGCGTGGTATTCACCTGCTTTCGCAGAACCGAATTAATCGCCAGGCGAAAGTGGCGCCGGAAGACGGCCGTCCCGGTTTACCGACCTTCTTTACCGCGCCGTCACAGGCGACGCTTGATGCCTTGTCGCTGGATCTGGATCAAATCAACGCGCGTTCGAGCTACGTGCCTCGATTCGCCAATGCCGGGTTTAACGACGCCAGCGTTGTTGCGTTTCTTTCCGACGGTAACTCTTCGTATCACGGTGGATCCGCGCAGCTTAGCAAACGCTTTTCTCGCGGTTTCCAGATGACGGCGTCTTACACGCTTAGTCACCTGATCGACGACACCACCGCGGAAGTGTTTTCCACTGTACTGTCGCCTCGACGCGTAGAGGACTTTCAGAACCTGCGCCGAGAACGTGCTGATTCCGCGCTCGATCACCGGCACCGGTTTGTGGCGTCGTGGATTTACGAGGTGCCGTGGTTTGCGAAGAGCAATGGCCTGACCAGGACGCTCCTGGGCGGCTTCAACCTCGCCGGAACTTACACCTATGAAACTGGCGAGCGGATAACAGTGCGAAGCGGGAACGATGCAAATCTCAACGGAGACGGCGCCGGCGATCGCGCCATTCTCAATCCAAATGGAACCGAGCGTGTCGGCAGTTCGGTGACTCCGTTGTGTCGATTCAGCGCGTGCACCTTTGACGAAGATGGGAACGTCATCGGAACTGTAGTTGGATATCTCGCAGACAATCCGAATGCGCGTTACATTCAAACGGGTGCCGGAGCTCAATCCAACATCGGGCGGAATACGTTCCTGCTGCCGCCAATTAACAACGTCGATCTTTCGATTTTCAAGAACTTCCGGATCGGAGAATCGAAATACTTTCAACTTCGCGCTGACTTCTTCAACGCGTTCAATCATCCGCAGTATGTACCGGGTTCAGTGAATAGTGTGGATCCGATCAGTACCACGGGTTTGACAACTCTAAATCAGGTGACACCACTCACTCCTGATTTTCTGAATCCATCCGCGGTATTGAGCAGCAATCCTCGGGTGATCCAACTTGCGGCGAGGTTTAATTTCTAAACACGCCATTTGAAGACATTTCACATTTGTCCAGGGTGGCGATGAAATATTCGCCACCTTTTTCTTTGCAACCGGTTCGAGTTAACGGATAATCCCCATTTCAAAGGAGTGATGAAATGTCGTACCCGGTGAGACTTCAGTTGCTGCTGATTGCTCTGGCGCTGGCGGGTTCCTTTAGCGGGGTTCAAGGGCAGGGTCGTAACGCGGAACGAGCGCGCGCTATTGAACGTGCTGAGATGGATAGATTGTTGCTCTGGGCGATACCCAAAGATAAGGAATCTGAGTCCACGCGAGTGAATCGTTTCAAAAGGATTAAAGACGACTTCAGAGACTTGCAGTCGTTGAATAACAAGATGATGGCGGACGCCTGGCTGCAAGACACGCTTGATTATTCTTCCATAGCGGATATGGTTGCCAAAATTCGAAGCAAGGCCAACGATCTAAAAGATGGCCTGTCGTTGCCAGAGTCGGAAAAGCCTCAGACAGCTTTGAAGGTCCCGGCCGTCGCTACAGTTCGACAGTTTCGTGAGGAACTTTTGCTGCTTGATAAAACAATAATGCGGTTCGTAACCAATCCTGTTTTCCAGGCGATTAACGCGGTGGATGTCAACCAGGCGAAAAAGGCGAGCGAAGATCTTGAACACGTACTCCTGCTAACCCTCGATCTCAAACAGAATGCGCAAAAGCTCCGCAAGACTGCTCCGTAACGTCAGCCCTGATGTTTACCTTGCGGCAGAACTGTTTTCGTCGATTCATCACGTCCAGTGCGCAGCGCCTGACTCCAAAGCGCTGATGACGGTTGCCCGCTATGATCCTCAGCGACGATGCTGCCTTTCCCATTAACCCACCAGCGAACACCACGATGAGTAACAAACTAGTTATTCTGTTCGATGTAGATAACACGTTGCTCGACAACGATACCGTAACTGCCGATCTCAGAGAGCATCTTCAACGTGAGGTTGGTCATGAACGGCAAGAGCGCTACTGGTCCATCTTCGAAGAATTGCGCGCGGAACTCGGGTACGCAGATTACCTTGGCGCGCTTCAGCGTTACCGCGCGAACTATCCTCGAGATCTGCGCGTGCTTACGGTCTCTCACTTCCTGCTGAGTTGTCCGTTTCACGAGCGACTCTATCCGAACGCGATTGATATCGTTCAAGCCCTTAAGCAGTACGCGCTGCCGGTAATTCTTTCGGACGGAGATGTTGTCTTTCAGCCGCACAAGATTCGCCAGGCTGGATTGTACGATGCTTTTGACGGCGCTGTGCTGATCTACGTCCACAAAGAACTGGAATTGGAAGATGTAGCGCGGCGCTATGCGGCAGAGCACTACATTTTGGTCGATGACAAACTACGTATACTGGCTGCCGTTAAGGAAGTCTGGGATAAACATGTCACCACCGTCTTCGTGAGACAGGGCCATTATGCCCACGACTCGGCCGCCATCCGCGGCTACAGATCTGCTGACTACACAATCGAGCGCATCGCAGATTTGGTGAACCTCGATTTCGACGCGCTGTGGTCCACTATCAGGCTTCGACAACGCGACGGTCAGTGAAGACGGCCGTCAGAGTGAATAGAAACTTTCCTGCGACTCATGGCGATTTTTTGATTAAACTCAACCCCGGTGCGTCGCCAAAGCCAAATCATGAAGCGTGAGAAGAAGACACTAACGATCTGCATCGGAGCTCTTCTCATTAGCCTCAGCCATTGTCATCTCTGTGTTGCCCAAAGCAGATTTGTCAGCATTCGCGGTAAGGTTCTAATCGCGCCGAGTGGGAAACCGCTTTTCGTAAAGGGCATTAATATCGGCAACTGGCTCTTACCCGAAGGCTATATGTTCAAATTTAAGAACGCCAATTCTCCGAGATTGATTCAGGCCGTGATTAATGAACTCGTCGGCGAGGATGAAGCGAAACGCTTTTGGAAGTCCTATCGTGATAATTACATCACCGCTGAAGATATTAAATTCATCGGGGAAGCCGGCTTCAATACGATTCGCGTCCCCTTCAACTACCGGCTATTCGTAACCAGAGACGATCCTTTACGGCTGGAGGGCATCGGTTATGAACTCCTGGATCGTGTCGTCAATTGGGCCAGGCGGGAAGGGCTCTACGTTGTTTTAGACATGCATGCTGCGCCGGGTGGGCAAACCGGAGACAACATCGACGACAGTTGGGGATATCCGTTCCTTTTTGAGAGTGCGGAGAGCCAGGAGTTGACCGTCAGAATCTGGCGGAAGATTGCCGGACATTACGCAAACGAGCCGGCCGTGCTGGGATATGATTTGCTGAACGAACCGATTGCGCCCTTTTTTGACACGGCGCAAATGAATCCAAAGCTCGAACCCCTTTATCGAAAGATCGTGACTGCAATTCGAAGCGTCGACAAAAATCACATCATCTTCCTCGGCGGAGCTCAGTGGGATAATAACTTCAAAGTTTTTGGGCCACCGTTTGATGACAAGTTAGCTTACACGTTTCACAAGTATTGGATGGACGTGAAGCAGGAAGCCATCCAGGAATATCTCGACTTCAGTAACAAGTACAACGTTCCCATCTGGATGGGTGAGTCAGGTGAGAACAGCGACGAGTGGATTGCTTCGTTTAGAACCTTGCTTGAACAAAAGGGAGTGGGCTGGTGCTTCTGGACCTATAAGAGATTGGACGCCAGCGCCTGTGTGGCGTCAATTAAGAAGCCGGCGGATTGGGACGCCATCATTGCTTTTGCGGACCATCCGCGAACCAGTTTTGCCGACATTAGAACTAATCGTCCCTCGAAAGAAACGATACAGCATGCGCTCTCTGATTATCTCGAGCAGATAAGATTTCGGAACTGCAAGATCAACCGAGGCTACCTCACGGCACTCGGATTAAGATGAGTCACGCCAATGAGACTCTTACGCTCGCTGAATTTGGCCACAAAAAGCACATAAAGCACAAAATCAAGGAAATCCTTTTGTGCTTTTTTGTGGCCGACAGACGAGGAGGAACCAGCAGATGTTACGTCGTTTCTTGCCGGCAACAATCACCTTCGCGTTTAGTTTAATCATTCTCACTTCGGGCTTAACGCAGGTACAGGAATTTCGTGTTACTGACGCCAGTCTGAAACCGCTGGAGCCGAAGTCGGATGGGCCGTGCCCGGTAACTGTGCGCTTTAGCGGTTCCATTACTACGAATGGACCAGGCACCGTAAAGTACACGTTCACTCGTAGCGACGGCGCAACGGCCTCGGTCTCGATACTCGAATTCAAAGCCGCCGGTACTCAAAGCGTCAGCACTGACTGGACGCTTGGCGTTGCGCAGACGCCTCTCGCTTTCGATGGCTGGCAGACGATTACGATTCTCTCTCCAAACGAATTTGAGTCGAGCCGTGAGGCGGGCGCGTTCAGCATCCGGTGCGGCCAGCCTTCACAACCGCCGCCCAATCGTGACGCACCCGATCTCATGGGTGTTTTGGCTTCCGCTGGAGAGTTCAAAACGCTGCGTAGCGGCCTACAGAACCTGAGAATCCAGGACCTGTTGCGCGGTAAATCCGCTTACACGTTCTTTGCGCCGACGGACCGGGCGTTTGAGAAAATGCCGAAAGAACGTCTCGATGCGTTAATGTCGAACCCTCGCTACTTCAAAGACTTTATCCTGCGTCATCTCGTCGCAGGCAAACACCCCAGCGCCGATCTCGCGTCCGGAAAGGTCCCAGTGCTGACGAGTATCGCCGGTCAGAGTATCGCCGTGGTTGCGAATCAGCAGGTGAAGCCCGCGCGGATCGTGCTCGATAGAGCATCGACCATCGTCAACGCGGATCTTTTCGCGTCCAACAGCATCGTACATGCGATCGATGCGCCGTTTGCATCATCGTCCGAACCGGTCGACATCATGCCGCGCTCCGCTTTCGACGGTAAATATTCTGGCCGCAGCGCGCGTGCGGCGGAGATCGTCGCACGCTATCGCGATCCCGCGGGAGTCATCCGTCCCGACCTGTTGCAAAGAGGCATCGAGGCGGCACAGCGTCTTCCCGTCTTCGACGTGCGCGCGGCATCATTGACACCGCAGGGCGACTCGCGCGAGATATTCGTGAAAGCGAGTTATGCAATGCAGGCGGGTCAGTGGACAGAGATCGGTCCCAAACCGCTCATCGAACGCAGCTCGGGCCGTGTCGACTCGGGTGAGGCGACGAGCATCGCCATCGATCCGCGCGGCACGCGCAATAACGTCATCTATCTCGCCACGCATGCAGGCGGAATCTGGAAAACTACTGATGGCGGATTATCGTGGATGCCGAAGACGGATACGATGCCGTCGCTCTCCACTGGCGCGGTCGCACTCGATCCGGCCAGCCCGAGTACCGTCTATGCCGGCACCTGCAGTCCGTTCGATGGCGTCGGTATTACGCTCGCGAAATGCAGAGGCATCTATAAGTCAACCAATGGCGGCGACAATTGGACCATCAAAGGCGCAGCTATCTTTGGCGCGCCTGCTGTGATGCCCGGCACCGCACCGAGTCCTGGTGCGACGATCTTTCAGATGGCGCTACCGTCGGCTAACGTCCTGCTCGTCGCGACCAACCAGGGTCTTTATCGATCGATCGACGGAGGAGACAACTTCGGCGCAAACAGTCCCGGCTATAACGACGGTCAACCACTCGTGAACGGCACGTTTGCCGGCGTGGCTGTTGACACCTCCGATCCTCGCGTCGTGTATGCGATGCAGTCCGGCACCGGCATCCTCAAGTCTACCGATGGCGGAATGACCTTCTCCGAAAACCTTTTCGTGAACCCCGACGGCACGCCGAAGCCGAACGCGCCTATTCCCGGACAGCATGGCTACATCTCCTTTTCACAGTCGACACGACCAAACAATCAAACGCTGTATGCCAGCGTCGATAACGGTAATGGAATTTTTCTCGACTTGTTCAAATCCACTGACGGCGGAGCCACATGGACCACCCCATCGACGAATGCGCGCACGTTCGCGATGTGCATGTATTGCTACTTCGGAGCTTACGCAAACGTCGTCGCCGTCGATCCGCGCGATGCAAATCGCGTCTTTCTCGGATTCGTAAACATTCATTACTCTACGGATGGCGGCATGAACTTCGGCGCCGCGTCGCCCTGGGCAGAGATTCATCCGGATCATCGCGCGATTGTATTCAGCCCGCTGTCACACACGGACAACGGACAGAACAATCCCCCTGCAACTGATGTCCTGGTGGGAAACGACGGCGGGATTTACGGCGGGAGCCTGCGTGGTTTGTCTTACTGGCGCAGTCTCAACGCGAAGATCGGGACGAACCTGATTACACAGGTCGGAATGGGAAACAATGAGGAAGGGAAACCAGCATACGCGGGATTATGGGACCATGGTGCAGCCAGCAATGAGACGAGACCACTGTTCGTCGGCACATCTAACACCACGTGGGCGCAGTACCAGCTCGGCGATGGGGGCGCGGTCGCCGTCGATCCCGACGATCCGTACAACTGTTTTCAGTTGGGAAATTTCGGACTTATTAGAACGGCCGACGGAGGACGAACAATGGCGGCGCTGCCCGTCACGTTTCCAGCGAACATAAGCCGGTTAGGCATCGCGGGCAGGCGTAGTTTTCCCGGTGCCGATCCGGACTCGAGGGTCTTTATTGCGGGCCACATTTACACCTCGCCGGGCGCGCAGCTCTTCCAGGACGAGACACTTATCAACACGTTCTCGAATAGCGTATTTCAGATCGCCGCCGCGAGTCCGCCCCGCCTGTGGGTTAGCTTGTGGGACAACGGCGTTACTACAACCGGCAACGTTTTGACGATGAACACTGCGGGAGGCTTCACGGATTTCGGTGTGCTCGGTAGCGCAGGGGTAAACGGAGGTAAGTTTGCGCACATCGCTGTGGACCCGAATAATCAAGATACGGTGTGTGTTGCTTACGATGGATTCACGTTGCGTGGTGCGCCAGGGTCCAGCGAGCACATATTCCTGACGACCAATAACGGCGGCATCTGGACGGACATCAGCGGCGACTTTCCGGACGTGCCGATCCATGACGTCATCTTCGATCCGAATACGAGGCCACGTTCGATCATCATCGCCACTGCGGCGGGAGTGTTTCGAACCTCGAATCCCGGATCCGGCGCGAACTGGCAGATCCTCGCGCGAGGGTTACCACCAGTTGATTGCATGTCGCTCGCGCTCTTCTCTGATACGAGACTAACACGCCTGCGAGTCGGAACGTGGGGCCGTAGTGTTTGGGAATTAGTCTATGGGCATTAGAGCAGTCGCCACCGCACCGCCTACACATTAAACTTTAACTGTGGAGTCTCGATGAGCGAACACAATAAACGCGACCGGCGTGACTTATTAAACACCACGAGCGAACTCGCGAACGAATTTCTCGATGGCGTGGCTGATCGACCAGTCGCATGGCCCGTTGACTTCGGAAACTTACTTACTGAACTGAATGGTGCTGGTCTGCAACGTGAAGGCGACGATCCAAATCGTATTGTTGGTCAACTCGCTCGGTTAGCCGAACGCGCCATCGTAGCAACTGCCGGCCCG
>DASSEB010000383.1:0-7188 GCA_035696765.1 Pyrinomonadaceae bacterium | reverse complement strand
CTTGGGGGAGGTCAGCGCCCTCTCTTTTTGTCTACTTATCTTACCAGCAAAACTCACTCGTAGTTGAAGTTTCCCGAAAAGTTGCAAAGACACAAACAATTTCCGGCTCTTACTCTGCGTCTTTGCGCCTTTGCAAGAGATTTCTTTGTTGACTGCCACTAAAAACAAGTCGACAATTCGCCAGTTCAATCCGAAAAGAGGTGTCTCCGCCGATGCTACCCAGCAAACGTACGCTATTCGTTTTTTGCCTCGTGACTTCCTTCATTCTTACCGGAATTCCAACGTCAACCTCGCGCGCCGACACTTTCAGGCCGGTCGTGCGTGGTAAACGAGGCGTCGTGGCGGGTGGGCAGCCATTGTCCGTTGAAGCCGGACTGCGAATTCTCCAGCACGGCGGCAATGCTGTCGACGCAGGTGTCGCGACAATCCTGGCGGCATCGGTCATCGAGTTTTCTCACTTCTCATTCGGCGGCGAAGTGCCGATCCTGATCAAGTTGAAGGGTCAAAAGGTGGTAGTCATCGAAGGCATGGGTCAGGCGCCGATGAAAGCCACGCGTGATTTCTTCGTGAACCGCGCCAACGAACCGTCACTCACATCAGGCGGAGCCACGATGCCGCGCAGAGGCGGACTGATACCTGCGACGGGTCCATTATCAGCAACGGTGCCTGCGGTGCTCGACGCTTGTGTAACTGCCCTCGATCAATTCGGAACGAAAAGCCTTGCCGAGGTGATGGAGCCGGCGATCCAGCTCGCCGACGGTTTCCCGATCGATGAATTGCGAGTGCAATACATCAGGACAAGATCGCCAATCTTCTCTCAATGGGCCGACGCCCGGCGCGTGTTTCTCCCCGGCGGCGAAATTCCGAAACCAGGCGACATTTTTGTGCAAGCGGATCTCGCGCGCACACTGCGCGAGATCGTTCGCGCCGAACGGCTGGCATCAAAGGGCACTCGCAACAATCGTCACGCAGGCCTGATGGCTGCGCGTGACTATTTTTACCGTGGTCCAATCGCTCGCCGCATTGGCGACTACATGCAGGCGAACGGCGGGCTACTCGCCGCAGACGACTTCGCACGCTTCGCCGCCAAAGTGGGCCAACCCGTCGAAACTGATTACCGCGGCTATCAGGTTTATAAAGCCGGTTTTTGGACGCAGGGTCCGGCGCTGCTCGAGACGCTGAACATGCTCGAGGGCTTTGACCTGAAGAAGATGGGCCACAACTCCGTCTCTTACATTCACACGCTTGCAGAAGCGCTCAAACTCGGCCTCGCGGACCGCGACCGCTACTACGGCGATCCTAATTTCGTGAAGATTCCGATGGCGGAACTGTTATCGAAGGACTATGCAGCCCTCCGGCGTCCATTGATCGATGAAGGGCGCGCTTCGTTGGCGCAGCAACCCGGCGACCCGCAAAACATGAAGGCAGTTCTCGCCAGCGCCGTGCAGACGATCGGCCGTGCGTCAGCGTTACCTGAAATCGAGCGCGCTAACGACACGACATGCGTGAACGTCATCGACAAAGACGGCAACATGTTTAGTGCAACTCCGAGCGGCGCATGGCTGCCGGCAGTCGTAGCCGGCGACACCGGTGTGCTGATGGGCCAAAGATTGCAGTCGTCACTTACCGATCCAAAGAGTCCGAACGTCGTGGCGCCTGGCAAGCGCCCGCGCATCACGTTGACGCCGACGCTTGTGCTCAAAGGCGGCGAGCCGTTCATGGCGTTGAGCACGCCCGGCGGTGACAACCAGGACCAGGCACTGCTTCAGGTGTTATTGAACGTGATCGAGTTTGGCATGAATCCGCAGGAAGCGGTGGAAGCACCGCGCTTCGACACACAACACTACGTCAGCTCGTTTGACGATCATGAATTTCTTCCCGGTTCACTGAACGTCGAGTCGCGTGTGAATCTAAAGACGATTCAGGAGCTGTCTCAAAAAGGACACAAGGTCAAGGTCCAGGGCGAATGGGGCACGCTGTCTGCGCCCACGGTGATCATTTACGATCCGAAAAATGGCGTAGCGTCGGCGGGCGCCGATCCGCGTCGCAGTCGTTACGCAGTTGCGTGGTAGATCGATCCTCGTACTCTCTACGAAAAAAGGAGTCCCCCAAATGAAAAGACTCATCAGAGATAACTCTGTGTTGATGGTCGTTACCTTCACGTTCGTGCTTGCGATGCACACGAGCGCGGCTGCGCCGGCGCCTCCGAATCCCGTACTCGTGTTCATGGGATCGGAAGGCGTCGAAATCGGCGGTAAGCAGATGACGCGATACTATTTCGATGTTGCGAACAAGTCTGAATACCCGGCCGAATTGTTTGCAGCAGCACCGGACTTGCCGCCGTGTGGCTCTAATAAAAACTCCGCACGCACGTGGGTGGATATCTACGAGCAGAACGGGAAACGATTGAACGGTTTTTGTGCCCTCGGAAAACCAGCCGACCTCACCAAGTTGTGGTTCGCGTTGGAGAGTGGCGCACTGCCGCCGAGTTGGGTATACATTGAACTGCAAGATCGAAAAACCGGAACGAAATACAAATCGAATCTGGCTGAGACTACGCTCTAATCGGGGGGGACAATCATGGGACTGCAAGAAGGTCAGCGCTTCATAGATTTCAAACTCAAGAACCAGAACGGCGAAACCGTCACGCTTGACGACTTCAAAGGCAAGTGGCTCGTCGTTTACATCTATCCAAAGGACGACACGCCCGGCTGCACGATCCAGGGCAAATCGTTCACGGCGAGCAAGCAGGAATTTGACGACGCAAACATCGCTGTCGTCGGCGTGAGTGAAGACGACGTCGGCTCACACAAAGCCTTCGCGAACAAGTTTGGTTTTACGATCGACCTGCTTGCCGATCCGGATCATGAGTTGTTGAAGGCTGCAGGTGTCGGACAGAGTGATTACAAGGGAACGATGTACTGGGACCGCACGAGCTTTGTGATCGATCCCGAAGGCAAGTTGCGCAAGACGTATCTGAAAGTGAATCCCGAAGGTCACGAGAAAATGCTGCTGGACGACATCAAAGCGATGCAGGCCACTAGCTGATGCTTGCCTACGTTTTCTGGCACTGGCCGCAGCCGAGCATCGATCAAAACAGGTACGTCGAGCACTTGCGCGAGTTTCATGAAACGCTCGCGTCGAATAAGCCGGCCGGGTTTCAGCGTTCGGTTGTCTTTCGCATTCACGATGCAGGTTGGTTGAATGCCAAAGGCGACGCGTACGAGGAGTGGTACCTGCTCGACGACTCGGCTGCCATGGACCGAATCAACGAAGCGGCCGTGTCAGGCCCATGCGAGGAGCCGCACAACAGAGTGGCTAGCGAGGCTGCGGATGGTGTCGGTGGTTTGTATCGGCTGCGCGCCGGTCAGGAGAACCTGGCTGAAGCGAAATTTGCTCTCTGGTTAAGCAAGCCCGCCGGCGTGTCTTACAACGACTTCTTCGCTGCGTTACAACCACTCACTGCGCAGGCAGGAGTCGCGTTGTGGGGACGTCAAATGGTTCTCGGACCGACAACCGAGTTCTGCATTCACAGCACGACGCCCGTCGAATTACCGCGCGGCTACACTGGCCATTCGATTACTCTCGATCTGATTTGAACCACAGATCCGTGTAAATCTGTGGCCTATTCAAGTTGGAGTTCAGCAACGAGTGGACAGTGATCGGACGCGGCCTGGATCCGCTCCGTCGGCTCCGTAATCACCTCACACTTAACCAGCCGATCCGCGAACGCTCCCGGTACAAACACATAGTCAAGCCTCACGTGCGGATCCCACGTCGGAAACGTGTAGCCCTTGTTTTCAGCGTTGAGCATCCGGTAACCGTCATCATAACCGGCGTCGAGCATCAGTTGAATTGTTTCGCGCTGGAGTTTGCGCCCACTAATCCAAATCAGCGCTCGCAGCCAGGCCGGCATGCGATGAGCATTCAAAGCTTCCCCGGGCGCGAGCGTATTGAAGTCTCCGACGAGAACGTGAAAGCCGTCCTGGTGCCGTTTGATTCCCTCCAGGAGCGAACGTATCTCGCGTGTGCGACGCCGCTCGTCCCACTTCGAGAAGCGTGCACTCAAATGCAAACCAAACACGCGAGTCTTACCTCCCGCAGGCACGATTTCGAGAAACGAATGCCGCGCGCCGGCGGGATAGTGCCACTCGTGATAATCGACTGCCTGGCGGCTGAGAAATCCGATCGAATGATTTCGTCTCGCCGCCCAAAATGGAAAGTTGGTTGCTTTCGAGAGACGCTCGACGACTTCAGGGCGCGTGGCTTCCTGAAAGACGACGAGGTCCGGTGCGGCAGCGACGATCGTTTCCGCAAGCGCTTCTTCCCGGCCCACGCCGCCGAATCTTATGTTGTAACTCAGCAGGCGGAGCGTCACGCATTTTCACCGGGCGGGACAACTACGAAATACGGCTCGCCGAACAAAACGTCGCGGCCGTAAAGCACAAGGCTCGACGTGGCTTGCATGTTGACTGGACGCCCGACCAGTTTCTGTAGCGACTCGCGCAGAGGGTTCAAGCTGGGGGCGATATCCGGATCCTTATCGCCGAGTGGCTTGGTGTGCAGGCTGGGAATGTAATAGGCGTCCGGCGACCACGCTTCCATCACTTTCCTGCCCACCAACGTCACATCAAGATCACTCGTCCGTGCGCCTTGCGAATCGAAGGGCGTGCCGTCTTCGTGACGTTTGTTTGTAACAACGCTGCCGCGCAACACAATTCCGGTCCCTTCCGGAAGTCCCTGTTGCAATTTCCGATAGAACGCGATGAACAAGCGCTCGTCGCCGCCAAAGGCAAGAGTGACGATGCGCTGGCGGACTTCATTGTCCGTCATGTCATAAGCATCTTTAGGCATAGATTTGTTTCGTATCGAGTTTCAACCGGGGGCCAACGGGAGATGTCTCGTGATTGTGTTTTGGTCGCCGCATTTTAGCATGGAGCACTTGTGCTTTGTCCCCGGTGCTTTGTACTTTGTACTTTTAGACCAAAGGCAAAGTACAAAGCGAACAGATGCGTCTCTTCCCCTGGCTTGTCATGCTCTGCGCCGCGTTTGCAGCCGGCGCGATCAATTCTATTGCCGGTGGAGGGACGCTGCTGACGTTTCCGGTACTGATCTGGCTCGGACTCGATCCGCGTGTCGCCAATGGGACCAGCACGGTGGCGCTCTGGCCGGGACTCTTCGGCGGTCTGTTTGGTTATCGCAGGGAACTCGAAAACAGTTCCACGATTCTGTTTCGACTCGGCGTCACCAGTATCATCGGCGGCGCGTTCGGCGCGTTGCTTTTGATCCGCACGCCGTCGCGCGTGTTTGCCAATCTCGTTCCTTTCCTGATTCTCTTCGCGACGCTGCTCTTCATGTCGCACGGCGTAATCAACAAGCGTTTGCGACTCGGCTCACTCGACGATAAGCCGACGGGACTGTGGTGGACCGGCGCCATGATTTTTCAGTTCTTGTCGGCGATGTATGGAGGTTATTTCGGCGCCGGCAACGGAATCCTGATGCTGGCGGCAATGGGTCTGCTCGGTCTCAACGATCTGAATCGAGCGAACGGCATCAAAAACTTTCTCGGCATCTGCATCAACAGCATCGCCGTTTTGCTCTTTGCCCTCGCCGGCCTCGTGGTCTGGGCGGACGCGCTCGTAATGGCGGTCGGCGCGCTGGCCGGCGGTTACTTCGGCGCGAGCATGGCCGTGCGCATTGGGCAGAAATGGGTGCGCCGGGGCATAGTGCTGATTGGATTGATAATCTTTGTCGTGATGGCGTGGAGACTGCACTGATCACTAAAGCCACCAAACTGCCGCGCGAGTTTTACCTGCGTCCGAACGTCCTCACAGTCGCTCGAGATCTGCTCGGCAAGCTGTTGGTGGTGCCTGGTCCGAAGGGTGAACGCGTTTCGGGAAAGATCGTTGAAGTCGAAGCTTATCGCGGACCGGAAGACAGGGCTTCACATGCTTACGGAGGGCGAAGAACGAAGCGGACCGAAACGATGTATGGGACTGGCGGAGTGGCGTACGTCTATTTCGTTTACGGCATGTATTACCAATTCAACGTGGTGAGCAACATTGCCGACACGCCGCACGCGATTCTCGTGCGCGCGCTCGAGCCGGTCGAGGGAATTGAGATAATGAGAGCGCGCAGGCATTCTCATCCGGATCACAATTTGACGAATGGACCGGGGAAACTGTGTATGGCGATGGGGATCGATCGACAACTCGACGGCGCGGATCTTCTAGGCGATCGAGTTTGGATTGAAGATTACGAGACTGTCTCGCCACGCCGTATCGCTAAGGGTCCGCGGATCGGCATTGACTACGCGGAAGCATGGATCGACAAGCCCTGGCGCTTCTGGATCAAGGACAATAGTTACGTCAGCAGAAAATAAACCACGGATTCACACGGATTAATTCTTAATCGCTGCCGTAGCGAATCTCCATGTGGCGAATACGATATGCCGCGAGGACAAGCACGAGCAGCGTAACGATTAGAAGGCTCGGGATCGCGATCCACGCGGGCGTTGGATCGGCAACGACGGCAAACGGACCTTCGCTAATCGGCACGGGCACGAGTGAGTTGAGGTAATGAATGACGCTGATCTTTTTCAGCAACGGCGGCAACAGGAAGTTGAGCCACTCCCAACCATAGAGCAGCACCGCCGGAATGATCGGGTTACGAATAAACAGGCCCACCACCACAAAGAACGCACCATAACCGACACAAGCAAGTATCGTGATACCTGCGTAAGTCAGAATCTGCGAAAGACCGCGCCCCTCGGTGAAGTATCGCAAGCTTTGCGAGTAAAAGTGCGGCAGATACAGCAACAGCATCGCGACGACGGTTGTGCTCGTGAAGAGAACGATCGAAGTGACCAGGCCTGAAACATACTTGCCAACGACCAGCACTTCTCTTCTCACTGCGCTCAAAAAGTAGTAGTGCAAACTGCGGTCAACCAACTCGCCGCGAAACAGGTTCATGAAGATCCATGCGGATCCGAAAAAGACAACCGTGCGCAGAATCAAGCCATTGTAAAGAATCGCGTAGACCGTGCTGTACGTATTGAAGTCGTTCCATTCGTTGCCCGGCGGGCGCACGACCGCCAGCACCAGCAACGGAAGTAGCGGCAACAAGGCAATCAGGTAGATCAGGATCGCGCGACGACCAAGAAAATTCTTCTCGATTTCCAAACGGAAG
>DASSEB010000382.1:0-2584 GCA_035696765.1 Pyrinomonadaceae bacterium | reverse complement strand
TTCGTTGGGCATGCTCGCGTCGGCGACGATTGGCGGCGAAGTCGGACTTTACGAGCCGGTGCATGGCTCCGCGCCCGACATCGCGGGGCGCGGCACTGCGAATCCTTGCGGCGCGATTGCATCGGCGGCGATGATGCTGCGTCATTCGTTCAACCTCGAGCAGGAGGCGTCTGACATTGAACTCGCGATTGAGCACGTGCTCGAAGCCGGCTACCGCACGCCTGATATTGCCGACGGCACGGGCGGGTACGTCGTGACGACCAGCGAGTTTGGGGAAGTGATTTGCGAGGCGGTGACTGAGATTGCTGACATGCGGCACGCCTACCACGCGGTATGAAAACACTATTCGAGAAATTGTGGCAGGCACACATAGTTCGTGAGGCCGACGGCGAGCCCACACTTCTATACATCGATCTACATCTCATTCACGAAGTAACGTCGCCGCAGGCGTTTGATGGATTGCGGCAGGCGAATCGAAACGTGCGGCGTCCTGATCTTACTTTCGGCACCGTCGATCACAATGTTCCCACGACCGATCGCAGCCTGCCGATTGCTGATACAGTCGCGGCGACTCAGGTCGAGGCGCTCAGAAGAAATTGCAAAGAGTTTGGGATTCAACTGTTTGACATCAACTCGCCCGAGCAAGGCATCGTTCACGTGATTGGTCCGGAGCTTGGTCTGACACGACCAGGGATGACGATCGTTTGCGGCGACAGTCACACGAGCACCCACGGCGCGTTTGGCGCGCTTGCGTTCGGCATCGGCACGAGCGAAGTCGAGCACGTGCTCGCGACGCAGTGCCTGCCGCAGAACAAGCCACGGACGATGAAGGTGCAGACGTCCGGCTCATTGGCGGAAGGCGTGACTGCGAAAGATCTCGCGCTCGGCATCATCGGCAAGATCGGAACTGACGGCGCGACTGGATACGTGATCGAATACGCCGGCGATGCCGTGCGCTCGCTCTCGATGGAAGGGCGAATGACATTGTGCAACATGAGCATCGAGGCAGGCGCACGCGCCGGCATGATCGCTCCCGATGAAACTACCTTCGCGTATCTCGAGGGCCGCAAGTTTGCTCCAAGCGGCGAAGCATGGGAAAGAGCTGTGCGTTACTGGAAGACGCTGCGGAGTGACGAAGGCGCGGTGTTTGACCGCACAGTTGATATTGACGCTTCGCAGCTCGAGCCGTTTGTGACGTGGGGCACGAGTCCGGGAATGGTCGTGCCGGTTACGAGTTACGTTCCCGAGCCCGCGGACGCGAATGCGGAACGCGCGCTCGAGTACATGGCGCTCCGACCGCGGATGAATATTCAGGACATCTCGATCGATCGGGCGTTCATTGGGTCGTGCACCAATGCGCGGATTGAAGACCTGCGCGCAGCAGCGCGCGTGGTGAAGGGCTATCGTATCAACTCGTCGGTGAGCGCGATGGTGGTGCCCGGCTCGCAGGACGTGAAGAAAGCGGCCGAGCGAGAAGGATTGGATCGCATCTTTCACGAGGCTGGCTTTGAATGGCGCGAAGCGGGCTGCTCGATGTGTCTCGGCATGAATGCCGATGTGCTGCAACCGGGCGAGCGCTGCGCGTCGACGAGTAACAGAAACTTCGAAGGCCGTCAGGGGCGTGGCGGCCGCACGCATCTTGTCAGTCCGATGATGGCTGCGGCGGCGGCGATCACGGGGCATTTTACGGATGTGCGAAAGTGGGAATTTAAATGAAGGCCTTCAGCAGACACACAGGTCTCGTGGCGCCACTCGATCGCGCGAACGTCGATACAGACCAGATCATCCCCAAACAATTTCTCAAACGCATCGAGCGCACGGGCTTTGGCGAGTTTCTCTTTTACGACTGGCGCTATTTGCCGGATGGTCAACCGAATCCATCGTTCGTGCTCAACCAGCCGCGTTACCAGGACGCGTCGGTCCTGGTGGCCGGTAAAAATTTCGGTTGCGGCTCATCGCGCGAGCACGCGCCGTGGGCGCTCGGCGAGTTTGGGTTTCGCGTCATCATCGCGCCATCGTTTGCCGACATCTTCGCGAACAACTGCTTCAAGAACGGGATGCTGCCGATCACGTTACCGGCGGCGCAGGTCGCGCAGATCATGGATCGCGCTCGGTCTCGGGAAGGTTATGAGGTGAGTGTCGATCTCGAGCGGCAGACAGTTGAAGATGCGCAAGGTTTTTCGGCGTCGTTCGATGTTGGTGAGTTTCAGCGGTACTGTTTGTTGGAAGGACTGGACGACATCGGGTTGACGTTGCGGCATGAGGATGCGATCAGGGCATACGAACACAGATGAACACGGATTTTTGACGGATTTGGTCTAAAGGGCTGAAAAGCGCAGGATCGTCGTCTGGTTGTATTCCTCGCCGGGACGCAGCACGGTCGATGGGAAGTTTGGGTGATTCGGAGCGTCCGGAAAGTGCTGCGGCTCTAAACAGAGGCCGGTATATCTCTCGTAAGCAAATCCACGCTTCCCCCCGAAAGTCCCGTCGAGGAAATTGCCGGAATAGAATTGCATGCCCGGCTGCGTCGTCAGCATCTCGAGCACTCGGCCAGTTGTTGGTTCATAAAGACGCGCGCCAGACC
>DASSEB010000381.1:0-4222 GCA_035696765.1 Pyrinomonadaceae bacterium | reverse complement strand
GAGAGTGTTCTAAAGACAAGACTCGTCTCAAACTTTCCTCGACAACGTCGCGTTCGTTATACACGGGCACTAGCACACTCAAGCGAAGGGGTTGAAGTAAAGAATTGGTTTGCACTAACTGTTGCTCCTGTGGTGATATCCGCATAATTTTCTTATCCACTCGAGATTAATTTTCGTGCGGCAAGGCGCCGAAGACGCGAATTATGGTAGCCAGCGCAAGCGCTGAGCAGAGCGAAGCGCGTCGCCCCTGGATCAATAAATCGCCATCAGCACCGTCGGGAACCGCTCGCCTCCGCAACCATGCAAAACAAGCGAAAAACGTCAAAGTGCAGCGCGAAGTCAGAATCCTGCCAGGTGTTAACCGTTCACTATTAGCAACCTATATGCCTCGAAAAACAGTGAGTATTTAGTGAGTCGGCGGTTTTTGCTGCTGCGCCGTTTGGCGACAACTGCTCGCTGGCGAGCAGTTGAGGCACACTTACGCGGTAAATGTGGTCGCTACATCTAACGGTGCAATGGCAAAATTGAGGAGTGCGTGCGCATCGAGTGAAACGCGGAACGTAGGTAACGCGTCGGGTAGACGCAGAGGACAGTTGTGAAAAAGAAATCAGAAGCTGCCTTGAAAGCTATCTGCGTCTACCTGGCGATTAATGCTCTCATGTTCGGTGGCGGCTATGTCTCTCGTTGGATTTATGGTTCCTCTTTTGGTCATTGGCTGGAGATTGACAAACCATACAAACCGCCTGTGCCGGGAGGTCGCGTCATACTGCAAATTTTCGCGCTGATAGTTGCGCTTTTTTATTACCGAGATCAGGTAAAGCGGGGTTAGGGATAACTCCTTTGCCATACTCCGGCTTTCAATTCTCGAACCACCTGAGCGTCTTTCGCCGATGATAGAATTACATCCACAGATTACGCAGATCAGTGTAATCTGTGGATAGCTGTTTTTATCTACCTTTCATCCTGGAAACGACATCCGCGCCGTTGCTTAGACGTTCCCGCAAACTCTTCGTTGCAGTCTTCATGCTGTACATCTTTGCGACCGCCTTCCGGCCCATCATGGATCCGGATTTCTGGTGGCACTTAAAGACCGGCCAATACATCGTTACTACCAAAAGCATTCCTCGCACCGACATCTTTTCCGTATCACGGTTCGGAAGTGAATGGGTGACCCATGAATGGCTGTCTGAAATCTTGATGTACGCAGTTTTTAGCCTCTGGGGCTTCGGTGGACTGATCGTCGTATTTGCGCTCGTCATCACCTTCGCGTTTTGGATCGCATATCGCCGGTGCGAGAGCCGGACGCCACACCTTTTTGTAGCCGCAGTAGCTTTGCTGCTGGGAGTTACCACGACAACTCCGTTTTGGGGAGTGCGACCCCAGATGTTCTCTCTTCTTTTCGCCAGCGTTTTTCTCGCCGTGTTAGACAAGTACCAGCGGGGTGAAGGCAACCGGTTGATTTGGTGGCTCGTGCCACTGATGCTTTTGTGGGCCAACATGCATGCGGGGTTCGCCATTGGCCTGGTTTTCATTTTGCTTACTATCACCGGCATCGCGATAGACGAAGCAATCCTGCACAAGCGTTCTCTCGCATTCATCTGGACCAGGATCCGCCGGCTATGTTTAGTGTGGTTGATGTGCGTCGTCGCCGTCGTCATAAATCCAAACGGATTACGCCTTTATTCTTATCCTTTTGAAACCCTGAAATCGTATGCACAAATGCGTTACATCGGAGAATGGCAAGCACCTGACTTTCAGGATCCGATGTTTCTGCCGTTGCTGATACTCATTCTTGTTTTGGTATGCGTTCCGATTTTCTCGAGGAAGCGACCACGGCTGAGCGAACTGCTTATTCTGCTCGTAACACTGGCGGCAGCATTCAGATCAGTGCGCAACATTCCGTTCTTCGCACTCGTTGCGATGCCGGTGCTCGCCGATCAATTCTGGTCGTGGTTGTCTGCGCGCGATCGTGCGACGGAGGTGATTTCAAATGATGGACATCACGATAACAGTCGCCGAGCATTGGCAATCAACCTGCTGGGCTTTGTAGTCATGGCCGTCATTCTCACTCCGTTTCTTGTGCGACGGACTCTGGGAAGACAGCCACGCTCTCAGGCGGGATACTTTCCTGTTGCGGCCGTCGACTTTATTAAGTCGCAGAACGTCCCTCAGCCGATCTACAACGAGTATCAATGGGGCGGCTACTTAATTTGGCACCTCTACCCGCAGTATCGAGTCTATATCGATGGACGAGCCGACGTTTATGGTGATGCTTTAATAGAGGAGTACTACACGATTTACGGCGGTACGCGCGCCTGGCGTGAGCCACTCGACAGTCATGGTATTCGCACAGTACTCGTGAAACCGGATACTCCGATCGCGAGTTTGCTGCGACAAGACAAGGGCTGGCAAAACGTTTTCGAGGACAGTCACGCGGTGATCTTTGTTCGATCCGGCACTTCGTTGCAGTAGGCTTATCTCTTTCTTCGACGGCTTTGCAGAAACAATCCGAACTTTTGTTGGATACGGTCAGTACCGCCCGCGGTAGCGGGTGGGTGCGCCATGGAGTTGTCGTCGCTCTCCTTTTGGTCGTTGCGTCCACAGTTTTATGTACCCGTCTGGGATCAACTTCGCTCCGGAGCTGGGACGAGGCGGTTTATGCGGAGTGCGCCCGAGAAATGGTCCAAAGCGGCGACTGGCTTACCGTTCATTGGAATGGTGAAAAGTTTTTTCAGAAGCCGCCGTTATTCATCTGGTCCACCGCGATTCTGTACAAGTTGTTTGGCGTCTCGGAATTCACTTCTCGATTTGCTTCTGCATTGTGTGGGATTGGAGTTGTAATACTGACTTTTTTCATGACCAGGTTGTTTTTCAATCTGGTTCCCGCATTCCTTACTTCACTGATGCTCCTGACTTCGCCCGCTTTCTTCATCGTCGCGCGTTGGGGTATGACGGACGTCATGCTGACGTTCTTCATGTCATTAGCTCTCTACGCTTTTCTGAAGTGCCGGGATCCGCGCTACTGGTACCTCGTGGGGACCGCGCTGGCGTTGGCAACATTGACCAAGGGCGCTGCTGCACTTCCGGCAGTTCTCGTGATTGCGGGCGCGGCGATTTGGACGCGGCCGAAGAGCCGGCATGTCTGGTTAGGCTTGTTAGTGTTTGTTCTAATCGCCGCGAGTTGGCACGTTGCCATGATTTACGTTCATGGGATGCAGTTTGTTAAGGAGTATATCGGCGTTCAGGTTGTGACTCGTGCGGTGCGAACTTTGGACGCCGAAACTTACAGCTCGCTTTCTTATGTGCCGATGTTGGGGTTTCCGCTGCTTCTGCTTCCGCTCGGACTACTGCGACTGCGGCAAAGACGCGACATTCCTTCCGTTGTGGCGGTGTTTGCGCTGGTCATCATAGCGATATGCATTGTGGTGCGGACCAAACACCCGTGGTACATCTTACCGGCGTTACCGGCAATCAGTACTCTCATCGCACCGGGCAATGGCTCCAGGGTCCGGCCATACCTTTATTGTCTACTGATTGGACTGAATGTTCTTCTGCTATGGCGGGTTAATAGTGCAGTTACATCAGACATGCCTGCACATGAAAAGCTCGTCGGGCTCGCTCGCCAGGCCAGCAATGACGAAGGACCACTTGGCGTCTATCCTGATATCGACTTCGGACCTGAAGTCCGGTTCTATTCATACAGACGATTATGCGCGGAAGGTGATCATACGATGGTAAGCATGGCGCGGTGTTCTCCAACTCACATCATCGCCTGGCGGTCCGACCAGCCTTCACTGTCGACGAAATACGCGTTGACGCCTGTCGCCGAGAGTGGTGAGTTCGTCTATTTTCGCGTTGCTGCTTTGGGAAAGTAAGAGAGGTGCTGAAGTAATAGCGAACGATAGCGGGCGTAGTTTAGTCGATGAAAGTGGATTAACGTGGAAGGCCGATCTCGGGTCGGCCTTTCGGTTTGTTACGTCTTAATAGCCTATTGGCTTTCTTGGAGAGGCACAAATGGGTTTTTGAAAAAAATAGAGGAGGCAATTTGCGCCTCCTCCCAAGGTAACTCAGTCGGTCCGTGTTCCCCTCTATCGAAGGAAGACAAGGAGATCAAGCAGCGAGTTGAGTAAGTCGGCAATGATGTTCAACGGCGCCCCGGGCTGGTCGAGCAGTCCGGCGATCGCACAGAGCAGATTTCCGAGCAGGTTTCCGGGCCCCGGTT
>DASSEB010000380.1:0-7294 GCA_035696765.1 Pyrinomonadaceae bacterium | reverse complement strand
TGGTTGCACGAAAACCGAGAAGATACTCGGGACAATGGGTCGCACTGGATGGCGATCGCTTAATTGCCAGCGGACCGAGGGCGAAAGAAGTGTCTCTAAAGCGAAGGCTGAAGACGTTGAGATACCGTTCGTCGAACTGGTCACAGACCAAGAGCTAGTGCCGTCTACCTGATCGTAATTAGAACGTCACCGGTTCAACTCCGGCAGCCGGCTCCAGTCAAAATCATCGCACTACTTGAAAAGATCCAAAATGGCACTCGCAAAGGCGGTCGAGGCTCTGCGATTCCATCCACTCGGCGCTTACACCCAGCGATACTTGAATCCTGGTTCGCTTCCAAGCGTGTAGGCCAACTCGATGCGGCCGCATCTGCTCCAACTGAAGTCGTGCAAAATAACAGGGTGCGTGATTCCTGTTTCATACTCGTCAAGCACAGCCGATCCAAAAACTCTGATCGTCGTTCGAAGCATTAATCCCAGACTCTGATCCATTCCTCCTGGAATGTCGAGCACTACTGTTGGCAAGCAAGTGTCATCAACAACTGCGTAAGAATTCTTCGCCGCTAACTCAAGTATTTGACCAAGACTTACCCTTACCCGTTGACCCTGCGGAGATTCCTCTTTACTCGGATCATACAAGCAGGCATCGATGGATATCTGCTCAGGGATGAAAATGCCGCCCTCACGCAACTGCGGCGCGAGGTTGAAGGTAATCGCCGCTTGCGGTTCCTTCTCCAGCGCCCTCTGCATTGTCTCCGTGATAATTACATGAGGCCGATCTCGATGGACATACGATGCGGCATCCGCCTGAATATAATCACGCACATAATCTGTTAGTTCTAAAGTTTCAAAAATGCGCTCGACACACTTCAAAGAACGCCAGTGTATATCGATCAATGTGAACTGAACTTCGCTGGCGCTGAATTGTGTGGTTAAGGGAATGATTAAAGTAGCGAATGGACCACAGCCGGCATATAGAACATCTATCCGTTCGTTAGGGAATCGCTTTTGCGCCTCAATCAACGCGGCACAGGCGCCTCTCAAGAATTTGGAGGTCCTGGCATGATCCAACACACACCTGCCAGCATCTTCGGGAGAGATGGCTTTCCCATTCGGAAGAAGAGTGTGTTGTGAATCAACGGAATCAACGGAATCAATCGAATCAACTACGCCTGTGAGATTTGCGAAGAGCGCGTGTAATCGTGTTGCGGCTTCCCGGAGTCGTTGCTCCTCGTCTGCCTGAAGTAATTCCTCTGTGATGTGTTTCAAGTGATGCAAATAAGAGTTGCCAACAGACGATTCGCAAGTTGAGTCTGTCTCCTCAGTCACAATACCACTCCCCAATACAGCGCGGCCGTGGCGACGATGCGTCGTGATCAGTTCTTCACGTTGAGCGGCACAAAGAACTGGAACTTATTTCCCGCCTGCTCAATGTGCTCAACGTATGTCACTTCCAACGCGATTTCGCCTAGCAGCAATTCACGTAGTCGAATCAGCATGTCCTCCATTCCACGCTCTTTGAAAAAGGCCGATTTGACCACTAAGAGCCGCAACAAGTCTGTCCTTTCCTGTATCAGTTGATACTGCCGGAACAGTGACGAGCCCTCGTTTTTTAGGATTTCAACATTGAAGTGGTAAAAGCTCATTTTCAAACCATTCGGAAGCACTACTGCCTCCTTCGGCCTTGTTGCACGGACGCCCTCAACAACCGGGCCATTCCAGCCGCAGTTACAAGCCTGTTCCCTGGCGAATGCTCCAACGTCGCCGATCTTGTAACGAACAAAAGGCATGATGGTGTTATCTAAAGAAGTCCAAACCAAATGTCCTGTTTCTCCAGGACGTGAGTCGGATCCGTCGTCCTGCACGATCTCGAGATAGTTATTGTGAGAGACGACATGTTCTCGTCCGAAAGGGCATTCGAAGATAGCCCCGCCTAATTCCGTAGCGCCGTACATATTCGGTGTCGGACAGCCGAGAAAAGTTCCGAAATAGGCTCTCTCGCTCGCTGTCGACATCGCGCTTGAAACACCCGCGACAGTAAGGCGCAGTCTCGCCAGATCCGCGCCGAATTCATCTACCAAAAGCCTCCAGCGATCAGGGCGCATCATTACGATCTGCGGCTTGATCTCAACGAGTCGAGCATACAACCGGTCAACGGGACTCTTGCGCGAAATGAAATGTACCTGACAGCCGTCGACCGCAGGCAATGTGTAATCCCTATCAGATAAGCAGGCGACGACGAACGGCAACGACCCGCCATAGCTCAACTGCATGATATAAAACGAGGCTATGTAAAAATCTCGACTGGCATGTAGCTCCAGTGGTTTGCCACTGCTTCCGGATGTGTGGGAAGGCGGAGGCAGTTGGGCCATGTCTACGGAAGAGTTGATAAGACTGGCCATCTCCTGACCTTGAATGAAGCGACGGTCCAGAATCGGAAACTTGCGCACGGTGTCTATAGTCATGAAGTCACTAGGCGTCAATTCTTTCGCGTTCATATAATCGCGAAAGAACGGTACTCGAGTGAGAACAGATTCAACGCGCTCGTGGAAAATCTGATCTATGAAACGACGGTACTCCGAAGGATCTCCGGTGAATAGTTCGTAAAGCCTGCGACTTTCTATCATCGGTTTTATACCGCCACCTCAAACAACCGCGCCCACGCGGCTAAACAGTCAATCCGCCACATTCGCAAAATAGTCGGTTTGTCGAGCTCTTCCGATCCGGCGGATGGCGCAAGTAAGGAGGACAACTCAGACTCGGCGCGAAGCACGCCGGCTCGCAATTGATCAAACCCTGGACCACCCAACCACCCGACTTCGATATCGAGATAACTCACCTTGTTGTCGTAGCGCACGATCATTTCCGGAACCAGATCCGCGACGGCGCGACGCAGTACGTATTTCGATTGATTGCCGGCAATCCTGAGGCTGTCGTCGAGCTTTATCGAAAACTCAATTAGACGGTGATCCATGAACGGAGATGACGACTCCTGATCGAAAGCGGCGCCGATGTCGCGGTTGAAGCGAAGCAGCATCGGCAACGCGCCACGATGCATGTGGTAGCGACACATTTCACCAAGTGAATCGATAGTGATGTTCGACTCGTCGTTTATCATCTGCACTGCCAAATCGCGTGCATCACCGGAAAGCCATGCGTACAGGTTCGTGAGGTCGGTATCTTTATCGAAACTCTCCGGCGGGCGTGATGATCCGACGAACGCCAAACCGCGCGGCTTTTCACCACGCTCGAAGGCTGCGAAAGCAGTCTGAAAGACGCGATATCCGCCAAGCTGCTCATCAGCCCCGACCCCGTCAAGCGTGAATCGAATTGAATCTTCAGCCATACGCCTGCAAAGGGCCCAGTGCGCGGAGATGATGGAGCGTTCATACGGTTGTTCAAGGGCGATCAGAAGGTCGTCGCGATAGCGGAACAAATCGCCGGGCGCTAGCCTGGTTTCATGGTGCGTTGCGCCGGTGCGGTTAACGACAGCGGCAACATGATCTGGCTGATCGTGATGAGGGATATTGAAAATTGTTTTGTAGGTTCGAAGTGGTCGTCGGGCCGCCTGTTGTGCAAGTAACCCGGCGATAGCCGAACTATCGATGCCCGACGAAAGCATCAATCCGAGACTCGACGATCGCGAGCGAATCCTCACGGCGTCAGAGAGGATGGTCCGAAAGCGCTCGATTGCTGCGTCCTCGGATTGGATCGTGCTCGACGCTGAAGGTAACTGATACCACTGCTGTCGGGTGAGACTGCCGGAAACAGGATCGAACTGCAGCGCGGCGCCCGGAGGAAGCTGGCGTATCCCGGCAAACAGAGTTTCCTCACCCTGATCCGTGAATCCATTAACCAGAAACTCAACAGCGCCGGCATGGTTGATCGCGCGCGGAACGCCGAGCACATCCGATAGCGCGCTCATCCTGCACCCAATCGCTAGTCCGCCGCCTTGCGCGTGCCAGTAGAGCGTCTTCATGCCGAAGCGATCGCGCGCTGCGACAAGCCGGCGACAACTCGCATCCCACAAAGCGAATGCAAACATCCCATTCACACGATGCAGGGCCTCGATGCCTTCGTCTAACAGGAGGGACAAAAGATTGGACGCTATGGTCGATTGATTGATCTCGTTATCTGCACGGGCGTGGAAAAGTTCTTCTGCGTTGTAGATCGCGCCGTCGAAGACAATCCAACTGTCCCCGTGAACCGCAAACGGTGTTGCCGCATAGAGCAGTACTCGCGCATCTCCCTCGCGCCATGGGGCGCAGGCCAAGTCGCCGGCATGTACCGGAGCATTTCCGTAACCAGCCCAGCACCATACGTTGCTTTTAGGAGACGTCACGAGAGACTCGGTTTGGTAGCGTAGATTATGTGATAACGACCAAGGGTAGGCTCTGCGCGGCAATCCTGAAATCCAGCCTGGACCAGGATGTCTCGCAGTTCGTCAAGAGTGTATTGTTTGCCCCGGTGCGAAAGGAGCATGGCGACGGAGAAGCATGCCGCACCTAAAGGACCATCTTTACGCTCGTTCAGCAGAACTTCATGTAGGACCACGATACCACCGGGCTCGATCGCTGCAAACGCTTTTTCGGCAAGCAGCAGACAGGTCTGCGCGTCCCAGTTGTGAAAAATGTTGGAGAACAAGATTGCGTCATGGCCTTCTGGTAATGGTTCAGACAGCATGTTGCGGTCAAGCGTCTTTATTCTTTCGGAAAGATCAGCTTGCGCAATTCGCTCTGCTGCGATCTTGCAGACTGGGCCACGGTCAAGCAGCGTGCAATCAATGTCGGGATGTGTTTGCGCGATTGCGATACAAGCCGCGCCAGCCCCGCCGCCGATGTCGAGTAATCGCCGCGTGTTGGACCACACGTTGTTTTTTGCAAGCGAAATAACCGCAGGGCGCGCCAGCACGTCCATCCTATTAACAAAATCTCGCAACTCCCTCTCGTCGACATCGTCGAGTTCTCCAGCGAGCGGTGAAATCGCGTCATGGTCCGGCTCGAACGCGAACTTTAGCCGCTGCAGAGTTTGATCGCCATCACTGAGTAACGCAGCACGATAAAACGGACTGGTTCGAACGAGGTATGTACGCGCTTGCTCGCTCAGGCAATAGCGCCCATGTTCAAGCACTTCCAACAGCCCTAATGATGCCTCAACCGCTAACATTGCTTCGGCCGCGCGAGTGGTGCAGCCAAGGAAACCGGTAATCGCGGCCAAGTCAGCAGGCTTTCGGTCGAGAAATTCGAACAGCCCGAGGTTTAGCGCCAACTGCGTCATTGGTAGCGCATATTGCATGTGGCGGAGATCGAATAACAGAGAGTCGTCCATCGGGGCTGCGTTTTGTGGCGTCGTTGGACCAGCGGAACTCACTCTCGCCTTCGGTAACGGCAAGTCCGTACGACCGTCCAGCCAATGTTCGTAAAGGGGTCGTACAGCGACTGGCAATGCTTCGTACTCCAGGCGCGACAGTGTTGGTACAGGCGTGGGGCGACCGACCGCCATCGTCTCGATCAGCTTTGCCTCGATCGAACCGGGACGGCGCACTTCGAGATTGAGCCACCACGGTGCAAAGCGTATCGCGAGCGCCACTCGCGGCGACGCAGTGCGATTCGGTGCAATCGAATGCCACAAGCGACTATCGTAAACAAGAACGCTGCCGGCCTTTCCCGTCACTTGCTGTTCTGACCGCTGCGCGGTGCTTGCATAGCTCTCATTACCGCTTCCGGTGGGATTGCGTTCAAATAAATGGCTCCCGGGTAAAACTATCGTGCCGCCATTCTCGCTCGTGAAATCCGTCAGCATCACGAGACTGCCGAGATGCATCAGTGTGGTCCCGTAAGGTTCCGGTATGTGTGCCGCGACGGTTTGATTGTGCGGCCAGTCGGCATGCCAGAACTCTCTTTCGTTTCCCGGAAAAGTTACGATGCCAAAATCGCTCGTCACCCGCACATAACCTCCCAGCAAACTACGCAGCACAGCCATGTACCGATGGTCCAGCAGAAAGGACGAACGCTGTCCGACTTTTGGGATTATGTTTTGTGCTTTCGAGAGCTTTTGATTACGCGACAAATCCGGGCTGCCGATGCTGGTGCGCGTCCAACCCAGCCGATCGGCCGTCTGTCGCCGTTCTTCGGAGATGATGATATCGCGAATTGCAATGACGTCCGTTTCGGGTACGACGTCTTCTATCACGCACCATCCCTGCTCTCTCAAGAGCTCGACACTACGCTCCGTTTCGACTGTGATCGGATCCAGAGATTGTAAACTCATCGCATTCATCGGCTTTCAAAACATCTGTCGCTCACCCTGTTTTTTGACCGTTCCCTGCTCGGTGTGAGGAGCGTGCGGATCGAGCGGCATCATAAAAGGGAACAGACTCACACGGAGACGAGTCAACCAACCGTTATCGAAGTTGCCGTCAAAATCATCTATTTCGAACTGTTTGCCGCGCTCGGTAAATACCACATGAATTTTGGTTGGAGTCTCCGCGGCCCTGCGAATCAAACGGATACTTTCGCGGAAGAAGTAACTCGAGAAGCGATAGGATCCCGCTTCGGACAACAAGAATAGGACCATCTTCGTCGCCGACGTTTCCTTCTTGATGGCGGGCAGTCCTTCGAGGCGCTCGATCTTGACGTAGCTGCACAGATCGAAAGGTCTCCACGATGCCGGATACACGAAATGTTTCCACGGCTCATGACGAAGGTTACTGAACATGGCGAAGCTGAATTCAGTCTTCAGTCCCAAGTAAGGACTCAATCCGTTCACTGAAAATGCGAGCAAGAAAAGGACCAGCAGTAATTGTTCGGGGTGGCCGAGAGATGACCAACCCACTGTGCTGACCGGCTCCAGCTTGAAGAGAAAGAACGCACCCATCAGCATCAGCCCGGAGACAATCCCGAACATACATTGCAAAACCGTCGCCGGCCAGCGCTTCACGTATGGGCAATGACGATTGGCGTGCTGCGGCGTGAGAAACCACACGATCAGCACGCATAAGAGCAACACGAAAGCGATGGTGGGCCAACCGAGGGCAGCAATTTCTCCGGCAACCTGCATGAGCATTGCAGGAGGAACAAAAGTCAGCAGGCCGGCATACATGACCGCCGAGAAATTGATAATGCCCAGCACGCCGAGGGTGAAGTGAAACAGCAGTCCGAGCAACAACCCGATTGGTAAGAGCGGTGGTACGAGGAGGCAGATCGGCATCAATCCTTCAACGAGGAGCGTGCCGTAGATGGATACGAGACGCACTGCCTTGACCACTCTCTCGTGCTCGATCTTGCGGTCCCAACAG
>DASSEB010000379.1:0-11460 GCA_035696765.1 Pyrinomonadaceae bacterium | reverse complement strand
CGAACTGCACCTTCGGGTTGTTCTTCGCCAACACCTTCGTGATCGCTGCCGTCAACGTCGTCTTGCCATGATCCACGTGCCCAATCGTCCCGATGTTCACGTGCGGCTTGGAACGGTCAAATTTTTCCTTCGACATCTTTTTATATCCCCGTGTTTACAGACTCAGTCTGTCTTAAGTTGAAAAGAAAAGGCACAGACCCTGTAAGCCTGTGCCGCTCTTATTTCGCTACTCCCTGGACCTTTGCAATAACCTCTTCCGCAACGTTCTTCGGAGCCTGATCATATCGCTCGAAGTGCATCGTGGAAGTAGCGCGCCCCTGGGTCGCCGAACGCAAGTCAGTCGTGTAACCAAACATCTCGGAAAGCGGCACGAATGCGGTAATCACTTGCGCACCGCCGGGTCGAGGTTCGGTCTTTTCAATCTGCCCGCGCCGCCGCATAAGGTCGCCGTTAACCGCCCCCATGTACTCGTCAGGGGTCACAACCTCAATCCGCATGATGGGCTCCAGCAACACTGGCTTCGCTTTTCGCACCGCATCCTGAAATGCAAGCGAACCGGCAATGTGGAAGGAACGCTCATCCGAATCCACCTCGTGATAGCTACCGAATACCAGGCGTACTCTGATGTCCACTAACTCATAACCAGCGAGGAACCCGCGCTCCATTGCGTCCCGGATACCATGCTCGACCGGCTTGATGTACTCCTTCGGAATCGCGCCGCCGGTGATCTTGTTTTCGAATACAAAGCCCTCGCCCGGTGCCGGCTCAATCTCGATCTCCACGTGCCCGTACTGACCACGACCGCCAGTCTGTTTCTTATAAACTTCCTTACCGGGTGCCGGTTGCGTAATGGTTTCGCGATACGCCACCTGCGGCTTGCCGACGTTGGCCTCGACACCAAACTCCCGTTTCATTCGATCGACGATGATCTCGAGATGGAGCTCGCCCATACCGGCGATGATCGTTTGACCAGTTTCCGTATCGGTAGAAACGTTAAAGGAAGGATCTTCCTGTGCGAGACGATTCAGCGCCACGCCGAGTTTGTCCTGATCCTGTCGCGTTTTTGGCTCGACAGCGACGCGAATTACGGGAGCCGGAAACTCCATCTTCTCGAGGATGATTGGCTTGTTCTCGTCGCAAACCGTATCACCGGTCGTGACCTGCTTCATACCGCCAATGGCGATGATCTCACCAGCGCTCGCGTCTTCAATATCCTCGCGTTTGTTGGCGTGCATCCGCATCAGACGGCCTACACGTTCCTTACTACCTTTAACAGGATTGTAGGCATAAGAACCGGCTTTAATCGTGCCGCTGTAAATCCGTACAAAAGACAACTGCCCCAGGTGCTTATCCGCCATTATTTTGAAGACCAGGCCGGCAAATGGCGCAGCAGCATCCGGGGGACGGTTTTCCACCACGTCAGTTTTCGGATTGATTCCTTCAACCGGAGGCACGTCAAGAGGTGACGGCAAATAATCGACAACTGCGTCGAGCAGCGTCTGCACGCCTTTGTTCTTGAAAGCCGAGCCTGTGACGACAGGCACGAGTTTCAAACCAATCGTGCCGGCACGCAGAGCTTTGCGAATCTCGCTATCGGAAATCTCCTCGCCTTCGAGATACTTGTGCATCAAGTCGTCGTCGATGCTCGCCACAGCCTCGATCAGCTTCTCACGAGCAGCCGCAGCGGCTTCCTTCAGATCTTCCGGGATTTCGACGGTCTCGTACTCAGCGCCTTTGCTCTCGTCGTTCCAGATCAGTCCCTTCATCGAGATGAGATCGATGACTCCTTTGAGTTTATCCTCAAGGCCGATCGGGATTTGCAGAGCTACAGGGTTTGCGCCAAGGCGCGTGATGATCGACTCAAAGGAGCGATCGAAAGATGCGCCGGCACGATCCAGCTTGTTGATGAAGCAAATTCGCGGAACGCCATACTTGTCAGCCTGGCGCCAGACAGTCTCTGACTGCGGCTCAACGCCGGCAACGCCGTCGAACACGGCAACAGCACCGTCAAGCACGCGCAGCGAACGCTCGACCTCCATCGTGAAGTCGACGTGGCCCGGAGTATCGATGATGTTGATGCGATGATCGACACCACTTCTTTCCCAGAAACAGGTCGTCGCAGCGCTGGTGATGGTGATACCGCGCTCCTGCTCCTGTTCCATCCAGTCCATCGTCGCCGTACCCTCGTGCACCTCGCCGATTTTGTGCGTGATGCCCGTGTAATAAAGGATACGTTCAGTCGTGGTGGTCTTGCCGGCATCGATGTGGGCCATGATGCCGATGTTCCTGAACTTGCTTAGGTCGTGCTTAGCCATTGCTGTTTTGAACTTGGGTCTTTGAACTTTGTGCTTTGACGAAGATCAAAATACAAAGCACCAAGCTCATCCTTACCATTTGTAATGCGCAAACGCTTTGTTGGCGTCCGCCATGCGGTGAGTGTCTTCCTTCTTCTTCACCGCATTCCCGCGGTTGTTGGCCGCGTCGAGTATTTCAGCCGCCAGACGATCGGTCATCGTCTTCTCGCCGCGGCCGCGTGCGTAGGAGACGATCCAGCGAATTGCCAGGGCACCGCGCCGTTCCTGGTGTACTTCAATCGGAACCTGATAAGTTGAACCGCCAACGCGCCGCGACTTCACTTCAACCGTCGGTTTGACGTTGTCGATCGCCCGCTTAAAAACCTTCAAAGGCTCTTCGCCGGTCTTGTCCCCGATCTGCCGCATGGCATCGTAAAAGATGCCCTCTGCCACACTCTTCTTGCCTTCCCACATCACGCCGCTGATGAACTTCGTCACGAGCGGGCTGCTGTAAACAGGATCGGGAAGTACTTCGCGTCGTTCGGCTACTCGTCGTCTTGGCATATCGTTGTCTCGTTAGCTGCTTACTTTCCGGCGCTTGACTTCTATTTTCCGGCACTGGCCTTGGGCCGTTTCGCTCCGTACTTCGAGCGTCCCTGCTTGCGATCCGCCACGCCGACCGAATCGAGCGTGCCGCGAATCACGTGATAACGCACACCCGGCAGGTCCTTCACGCGTCCGCCTCTAATAAGGACAATCGAGTGCTCCTGGAGGTTATGACCAACGCCGGGGATGTAGGTCGTCACCTCGATGCCGTTTGTCAGGCGAACACGCGCGACTTTGCGCAACGCGGAGTTCGGTTTCTTCGGCGTTTGCGTGTAAACACGGGTGCAGACACCGCGCTTTTGGGGAGAACTCTGGAGCGCAGGACTGGCCGTTTTGTACTTAACCTGCTGGCGGCCTTTGCGAACAAGCTGATTTATGGTCGGCACGTGTTTCCCTCTTTACTGCGAGCGCGTCAAGCGCGCAAAAAGGCCCACTGCCTACCTCTTTCCGGAACCAGTCCGGCAGTCAGCGCAGGCGGCTGCCCTGTTAGAAATTAGTTTTAGGGACGTTCTGAATTCGCTATTTAATGGCGGGCGTGGATCGTGGCTTCCCTTAAGCCGAAACTTTTCTGTGGCGTCGCTTCATGGCGAGAAGTCTCCTTCTGCGCGAGTACGTGCTGGAGCGGCCAACCGAAGCCGGCCGCGACGCGTACCATTTACGCCACAATAATTGTCAAACGACCAAACTGCTTTGGTCGAGCAACGCCTCCACACCTACAGAACCAACTGGACGTTGCTTTTGTTTGATTCAGACAGTAAGTCCGAAACGGGAGACTATACGAACGTAATGGGATTGTGTCAAGCGTAGAACTATTGAAATGACAACTGATGACCCGTGGCGAGGTCAAAAATCACGTCTCGATCTCGCGGTCGCTGTATGTGCTTGTATTGCTTGAAACGCGCTTCGCCTTGCAGGTGGTCAACGCCGATGCGAAACCCCGGCGCCGTGCCTTCTGCGATGAGCCAGGCCTCCCCTTGCCATGCGACCAGAAGACCATTGCGCGCGGGGAAGCCACCCTGCCGGACGGCGACCGTGATGTGGTCAGGCGTGTAGACGAACAGGTAGTCCTCGCCGAGTTGCTCCAGCAGCGAGCCAAGCAGGATGGCCTTGTTGCTGCAATCCGACTCGCCCGACATCAAGACTTCATTCGGTCTTTTCAACAACTCGAAATTGTAAGTCGCCTCGCGCTGGTCGTACTTGATCTCGCGCGAGACGAAATCGAGTACACGCTGCACGCGCGCCTCGCGCGCGCCTTCGGCGTCCGGCGGAATGTCGCGAGTCAGCTCAGCGACGAACCGTCGCAGCGAAGGTTCTTCCGGCCGTGCGACCAATGCTCCGTGGTTCGCGAAGAGGACGGGCATTCCCCCGCGCGTCTGCTCTGTCCGCGCTGTCATTCGCCCGCCAAAGATGCTCTTGTTCAGGAGGAAGTCTTCCAACTCCCGCATATCGAGTGTGTAGGTCGCGAGCTTGAAGGGAAATTTTAGTACCGTGCCAGTGTCAAACTTGATGTTGGCCACGGCTGTCTTGAAGAAAACGTGCTTGTCCGCCGACTGCAGGAGCGAGTACTTGCCGAGGCGGAGCCGTCCTGAACCATCGTCCGCGGCCATCACGATTTGCTTCGGGTCACTGACGAACCGCGCAACCATCGATTCGAAGGCCTCGCCAACTTGCTCCGGCGCAGGAGCGGAAAAGTAGACTTCCTGATCCGGCACCTGTAGCAGTTCCAGGTGTACACGGCCGAGCACTTCTTCGGCTACTTTCGTTCCGACGAACCCGGGCTGCGCGAGGCAGGCGAGCAACGTGTTACGTGTGCGCTCGTCAAGGGTCAGTACGGGCGGCTTCTGCTTCCGCGCCGCGGCCGTGCTGCTTCCGCTGTCTCGGCCTTTGTATACCGCCCACGTTACGCCGCCCGAGACGAGCACGAAGATGGCCACGATCAAGACCAACTTCAGTGTTCTCGAACCTGTTGGCGGCTCGCTTCCGAAGGTGAGTATGGGCAGATCGGATCGCGGCGATTCCATCACACGTTTTTCCGGACTGTCGCGAAGAACCGCTGCGCCGCAACGATCGCAGAGTTCCGCATCGGGCCAATTGATTAGGCCACATTGTGAGCATTTAATGTGGGTCATTTGCTTCTCCAGGTTTGAGGTTGACCGAGGCGTGAAGAGTGTCAAGGTGGCAACGCTCTGCGGGTTCCACGCAGGAACCATCTTACAAAATCATTTTAAGCAAATACCAGATGCCGTAGCCAGCGGCCGCGATGAGCAGCACGACAAGTAGAGCCAACGACGCGATGATGAGCTTGAACTTTCGATAACGATTCTTGTCCGCCGGGGCAAGCGAGCCCTGTGGGAAGTATGGTGGTGGTGTGTAAGTAGCCATGCTAAATATTCGGAGTCGGCGACGCCGCCCCTTCTCCCGCTTTCTTTAACTCGTCTTCCTTCTGCTTCTTCAGTAAATCTGCCTGATGCTTCCTGCCCGCGCGAATTCGCTGGATGCCTTCCTTCGCTTCATCAAGCCCGTCCTGCGCTCGATAGTAGTCCGGATCAATCTCCAACGACTTCGAAAACGCAGTCGCCGCTGCATCGTATTGGGCTAACTTCGAAAGAGCAACTCCCAAATCGTAATAAATATCCGGATCATCCTCTTTCAACTTCGTCGCTTCGCGATACTCGCGAACCGCTTCGGTGTACTGACCCAACCCCGCGTACGTCTGTCCAAGCGCGTAATGCGCCTCGGCATCGCCGTCGTTATGTTCAAGATACTTCTTGTAAGCCGAGACTGCTTTCTTGTACTCCGTTTCCGCCTCTTCGCGTTTGCCAATCGACTCGTAACCCAGACCGAGCCGGAAATGCGCCTCGGCCAGATCCGGATCGAGTCTAACTGCCTCCTGAAATGCCAGGACCGCCTCCGCGTCCTGATCGTTTCGGTATAGTTCCTTACCTCTTTCCAACTGGTCGCGTGCCCGGGTACGATCTCCGGCCAAATTGTTGGACACGTCCGCGGTCCCGGCACTATTATTCGTGCTTTGCTGACCACCGCGCTTGCAACCAGAGGCAAATAACAGAAGCCAGACAGCGCAGATTAAGAGAATCGTTCTCATCTTCAAAGCTCTGCTGTTGAAAAGACTTAGGTTGGGATGCAGCAGGCTTATCTAACGCCAACTCAGGTAAGAGAGTCAAACCAGGCGTCTAATGGAAGCCAAAACTGATTACGACTTTCTTCTCTTAAAAGGAGTGCAGATGTTAAGAAATCAATCGCGGCTAATCGGATACCTGGCGCCAATTGCGCCAATTGTCCTCGCCGCTTGCCTGTCCGCCCCGCCAACTTGCGCCCAAACGCGCAAAGTAGCTGCGGCCAATGCACCGCTGAGTCTCAGTTTAACTTCCGACACCAACAGCGTGAGCGCTTGCGCTGACAATGGAACGCCCCGAGTTCGTCTGACTGCTAAAGCAGTTTCGCCGGGCGGCTATCCAATCAAGTACAAGTGGTCGACGACTGCGGGAGTGATTAGCGGTGAAGGTGCGGACGTGACGTGGAACCTGGCTGGATTGAAGCCGGGTTATTACAAAGCGTCGCTCGACATTCAGAGCGTCGGCAGCGAGGGTTCGTGCGAGGCCTTCTCTTCGGTGACCGTACTCGTGAACCCATGTGCAGCAGTTCGACCTGTTTGCCCTGCAATCGAGATCGTTTGTCCGACAACGGTTGCGCTCAATGAACCTCTAACCTTCAGCTCGCGCTACTCCGGTGGCGTACCGGCCAACGTCAGTCCGGTTTACAACTGGACTGTCTCAGCCGGAACGATCATCGAGGGCCAGGGAACGAGCACGATCAAAGTCGATACCACCGGGCTCGCCGGACAGACGGTACGAGCGTCGCTTTCAATGAGTGGTTACACGCTCGAGTGCTCCGCTGATTGCGCCGTCAACATGCCTGTTCTGAAAATAGTTGACTACAAATTTGACGAGTTTCCAGACATCTCTCGTAACGACGAGAAAGCACGTCTCGACAACTTCGCCATCGCACTGCAAAACGATCCGACAGCAACTGGACACGTGATCATCTATCCAGGAAAGTCAGGCAAACGCGGCGAGGTCCAACAGCACGCCAGCCGCATAGTTGATTACCTCGTTAACTCACGTCGGTTGGACCAACATCGCATCGTAACTCTGGTCGGAAAACCGAAAGACGAATTGTCTGTCCAACTTTGGATTACACCGCAAGGCGCCACACCTCCAACCCCATAAGCCGCGGATAACACGGATCCGCGGCTAAATATTTGCCTTATAACCTGGCGACCGATAGGTTTGTACTAGAAGACTACACGCGGGAGAGACACTCAGCATGTTTCGTACTAAATCACGATATTGGTCCATCTACTTACTGCTCCTGATGCTGGCGCTACCCTTTGCCGCAAATGCCCAGGATTCGAAAGAAAAGAAGGACAAAAACGAAAAGAAGGAACTCACCGGTAAGCCAGTGCTTTGGCACGAGCCTACTGACCTCGAGAGCCGTAATCTTTTAATCGGCGCCGGCGGCGAGGAGATGAAGCCCGACACGAGCAAATTGACTTTCATCGAGCAGAAGACTGGCGGTTACTCGAAGAAGTATCGCGTTCGCGATGCTAAAGGAAACGAGTGGATCGCGAAGATCGGAAAAGAAGCACAGACTGACACTGCCGCCAATCGTTTGCTTTGGGCGCTCGGTTATGAAACCGAGATTGCTTATCTCGTTCCGAAGGCGAAGATCGAAGGCAAGGGCGAGTTTGAAAATGTGCGACTCGAAGCCAGGCCCGCGAGTGTGAAGCGCGCCGGTAATTGGATGTGGGAGAACAATCCGTTCAAAGACGCGCCGGAGTTTCGTGGTCTGAAAATCCTCATGCTGATGATCAATAACTGGGACATGAAAGACGATAACAACGAGATCCTCGCAGCACGCGGCGATACCACCGGGGAGGGAGAGCTACGTTATATCATCAGCGATTTGGGCGGTTCTTTTGGAAAGACAGGCGGCTTTTTCGCGCGCAGCCGCAATGAGCCTTCTGATTACGAAAAGGCAGTGTTCATCAAGAAGGTGAATGGCGACGTGATTGATTTCAACTACAGCGGAAAGAACCAGAAGCTATTCGAAGGACTCACTGTCGCGGACGCGCGCTGGTTGAGCAACCTGCTGAAGCGCCTGAGTGACGACCAGATCAAGGACGCTTTTCGTGCGGCTAATTATTCAACTGAGGAAGTCGATCAATTGGCGGGAGCATTCAAGGAAAGAATCAACGCGCTCGCGAAACTGGACCACGGATGACACGGATTGTAAATACTAGATCAGCGCTGATCGGGTATTAAGATCCGTATTATCCGTGGTTAATATTACTTCACGACATCAATCGCGATCAGTTGCTGCCCCGAAATTACAAACTCAGCCGGCGGCAACTCCATTTCATAAACCGGTGAAAGAACAGTAGGCGTGTAACCACCCGAGGTGCGCTCGCTATTCAGCGTTGCGACCATCGACGGCGGCAAACTCGGAAGTTCGCTCGTTCCAATCACTGCGCCGGGCGTAATCCGAAACAGTTTCACGTACAGGCGATCGCTCTTCTTGACCGTGTTGATGGCCCGCACCAGTTGGCTCAGATCCTGCGGCACAAACGACTTCGCCGCCGAACCCTCCTGCAACGCGCCCCCGTCGCCGACAAACACCAACAACTGTCCGAGCGCCGCGTCTTCCGGTATCTGCAACGGAATGCGTTGCACAAACTGTTTTCCGGATTCGGTCCGCACATAAGCCTGCACTTCGATCTTTTCTCCACGCCGAACTTCAGTGCGATCAAGAGTGATGCGCTCGAGAGTGCCGGCGTACTTCGTCTCCGAAGAAGAGATGTCCAAAGTTATGCCGTCGACCTGGACGTCGTCGAAGCCACTTGTCAAAAGCGAGCTCACCGGCGCAGCGATCGAACCTGCGGCCATGATTGGTGAGTTGTTCGCTGAGAACCGGCGATCGATCTGAATCGGCTCCTGGCCTTTGACTTTGATCTCACCCTTCATTGTGATGGTCGAATCACCGAGGGCGCGTTCGCTCGAAGTGATCGTGTTGAAGAGCGTGATGTTGAGCAGCAAGGGCGTCAAAAACGAGTCATTCGCGATCTCGTAAGAATAAGTGTCGATGCGATCGCGGCTGGTATGCAGATTGACTTTCACCGGAATCATCTTCGGCGCCTGGCGCAGCAAACCAAAAATTCCCGATGCTCGATCCTGCGAAATCGCGCCGACCATGCTGCCCGGCACCGCCAGCTTGAACGAGTTGTTCAGGTTGGAGATGACTGTAACGACCGACGCTTCTGTCATCGGCATGTCCGACGCGCCGAGACTCAGGAATGGATGACCAAAAGCGTAGATGCGGTCTCCATCGCGCAACGTCACCGTTCCGGCCGCAGCGAGGGAGTAGTCGCCGCGCACGAGTTGCACGCTGATCGAACTTCCCGGCGGTAACGTGTTTCCGTTGACTTCAGCCAGCGGCGTGATGGCGGCTGATCCGCCGACACCGGACACCGGCAGCAATCCACTCGACACTAGCTGCGGAGCGAATGCTGATAACGACTCCTGGCTAATTCCACTGAACACGAGTGGCGTCGCGATGGGCGCCATCTGCTGTCCGAGCAGCGGCAGCAACGGCGATCCGGTCGAAACCGGAGCTACAAGTGACACGGAAGAAACCGCCGGCTTCGGCAGATTAGGTTTCCAGTCGGTGCCGGCGAGTTGTGCAAAAGAAACTGCGCGGGGTTCTTTCGGTTTGAGGTTTTCCGAGCCCTTGTTGAAGAGATCGATCATCTGCTTGATCGGCGTGATCCCTGCAATCGGCTCTTTCGAGAAAGGAAAACTGAACGCGATCGCGCCGACGATCTTGCCGTCGATATAAACCGGCGAGCCTGACATGCCTGCGAACACGCCCGTTTTGTCGACGTTCGCGCCGCTAAGCCTGGCAATGATCGCTGACTGTCGCGGACCGGGGAATCCCGGCAGGACGCCGAGTATCTCGACGCCGAATTCCTCGGCTTCAGTCCCGCTGAAAACTGTTCTCGCCGTCCCTTTCATCCCGGGACGAAGATCTTCAAGAGCAAAGAGCGCGGGACCGTTCGTCGCCGGTGCCACTGCTTTTTGAGCCACTGCCAACGTCGCCATTACGGCGACGAGTATTGCGCTGAGAAGAGGGGTAAATCTGTTCATTAAGAGGACTATAATCTTCGTTCGAGAAGCTGGTCAAGGTATTCACAGATTTCGCAGAATCCGAGCGATCTGTGTAATCTGTGGACTCATGGACGACATTGAAGCCTTCATTCTCGCCGGCGGTGCGTCGCGCAGAATGGGCACCGACAAGTCTCAACTGCACATCGAGCAAAAAACCTTCACTGAACTTATTGCCGAAACCCTGCTGAAGACCACTGACTTAGTTACAATCGTGGGCCGTAACGATGCCCAACTTCCAAGCGTTCCGGATATTTATCCGCAGTGGGGCGCGTTGGGCGGCCTGCATGCGGCGCTCACAGCCTGCCGGCGCGAGTGGGCCGTAGTGGTAGCTTGCGATCTGCCGTTTGTTACGGCTGAACTCTTCCAGCACCTTGCCGGGTTGCGCATGGACCATGAGGCAGTGGTTCCGGTGCAACCAGACGGCCGGCCTCAACCGCTGTCGGCTCTTTATCGCGCGGATCCCTGCCGGCAAAGCGCGACCGAACTGATCGAAGCAGGTCGACGCCGCCCGCTCGATCTGCTCGAAACAGTCAAGACACGTTGGGTCGAGTTTGCCGAAATCAGGAATCTCACTCAGGCGGATAGGTTTTTTGTTAACATCAATACGCCGAAGGACTATGATGACGCGATCCGAGGTCACTCACACTGATGCCGCCCCGACGAAGAATTGGTAAAAGGCTAGTCAAGTCTTTCCTGCCGATCATATTGGTAATCGCGCTGGCAGTCGTGGGCGCGCTCTCGTTTGTCGTCTACTGCGTTTCACATCCAACGAGGCGGCCCTACGTCGTGACGCCGGAGTCGTTCTCACGCATCAGCGGCCGCGCAATCAAAGCAACGGATGAGACGTGGACGAACCTTGATGGAGGTCGCGCGCGCGGGTGGTTACTCAAAGGCGCGGAAGGTGCTCCGGCCGTGGTCCTGCTGCATCGTTATGGCGGCGATCGATCGTGGCTCTTTAATCTCGGAGTCAAGCTCAACGAGACGACCAACTTCACAGTCCTCTTGCCTGACTTGCGTGGTCATGGGGAGAACCCGCTCGTGAGTTGGGCCAGTCTGGCCACACGCGACGGAGACGATGTGCTGGCGGCGCTCAAATACCTGCGCTCGTTGAAGACGGAAAATCAGAAGCCACTGGTGGGCGAAAGTTTTGGAGTGTATGGCGTGGAACTCGGCGCGTACAGTGCCGTCAAAGCGGCGCGCTCGGAACCGCAGATTAAAGTGCTGGTGCTCGACTCCGTTTCGCGATCCCCGAGCGAGTTGCTGAACACTGCCGTCGCGAACTGTACCGGTCTCGATAATGGCTTCGTGCAGTATTTTTC
>DASSEB010000378.1:0-15828 GCA_035696765.1 Pyrinomonadaceae bacterium | reverse complement strand
TAACGCGAATAGCACGAAGGATCGACGAAAAGCGTATGGTCTGCCGGCGGCGCCTCACACGCGACCGCCCGTTGATACCAACGTATGGCACTGCGGTGCTTCCCCTGAGCAAGATAAGCATCAGCGATAAGGCAATGGCTCTCTGCCAGCCGCGGGTCGGTCCCGAACGCGACCTTCCCTGCTCTGATTGCGTGCTTCCAGTCGCGTTTTAGAAAATGACAGACGGCGATTCCGTAAGCCGCTGAATATCGCAACGCGATCACCTTCTTCTCCAACTCCAGGTAGCGCTGATACTCTTCGATCGCGGCGTCGTACTGTCCCAAACGTCGTAACGCACGCGCCAGATAAAACACCATGACACGGTTCTTAGGATTCTCCTGAAGTGCGAGGGAACACAGTCTCAGGTCGCGCTGCGCTGAGGATTCTTTGCCGCGCTTGTCGGGCTTGTTGGTGATCAGGATTGAAGGGTCGTCGGCGATTCGTCCGGCGATTGGCAGCCATTCGTGAATGCGGTTTCGGAACCTGTGTTTTGGATGATTACGAAAGAGCCGGACCGCGAGCCATTCGGTTCCTCTCGAACGCAAGCGCACTCGCACGGCCGCGCTTTTATCGCGTTGGACGTGCCACCTGATGCGCTCCGCCGACGATTTAGCCAGGATCTCATCTGCATCGATGGAAAGTATCCATGCTCCGTTTGCCAGCGCGATGCATTCATTTCTCGCGAGGGCAAAATCGGCCATTCTTCCGTCAGTGTCGTTGCACGCGGTAAAGCGTTTGAATTTGGCGCCGAACTGCTTCGCGATCTTCGGGGTGTCGTCGACTGAACCAGTGTCCACAATACAGAGTTGATCGTAGGCACCCTCGAGACTCTCCAGGCACCGGCGCAGCACGCGCGCTTCATCTCTCACGATCAAACAGGCACTGATCTGAATTCCCATCCGTTCTGCTCCAGAATAATTCGCCACAAAGAAGCACAAAAGGCACAAAAATCAAGGGAATTTTATTATGCTTTTTGTGGCTGAAGAGAAAACGGGCGGTTCGCGTTCATCTGCGAACCGCCCGCAATCTTCCAGTCCCTGTTTTCTTGACTCCTCAGGTTAATCGGTTCCAACCACTCCACGGACCCGCATGAGGATTCATTTGCCATATATTGTAAAGGTTACTGTCTGCTCCGGTCCCAAACACTTCCAGACGCCCATCCGAATTTCGCTCGACGGAAATCTGCGAAACCCAACCACCCAGGCGGTTCCACGCACTCCATGGTCCAGCGTGTGGATTCACCTGCCAAATGTTGTAGAGCGCGTTGTCCGAACCGATGCCAAAAACTTCAAGGCGACCGTCGGAGTTTATTTTCGACGTGATCTGTTTCACCCAACCGCCGAGCCGGTTCCACGCACTCCATGGCCCGGCGTGTGGATTCAATTGCCAAATGTTGTAAAGCGCATTGTCGGAACCGATGCCGAAGACTTCGATTCGCCCGTCGGAGTTTACCTCGGAAACGATCTGCTTGACCCAACCGCCGAGGCGATTCCAGGCGCTCCACGGTCCGGCATGTGGATTTACTTGCCAGATGTTGTAAAGCGCGTTGTCCGAACCAATGCCAAAAACCTCGAGCCGCCCGTCAGTGTTGAGCGACACGCAGATCTGCTTCACCCAACCGCCAAGGCGGTTCCAGCCGCTCCATGGACCAGCATGCGGATTCATCTGCCACATGTTGTAAAGAGCGCCGTCGCTGCCGATGCCGAAGAGCTCGAGGCGTCCATCGCTGTTACGCGCAACAGCCAGTTGCGAGACCCAGCCGCCGAGACGGTTCCACGCGCTCCATGGACCAGCGTGCGGATTCATTTGCCACATGTTGTATGCGGCATTGTCCGTGCCGACACCGAAGATTTCGAGTCTCCCATCGGTGTTTAGCGCGGAGCACAACGGTTGTTTGACGATTCCGCCGAGACCGTTAATCGGACTCCACGGTCCGGCGTGCGGAACTTGCTGCCAAATGTTCCAGACTCCTCCGCTCGTAGACCTGACGAACGTTTCCAAACGACCGTCACTGTTGATTGCCGCAGTCGAGGCGTGGACGTCGACGTGCGGCCGGTAATAAATGTCGACCTCGCCGCCCGGATTCGCGTTGCTTATCACGCGGGTATTTTGTCCGCAGTCAGTGACTGCGTTGACGCGCGTCCAGTTCAACGCCGGACGTCCGGCACCGGTTTGAAAATCGATGCCGGTGAAGGCGGTGAAGTTTGTATTCGGATAATCGGAACACTGCTGGCAGCCATAGGCTTCGAGCGTCTCGATATTCCAGGTGAGTTCCTCGATATTGTTGACGGGCAGCGACGTGCCCGCTATTCCGGTGAACTCGCAGTTGTAGTTAAAGAGAGTGCCCGGATGGCCCGTCTGCGTCATCACTCCGGTCAACACCTGTCCCGGATGCACCTGCACGAGATTGGTGTGGAACGCTGGTCCACCTTGTCCATCGACATACCAGCTCGCCACCGTCCAGTATGGTCCACCTCCGGCCGCCGAAGGTCCCCATTGAAGAACGGGTTGATAGATAAAACTCGAGTTCTGGATGCCGTTGAACAGGAAGATGGTCTGGCCATGGTTCGTTGCAGGGGCGGGTGGCACAACCCACCGACTCGAGAATCGAGTCATCGGACTGCCGCTGTTGTTTGTCCAGTAGGCATAGGAGATCCAACCTGACGCGAGGGCGGGGACCACCGCAGCGGCAGTAGCAGCAGCGGTGCCAGCCATGCTCGGTGCTGCAACGCCGGGCGCAAGGGCCACATTACCGGGCATGAGCGGCTCTGCGGTGGGTCGCGCGCGCACTGCGCCGAAATCGCGTAATTCCTTACCGGCTAAATCCATCTTCTTCAAGGCCTCACCGACCTTCGCCAGCATGGCTCCCGGTTCGATCTGGTGGACCAACGACTTGTGCCGGTATCCGCCTGGCGTCCGCACCAGATCGGTGCTGCCTGCGGCTGCACTTGGACTTTCCGCACGCGCCGCTGAGCTCGGCCGCATCCCTGGGGGTTCCTCGCTCCCACTCTCAGCCGCGGACTTGGGCATCATTCCTTCCGGCTCACCTCCGCCGCCGCTGGTCTTCTTATCTGCGGCCTCAGCTTTGAGAGACTCCGGTCGCATACCAGCCGGCTCGGTGCCTGGCGCGGGTCCCTGTGCTGAGCCACCTTCGGCCTTTGCACTTGACGCGGGCCGCATCCCGGCAGGTTCGGCGCCCGGCGCCGATTCCATTGCCGCGCCGCCGCTCTCAGCCTTTGCACTTGATTCAGGGTACATGCCGCCAGGCTCAGCGCGTTCGCTGGAGGTTTCTGATTCGGGTCGCATGCCCTCAGGCTCTTTTTTGATATCCGTACCGTGTACCGTCGCTCCCGGCTCGACGTGATGCACCTCCGACTTGGGGCGCATGCCTCCGGGCGTCAGTACGTCTTCGTCGTCTTCTTTTTTCTTTGGCATTTCAAACTCCTCATGGTTTGCGTGAGTTGATGTACATCCATGGCGTGCGTGGCGAGATGCCGTAGTGGGCTGTTCAACCGGCGCTTTTAGTGAACAGATGTAGCCACTGGTCCGGTCGAACCGCACGCCGCAAGATTTTTGTCCTTAATTTAAATGCCAGGCGGACAGAAAACGTTTCTGACGATGGGCAGTCGGTGTCGTCGACACTTTCGCGAGTCAACGAAGATCCGGCGAGCGATGTTCGTTGCCACCCACAATTCGATGTAATAGCATCCTGATCCACAATGTTGGAGCGTCTGATGAATCGACTACAGCGTCGCCCGCCAAACGCTTGCTTCTGCACACTCGCTATTCATCCGCCGTATCGTCGCCGCGCACAACTACTCATCGCCGATGCGCCGCGCGTGCCATGGATCGTGCTCACAGATAACACCGAGGACTTCGCGAGTCTGCCGGTGCGCGCGATCGCACACGCGCCCACTGGTCCAATGGCCATAGACTTTCAAACAAAATTTCCGCTCCTCGGACAAGGCCGTGGGGGTCTGGCGTATCATGACAAACGATTCGTTCTGCAAGCCGCGCTCAAAGAGTTTGACACTGCGATCTTCATCGACGCCGACTCGCGCTTCAGATCGCGGCCGCAACTGCCGCACTGTCCTCCCGGGATAGCTCTCGACAAAGCGCTTCGAACAAGCATCTCGGATCATTTGAGTCGATGGGGACAATGGCGTCGACCGGCTTTCGAACAACTCGCTATTCAGTTGAATGGCGATGCAAACACGCTCGAGACCGCTCGCTGGTGTGGCGAATCGTTATTTGCGATAACCAGGGACGGAAAGGAATCAGACTTTTTTGCAGCGTGGGAGCGCAGTGTAAGCTTCTTACAAAGCCGCGACGTCTACAGCGGTGAAGGAGGCGTCATCGGACTCGCAGCCGCCCACGTGTGTTGGGACGTCGATTACGAAAGTCTCACGAAACTCGCCGCGTTAACTCAGCACGAAGGACACGGGCCAAAGACTTCCTGACTCAATCAACTACCCAGCGCCATTGCTGGTTGGACCACAACTCCGCGCCTGGCAAAAGATCCCCAACCGCCTTCACTACCTCTGGCCATTTCTGTTCGTCGTAATCGTCGCCCGACAACCAACCGCCATTTTTCACCTTCGGCAGCCAGGCCTCGATATCCGCCTTCACACTCGCGTAGTCGTGTCGCGCATCGAGATGAACCCAGTCGAGTGATGCGTCTGAAAACAACCTCGCAGCAGAAACAGAATCAGCAATGACCAGTTGGATCCTGTCGCCGAAGCCACAGTCCAGCACGTTCTTGTGCAGCGCGCCGGCAAACGTTCCGCCTCCCTGTTGGACCGCAGCAGCATGGTGGTCCTTGCCACGCCAGCCTTCAGGCCCACTACCGCGACACGTGTCCACACCGATCACCGTAATGCGCTTACCACTACGCTCCACCACCTCGCCGAGGGAACAAAGACTGCGGCCGAGATACGTGCCAACCTCGACAAAACGACTGCTATCGCCAAACCGGTTCACCGCTTCTTCCTGCGCCGCGCGCCAGTTGAACCAACCATCGATCTCATACCAGCGCCGGCGAATCCCAAATCGTTGCAGCAGCGACTCACCAAAAACGGCTCTTAACGTGTCGTAGTGCCGATCGAGAATTTGCATGTAGTTATCTCAAATGCGGAAACGGCTCGTCAGGCGCCGGCTTATTCAAAAATCGACTCAACTGCGCCCAACCATCGCCGTGTTCCCAGCAAACCACCAGCAGATCTCTGTTCACTCTGTCGCCGAAATACTCCAGCACTTCCCGATTGTGCCGTTCGTATCGTTGCGCTGACTTCTCGTAATCCCATTCGGCCGGCTCAACGGCAAAGACGTCGTCCCACCAATGCGGTTTCACAAATCCCGAGTCCCTGATTCCCTGCCGCTCATGATGCCCTTTCAAACTCGCGACGTACGTTTCCGTATCTTTTCGCAACGTTAGAATGAACTTGCTTCGCGGAAACCGCTGGTCCAACTCGCGATAGATCGCAAACCACGGCCAGTCTTCAAACGTTTCAAACTGCTCTGCTTCCTTAAGCACCGGTTGGAGTTGATTCCGCTTCACGTGCACGGCGAGATCCATGTCGAACGTGCGATGCTTGAAGCCGAAGCGCCGGAAGCAGTATCCAAGCGTCGTGGTCCCGGTTTTGGGCAAACCGATTCCGATCACTTTGGTAGATTTCACCGGGCGCAGTTCGGTCCAGGTGGTCCTAATCCTGTTTTGAATCTTTTGTGTAATCATGCGCCGTTGAGAACTTCCGCGTAGTAAGTCAACAGTGAGGCGACTGTTTTCTCGGGAGCGAAAGCCAGCATCCGCTGCTTTGCCGCGGCTGACATTTCGTTTAACCGCGGATCGTCCCACGCCGCAATGAGCTTGTCTGCGAGAGCTGCGGGATCGCCTGGTCCAACAAGAAATCCGTTCACCCCATCGGTAATCAACTCTTCGAAACTCGCGCCGCTTGTGCCGATCACGACTTTGCCAATGCCCATCGCTTCGAGGCAACTGTTCGGCAGGTTATCTATCACCGAAGGCAAAGCAACGAGGTGCGCTTCCTGGATCACCGGGTACAACTGGGCGTGCGGTAAGTTCTCCAGCAGGAACAGTCGGTCAGCAAAGGCGTTGCAATGAAACCGCGCAAATGCAGCCATCGACGATGCGATCCGAGTCTCCATGTCTCTGCCAACGAGGACGGCATACGCGTCCGGGTGCCGCTCCAGAAAACGCGGTAACGCGTGGACCAGCGTGTGAAATCCTTTGTGCAACTGAAACCGTCCGAAGTAAAGCACGTACTTTTTGTTTTTTAGCAACTGCTCGTACGCACTCGTGTCCCACTCGCGCGTCTCAACGTAAAACGGCGAGCGAATCACGCGTGCATCGGCGACGCTGGCCTTCTTCGCCAACATCGTCTGCACGGTCTCACTCGGCGCGTAAACGTGTCGCGCGAGACGGTATTGCAGTGCTTCCAGACGTTCCGCTGCCGTGGTGTCGAAGTTTCGTTTGATTCCCGCGGCATCGTTCCAGGCAGGCTCAAACGACGAAGCTCGCACCACGTGAGCGGCGCGCAAGAGAGGAATCGAAAACACACCACACGACGAGTAGTTCGGATACTGGATCAGATTAAACGGTTCTTTTTGATGGAGCAGTTTCAGTTTGCGAAAGACCTGCGCGCCGAAGTTAAGCCAATGCAGCGTGGTAGGAAAGGTGTAACGCGTCAAACGATTAATCGTCTGCCAGCCGCGCTTGAGTATGACTCGGTGGACCATGACGCCTTCGTGCTCAAACTCGGCTTCGTCCTTCAGCGACAGCGTCACGACATGCACATCGTGACCGAGATGGGCCAGAGTGCGCGAGACTCTATTGAGGTAATTGGCTAATCCGCCGTCGAAGTCGTGCTCAGTCACGTATTCGGGAGTGGCGAAAGCGATCCTGAGCTTCATGCAGTCATCCACGGATGTTTTCCGTTCAACGATTCGTGACCGTTCCTACCGGCAACACGCGAGTAAGTACTGACAAGCATCGAGAGCACGGCGTCCGGCGCGAAGAGTTTCAAATAACGATCGCGCGCGGCCTCGCCCATTCGCCGGCGCAGCACCGGATCCGATGCGAGACAATGCATCGCGTCAGCCAGGGCGGCGCTGTCGCCCGGCGGAATGAGAATGCCGGCGCTGGGCGTGAGCAAGTCGGGCAGACCACCTACGTTTGTCGTGATGACCGGCAGTCCGTGGGACATGGCCTCGACAACACTCTTCGACGTCCCTTCGGCAAAGGATGGCAAAACGAAAACGTCGAGCGTGCGCATGAACGCGCTGCAACCAACAGTGCCGTCATACGACCCGACAAACTCCCACGAACCATTGAGCCGCAACTGGCGCACACGTGCTTTTACTTCCTGCACGGCTGGACCGGTGCCCGCCAATCGCACGTGTACGTCGTCGCGGTTTTGCCGTAACTGCGCGAGGGCGTCCGCCAGTACGAAAGGCCCTTTGCCTGCCTCGATGCGCGCAGCGTATCCGAAGATCGTTTCGTGCTTACCGTTCGCGGGCAGTGTGGCTGCGACGTTGAGCATGGCGGAGTCTTCGGTGAGGAGGGGCAACACCGAAACTGACGATAAAAACGGAAAACGCTCCGACCACTGCTTCGCGAGCGTTGGCGACAACGCCGCGATTTCCGAGCAAAGCGGCAACACTTTTTCGAGTCGCCGGTAGTAAGGTTCGAGCGGCGGTAAGTAGTGAGGCGTGCCCATTTCGTGATACAGGACCGGGATCGCGGCCTCCTTACCGGCACGAATGATCAGCGTCGCGCCGGTGTCAGGTGTAAATACGTGCAGCAGGTCGTAATCAGAAGCAGCGAAGAACGCGCGACAATGCTTGTAATGCGCGCGGGCGATTAGATCGAGCAGCACCTGCCAAACTTTGCGCAGGCTCGCTTCAGATCGCGGGATCAGCAGAAACATCAACAGGAAGCTCGACAGTAAACCGCGAAGACTCTTCAGCAGCGCAAACGCGATCGAACGATCGATTATCGTGACGATCGGAACACCCGCCTGCGCCAGTCGCCGGTGAAAGCGATCGTTCTCCGCCGGCTTGTACAAAAGCACGACTTCGACGTCCTGTCCGGCGCGCCGCAGACTGATCGCGTAGCTAACGAGAAGCTCGTCAGCGCCGCTGACCGGTCCAAAAAAGTGACTCTTGCAGAGTGCAATCTTCATGACTTGAAGCTTTGCCTCAAAAGTATTTCAGCCACAAAAAGGCACAAAACGCACAAAAGGAGTTCTTTATTTTTGTGACTTTTGTGCCTCTTTGTGGCGACTTGATCAACAGCCATGGCCAGCGGCCACTCGCGATCGCGCGAAAAGGACGAAATTGAAAAGCATCGCGCAGATTTGCTCGCGCTGATTCAGCGTCGCCTTCGTGAATGAAGTTAGTTGCTTCCGTCATCAATATTTCGTACGCGCGATTGCGAAGCTTGTTTGTAGCGTGACGTCGGCGCGCCCGCGCGGCAGCCTGAGCTCGCGTGCGAGCCAGCGCCATTTGCTGGACGCGTACCGCTTGCTTGCAGAGCGCGGCGGAGTTTGAACACATCTGTTCCGATTGCGCGTTTGCTTTCCGGTGAATCGCCACCGGCTCCGCGACCGCCGCCACCAAATGTTGCTCGCTGAGACGGAGCCACATGTCCCAGTCTTCAATCAGATTCAGCGAAGTGTTGAACCCATTCGCGTGGAGCAGGCTCGACTTCCGCGCGAGGACCGAAGGCATCGGAATGAAGTTATCTTCGAGCAACTGCCAGAAAATGTCGCCTTCAGGACATTCGCTCGGATAGATCTCCCCCGTGGGGAGTTGACGCCGCGCGTCTCCGATCAACGCCTGCCCGTAACAGAGCGCGATGCGATCGTCCTGCATGATGCGGCGCAGTTGTTTTTCGAGCGACCCAGGCAAACGCAAATCGTCGTCGTCCAGAAACGCTACGAACTCGGACGAGCTTTCCGCGACCCCGACATTGCGGGCGTGAGCCAGTCCTTGATTGACACTCAAGCGCACGTAGCGAATGTCCGAACGTCTCGCACAAACCTCAGCCGTTTCATCCGTCGAACAATCGTCAACCACGATCACTTCGAGATCAGACGCGGCCTCCAACGCGCTCTCGATGGCACGTTTCAGAAGCTGCGCACGGTTGTAGGTGGTGATGACGATGCTTACGCTCGGCATAGTTAGTCGACGCTGGAGCCTAATACAATACTACAAACGGCCGATCTCACTCCTCTGAAATATTTTCGCGGCAATTCACATTACGGTTAGAAGACTCAAGACAGGTGCTCAAAAGGAGATCTTCTCAGATTAGACTGAATCGATAACCTCAGATCCGAAAACCTCCCAACCAGCGCTCTCAGAGCAAGAGCCTGCCGAGAAAGGAAACACCATGGCAAACTGGAAAGACTTATTACGAACCGCGAGCATTGAGCAGTCGCTGCAACGAGCCCGCACGGGACTGGAAGCGACGATTACTTACGTATTGGGACAAGGCGGCTTCGACCCGACAAAAATGTTGACACAGAAGTGCGACTGCTCGGGTTTTGTTGCGTGGGCTATTGGAATACCGAGGGAATTCCCGCCGGGCTCATCGCGCTGGCTCGATACCGACGCTTACTGGAATGGCGGCGGCGCGGCGGCGCACGCAGCCGGGTTTCCCTTACTTCGCAACATTGCTCCGGCGGACGCGGAGCCGGGCGACATCATCGTCTATCCCGATCAAGGATCTTCGCAGGGCCACATGGGAATGATCTCCGGCGTGGACCAGCAGGGCAAGCTAAAGGTCATCCATTGCTCGAAAGGAAATTTTACTAACTTTCACGACGCCACCAGAGAAACCAATTCTCACGTTTGGGATATTCAGCCAAAAACCAAAATCATGAGGATCGATTTCGATGCGATGCGACGTTATGCCGGAGTCACGGACGGCACGCCTGTGCCCATTGATTTACCGGATGTGGTCTCGGGAACTTCGCTTCGTCACTCCCTGCTCGCCAACGATGCGACGTTGCAACTCGTGTCTGAGAATAAATTGCAGTTGACTCGCACCGGGACGAGAGTTTCAGGCATTGCCGCTGTGCAGCAGGCGATGAACATTCTCGCCCGCGACTATCCAGCCTACGCCATCGACCTCGGCGTCAACGAAGCGAACAGCGGCATCTTTGGACCTCGCACCGAAACTGCCTTGACAGCACTTCAAACAGACTTGCAGCTATCGCCAACAGGCGTGCTGGACGCCCCCACGCTTCACGGGCTCGATGAGCTTTTAATGAAAGCCTCTGAGCATGTGGACGTCGACGACACGGCTTCGACGCACATCGAATCTGAAACGCCTACGTCGGCAGCCGAGATACCGCATACGCCGCTGGTTTTTGAGCTGTCGCATCAAGGGAACGCCTGGTATGCCTCGACACTTGGCCAGCGCTTTTATGTCGGGAACCGCGTCCGTTATCAAACGGTTCGTTTCGGCCTCAAAAATGATCACGACCCAACCTCACCGGTTTATAACCCCGCCGACTATGAAGGCCAGTTCGGCCATTGGGCGCATTTCATTTATCCCACTGCCCAGGCAGAAAGCCGCAGTCGTTTCAGTTGCCTTAACACTTACGACAGGGCGGGCTTCACTTTCGGCTTTCTCCAGTTTGCCGCGCACGTCGCGGACGGCGACTTTGTGAAGTTCTTCCGCGCGCTGCTTCAACTCGACGAGCGCGTTGCATACTTCCCCGATTTGGAATTACAAAGTGGTCGGATAGTGCAGCCAACCGCAAACGGCGTTATTCGCCTGGAAACGGCAGCCTCGTCTGAGGCGCTTAAACGGTATCTGAATCCTTCCGGCGGTGAAGTGGAGCCGAGAGAAGTTCTCTCAGCCGCGCGATTCATACACTGGAGCAGGAACAGCCAGGCTCATCGCGATCTACAGGTGAAATGTGGAGTCGACGAGGTGCGAGCGCATCTACGCAGGGCGCAAAATCGAATGAACCTTGATGGACGAGGCGACAAGGTGTGCTTCGTCATCGTGGACGTCCTTCACCAGGGCCGCGGTACTTTCAATGCGATGAAACATATCGTCGACAATAACAACGACTCCGCCGCCTATCAAAAACTCCTGACGATCGGAGCAGACGACTACCCGGAACGAATCGAAACAATTCGAACGCACGTCGCAAAGCTCGAGGAGCAGGGACACTTCGGTAAGCGCAAATACTCGGCTGCAACGAATGATCTCGTACTGTAGAACCACAGATCTACGCGGATGGACTCTGATTCAGATAATCAGTGTTCATCCGCGTGATTCTGCGTTAGCTCTCCTAAACATCACGAAAGCTTTCCCAACCTCACACGATTAATCTCACTGTACATAAACGTACCGAATTTGATCTGGACATCACCTACTGTCCGACGCGATAAAACTCGAGGACAAGTCTTAACAGATGAGAACAAGGAGAGGAAATATGAGTTCAACAATGGGGCAAACCGGCTATGGCACGAGCCTGGGTCAGGGCGGCAGCGAGATGAGCCAGGCACAACAACATTCGGAAGGTCCGATCGCGCGGACGATTGAACAACAGACAGCAAAGCTTCCATCGGACGTGTTTCTATGGGCGGCGCTGGGATCGATAGGAACATCGGCAATGCTTAGACTGATGGGAAAGAAAAGCGCCAGCCTTTTCGTTGGCGACTGGGTAGCACCATTCCTGCTGTTCGGTGTATACAACAAGATCGTGAAACTGCAAGGGTCTGATCGCTCGCACTAAAGATCTCGCCACAAACAACAATCACAGAGGACACGGATTTCAAACCCGATTTAAAATCGGATTTGTATCCGTGTCATCCGTGGTTGATTTTGCCCGGGCCTTCCTATCTCACCCTGAAGTGTTCTATATTCTTGCGGTCGTAGTAGTTCCGATCAATTGCTGCCCAGCCTCTCTCGAAGTACCGATCTCGACTGAAAGAAGACCGATATGTACCCCCACTGTCGCTTCGTACATAAAAACTCCCTGCCATCGATTACCCTCTTAATCATCCTGGCCCTGCTTCTCGCGGCCTTTTTTGCGCCAAAATCGACAGGCGTTTCAATATCGAAGACCGGCAGTCAGACATCGAAAGCGGCAGCGTCCATGCCGCCAGGCGCGTTCGGCCGTTTGCCGCTGAGCTTTGAACCTAACCAGGGACAGACCGACGCGCGAGTCAAGTTTCTGGCACGCGGCCCGGGTTACGGTCTCTTTCTCACCGACAACGAAGCCGTGTTCTCGTTGAGTGGATCTCAGATGCGAATGCGTCTTCAGGGCGCATCTACGTCGCCGCAGATCACCGGCGTCGATCAACTGCCCGGCAAGGTGAATTATCTCCTCGGCAATAAATCAGAAAACTGGCGCACCAATGTTCCGACTTACGCGCGTGTTCGCTACGAGCAGATCTACCCCGGCGTCGATTTAATCTATTACGGAAACCAGCGACAACTCGAGTACGACTTCGTCATCGAACCCCGTGCCAGTTCGAAGCAGATACGACTAGCGTTCGAGGGGGCAGGCAAGCTGAAGCTGAACCGTCACGGCGATCTGATACTAGGATCCGCTGCGCACAAAATTACTTTGCTTCGACCGAAGGCGTATCAGGAGATTGACAATAAGCGGCGTGAAGTCTCCGTGAAGTACTTGCTGAAGCCATACGGTCAAGTCGCCTTTCAGGTCGGCGATTACGACAAACGTCAGCAGTTAGTAATCGATCCGGTGTTGGTTTACTCAACCTACCTCGGCGGAAGCGGCCTGGATGCAGGCAACGGGATCGCCGTCGACTCCTCAGGCAATGCTTACATCACCGGCCAAACCTCTTCACTTAACTTTCCCACAGGCTCGCCGTTACAACCCGCAACCGGCGGTTCAGTAGATGCTTTCGTAGCAAAGCTGAACGCCACGGGCACGGCACTGGTCTATTCGACCTACCTCGGTGGCAGCGGTACGGACGTAGGTACAAGCATCGCAGTCGATAGCAACGGCAACGCTTTCATAACGGGTCAGACGACGTCACTCACTTTTCCCACAGTCAATCCATTGCATCCAGCCCTGAACGATTCTGCGGATGCATTCGTCGCCGAGCTGAATAGTGCCGGCTCCGCTCTCGTCTACTCGACATTTCTCGGCGGGCACAGTACTGACTCCGGAAATTCAATTGCCGTCGACAGCGCGGGCAACGCTTACGTCACCGGTACTTCGTTTTCGTCTGACTTCCCTACGACGAACCCGCTGCAAGCACATAGATCCGGTAACTCGATATTCAAGAGCACTGACGGTGCGGCCAATTGGGCGGTGAGTGACTCTGGCCTGGCGGCTGCCGGAGTAAGTGACGTCGTATTTCAACCGGGCAACTCATCAATTGTCTATGTCTCAACTGATGTGGGCCTGTTCAAAAGCACGGACGGTGGAAGCAACTGGACTCGCCTCGCCGGAGTAGCAATCCCAGTCAACAAAATCGCGCTCGATCCGACAGCACCCGGTACGATCTACGTCGCGACGAACTCAGGCCTCTTCAAGAGCACTGATGGCGGCAATACCTTCACCGGTATCAACAACGGATTTGGTCCGCTCTTCGCGCAAAAGATACTGGTAGATCCAGTTACCCCAACCACTCTTTACGCGATCAGCATAGGGACTTCGGTCTTTAAATCAGTCGATGCGGGTGCAAACTGGACTGAGAAATTCGTCAGCTTCAACGGTGGTTTCGTCACTGATTTAGCGATCGATCAAAACGGTACGCTCTACGCAGGCACAACATTCGGAATTTACAAGAGCACGAATGGCGCCAACAGTTGGACCCAGAGTAATGGACTGCTGCCTAATCCGCGAGTCGCTAACATCGTGGTAGACGACATACATAACCTGGTCTACGCAGCCACAAACTCCGGTCTCTTCAAAAGCGCAGACGGAGGCACTAGCTGGACCAACATAAGCGGGAACCTCAGTTTTACAAGTATCTCTAAAGTGGCGTTTGATCCCTCAAACACCTCGACACTTTATGTGAGCACCGGGTTCCCGAGGAAAACCACTGATGGCGGGGCCACCTGGAACATCGTCAACACCGGCTATCCAAACACAGCCATCAATGCTTTAGTCGTCAACCCAACCCAGCCTTCAACTCTTTTCATAGGCACCAACAGTGGCTCTGACGCATTCATCACGAAACTGAGCGCCGGAGGAGCCGCGCAACTTTACTCGACATACCTCGGCGGTAATTTGTCAGACGGCGGAAACGGAATCGCAGTCGACGCAGCCGGCAACGCTTATGTGACCGGTTCAACCGCCTCCAGCAACTTCCCCCTCGCAAATGCACTCCAGCCTACTACATCAGGCACGGATGCATTCGTGACGAAGCTGAACGCAAGCGGCTCGGCCCTCGTTTATTCGACTTTTCTCGGCGGTGGGTTTACCGACGTGGGCCGCGCTATTGCCCTCGATGCCGATAACAATGCGTATATCGCCGGCACTACCAGCTCATCAGACTTTCCGACCGTCAATCCGTTTCAATCATCGCTTACAGGATTCCAAAATGATGGTTTCGTCGCAAAAATAAACCCGGCTGGTTCTGCGCTGACCTATTCGACACTTCTCGGAGGTGACGCGAACGACGACTGCTTGAGTATCGCTATCGATGCGGCGGGTAGTGCGTACGTAACCGGCAGCACCAGTTCAGACAACTTCCCTACACTCGGAGCGCTACAACCCACGAGGAACGGGTCCGGCGCTGACGCATTCGTAACGAAGCTGTCACCCAGCGGCTCGAGTCTAGTCCATTCGACATATCTCGGCGGATCAGGCACGGAAGGCGCCGCCGGTATAGCGCTCGACTCATCAGAAAATATCTACGTCGTTGGCGCTACAAGCTCTACAGACTTTCCAACCCTGAATCCGCTGCAAGCGACGAGCGGCGGTAATCGAGACGTTTTCATCGCGAAGCTACGCGCGGCGCCGGAAGTGGAAGTGACGATGACCGACTCGCCCGATCCCGTGAACTTCGGTAGTAACGTTACTTACACGATGACGGTCAAGAACAACGGAGAGATCGCGGCTACCGGCGTTACGCTTACGAATACGTTACCCGCGGGCGCGCCACTCCTGTCCGCGACTTCAACAGCCGGATCGTGTGTGGGGACGAGTCCAGTCGTCTGCGGCCTCGGCACATTGAACCCTGGAGCAACAGCAACTGTAACCGTGGTGGTAACTGCTCCTCCGGTAAGAACGATCGTCAATAACGCGACCGTGACGCTCGCCGAAGGTGATTCCTTCCCGGCGAACAACACTGCCAGCGCCGAAACGCTGGTTAATTTCGCCGATCTATCGATCGCGAAGAAAGCTGCGCAGAACCTGGTCGCGCCCGGAAGCACGCTAACCTATTCGCTTATCGTGAAGAACAAGAGCGGTATTCCTGTGCCCGCGACTGTCACAGACAATCTTCCGGCAGGCACCTCACTCGTCAAGTGCACGGCAACCGGCAATGGCGTTTGCGGAGGAAGCGGCAACAACGTGAGTGTTACGTTCTCAGAACTCGCCGTGGGCGCTTCGGAAGCGATTCTGCTAACTGTGAGTGTGAGTGGCTCAGCAACTGAAGGAACTTTCATAACGAACACTGCTTCAGTGAGCTCATCAATTCCCGACTCTGATACGCTAAATAACTCGGCGCCTTACATCGTCGTCGTCAGTGCAGCCACAGTGCAGCCAAAATCGAACGGTCTCATCGCGTTTGAGACTGATCGCAATAACAGCCAGAATCCTCAGC
>DASSEB010000377.1:0-10743 GCA_035696765.1 Pyrinomonadaceae bacterium | reverse complement strand
AGCTCTTAAGTAATTCAGCAGTTGCGCCTTATGCGACGAGTCCAAAGCGCGCGCTGCCTTCAACTCAAGCAGCACACACTTTTCGACCAATATATCGCCTTCAAATTGTCCCACCGGATGCCCGCGAAACCACACGGGAATTTCTACCGGGCTGTGAACCGTTAACCCAGCCTCTTTCAACGCCAGGACTAAACATTTGTGGTAAACCGACTCGAGAAATCCATGGCCGAGTTCATTATAGACATCGAAGAACACAGCGATAATTCTCTGCGTCAATTCATAATGTCTTAGATCCGTGTTCATCCGTGTAATCCGTGGCTAAAAGTCAATTTTCATTCCGACTCTGATCTGCCTTGGCCTCATAGTCCGTTTAGCCACCAACAAAGAATCGATAAACTCCGATCCAAAACTGAACACCGTCTTATTCAGCACATTATCGAACTCCACTGACAGTCGCAGCCGCCCAATCTCACGCACGACATTGAGATCGAACACGAACAGCCCTGGACCACGGCCTGCATTGCGCGGCAAGTTTCCAACCTGACCAATCTGCGGCACGCTGAACGCCTGGACCACGGAAGGATCGAGCGGTTCACCGGGCGCGCGCCAGCGAAGTAGACGAAGATCGCCGGCGTAGTTTGGACGGTCGTTCGAAACGTCGTCGAGATTTCGATCGACACCGCCGAGCGAAATATTGAATGGCGCTCCCGAAGCCACGCGCCAGATCGGCGACAACTGCAACACGCGGCAGTTGAACGTCCCTGAAAACACGAAACGGTGGCGTCGATCGAGCAGACTGCGCGCTCGTTCAGCACGGAAGTCGCCCGGGACCAGAGCGTCTGAAGTATTGACCACACCATCGTCAATCAAACTCGATAGTGTGTATCCCGCGCGAAAAGCAAACCCGGAACCGAATCGCTTCCGCAACTCGAGCGTCATCCCCCGATAAAAGCTATTTCCCGCCGAGACCAATTGCTCGAGCTCTCCGCGTGACGGATCAGGACGCAGGTGATTGAGCGTCGCGAGTGCAACTTCGAGCATCGTTGTGGAAGTCGGACTGTTGAGATTCATCACTGACACGGGAACGCCAAACTCGACTGCGCGCGTGACCGTGTTCGAAGACGGACTCCCAAACGCAAACCTGACCAGTTCGCCTGCAGTGGCCGCGTTGTAAAGCGGGCGAGCGGACGTTGTGGGATTGAAGAAGTTTGCAAAATCGCGTGAGGCAAGAAATTCCGAGAAGTTCTTATAACCGGCCGGAAGCACGGGAGCATTCGCGTTGAATTCCCGCCAGAGGTGTATGCCTCGGGTGAAAGTGAAGTTCGCTTCAACGGAATAGCCACGGCCGAGATCACGTTCGACACCGGCGTTGAGCTGATAGCTCTCGGGAATTCTCAAGCCTGGATCCAGGCGGCGCGAGAAGTCTGCATTCAAAACTCCGAACTCACGCACCAAAGGTGAGTCTCCCTTGAGCGTCTCAGGAAAGCGAATGTTCGCGGCGATGAAGGCGCGCCGCTGCTCGGCTGTCATCAGCTTGCCTGTCGATGAATCGCGCAGGAGGTTTGTGTCGAAGAAGAGCTGTTGTTGGCCCAACGTGAAATCATCGATCGTTCGCAGTAAGGGGCGGTTGAAGAAGATTCCAGCGCCGAAGCGCAGCACAAGTTTCCCCGACTCAAACGGGCTGTAAGCGGCTGAGATGCGTGGTCCAAAATTGTTCGCGTCGCGGAGAATCGTCTCGTACTCGTAACGCAAGCCATAACTCAAAAGCAGTTGCGGCAGGATCTGCCACTCATCCTGCACGAAGACGCCGGTATAGAGGTTCTTCTGCGTCGACGAGCTTTGGAAATTCTGTCTGAAACGGCTGGGAGCACCGGCCAAAAAATCTCCTGCGCTGGCGAAGTTAAACGTTCCGGTGAGATCCGACAGGTCAATAAACGTCGAACTCACGCGATGAATGTCTGCCCCGAGTTTGACTGAATGATTGCCGCTGACGAACGACAGTATGTCCTGAACTTGCAGGCGATCTTCACGACGGTCACTACCACCTGACGTTGATGATCCGGCGACGAGCGTCCCCGATCGCCTGTCCGCATCATCAGCCGGCAGTGGATCGTTCAGGGTGATAAGCACGACGGGCGTATCGCCGCCGCGAGCTTCGAAAGCGGGCGCGAGGCGCGAGTACTGAAATCGTGCCTGGTTCACGAGCCGCTCAGAGAAGACGAAATTATCCGAATAGGAGATCGCGTCTGAGTTGCGTCTGCGTCCCTGCAGTGCCGCAGCAAGACGGTTACCGCCGCCAAACTGTCTCAAGTTAAGGAGCCGTCCGCGCTGATAGACCACGGCCGCGTTGTGCATTGGTCCAAACTGATAATCAACACGCGTGGTGACGCTCGTGTTCTTGAGCGGTGTGCTGATGGACGAGATGAACGGCGCGACCTCGGCGGCGATCGCCGGCGCGTCAGTATCTTCAAGTCGTGTGCGAGCGAGCGCAGTTGGGCCAGGCAGCGGAAACACGGCGTTCTGTTTGACGGGAACCAGCGTGTCGATCAGTGCGCTATCCAACACCCTGTTCGCCTCGTAAGAAACGAAGAACACGTCCTCCTTTCGACGCAAAATGCGCAAAGGGCCGCCAAGCGTGAATCCCGCGACATGTTCCTGAAGCGGCAGTCGCGGGACACCCAGTGAGTTGTTTCTGAAGCTGTTGGCATTCAGCGCTTCGTCCTCGAAGTAGTAGAACGCGCGGCCGTGAAACTGCCGCGAGCCGCTGCGCGTGCGCAGATTGACGCGACCGCCGGACGCGCGTCCATACTCCGCCGAGAATTGATTCGTGATTACCTGCACCTCCGCGACTGCCTCGAGCGAAGGTTGAAAACGCTCGCGAGCGGCGCGGTCGTCATTGTTATCCAGCCCGTCGATGGTCAGATTGTTGGAGTAAGCCGGCGCACCTGCGAGCGAGAACGTGCCCGCTTCTTCCGGAGTGTTCGCGTGATTGGCGTTGCGATCTTCAGCGAGATCGCGCGTGGAGAGTGGCTCTTCCGTGATGCCGGGAAGCGTAAACAGCAGATCCAGGACTGAGCGTGTTGCGATCGGTAGCGATCCTGTTTCACGCGCGGTGAGTGTCGCGCCAACAATCGTTCGTTTCGTGTCGACGACGGGCGTGTCTGCGGTTGCGATTACAACCGGCTCAACCACGACGTCCGATGGAATCAGCGTCACATCGAACTTCAAACTCTGTCCGGAAACGGTTGCGATGCCGGTTAATTCCTGCGACGCGAACCCTGGAAATGAAACGCGAATAACATAGGCGCCAGGTTCCAGTTGAATGAGACGATAGCGGCCTTCCTTGTCGGTCGTCGTGATGCGCTTTTGGCCCGTCTTGATCAGCTTCGCCTCGACTTCCGCTCCCGGAAGCACGGCTGCGTTCTGGTCCATGACGCGACCGGATATCGCTACGGTATCGAGGTCTTGAGCGTTAACATTGAAGGTGATTAGAAGAATAGTGAGAAGTGTGAGACGTGAGGTCATTGTTTTGCTCCTGAGTTGTGAGGTTTCTACTGCGGGAGCACTCTACCACAATCCGCGTTCATCCGCGTAAATGTGTAGCTAAAAATTCAACGCTTTACTCGCGGTCGCAGCGCCGCCGCCCGCGTGAGAGGCACGAGCGCGTCGCTCGCTTCCGGCACCGGATCAAAACTGCTGAACTCGTCGGCGTGCGATTGCAGGTACTGGAAGAAGCGCTCAAACTCGCGCTGCATCGCGTCCATCTTTTCGCGCATGTTCAGAATGATCTCGACGCCCGCGAGATTCACTCCCAAGTCGCGAGTCAACGAAAGAATAAGCTCGAGCCTTTCGAGATCAGGATCGGTGTAGAGACGCGTGTTTCCTTCAGATCGCGATGGCTTCAACAACCCCTCACGCTCGTAGAGTCTCAGCGTCTGCGGATGAATGCCATACTGCTCCGCTACCGCGCTGATCGTGTAGGTCTTCGGCTTCCTCGTCACTCCAGCCCCATCTCCACTCGCGGGTTCGTCCCATTCAACTTCGAATACTCCCGCAGCAATTCCTTCGTCTCTTCCGAAATCACTTTCGGCAGAGTCACCTGCACTTCTACAAACTGATGCCCTTTCGCACCCGGATTGCGCAGCGACGGCGCGCCGCGCTCACGCAAACGAAACTTCTGTCCCGACTGCGTTCCCGGCGGAATACGCAACTGCGTCTTGCCTTCCACCGTCGGCACTTCGATCTTCGCCCCGAGCGCCGCCTCCGGCACGGTAATCGGAACAGTGACGTAGATGTTGTCGCCCTTGCGCGTGAAGTACTTGTGCTGGCCAACATTCGTGATGATGTGTAGATCGCCCGGCGGCGCACCGAGGCGCCCGCCTTCGCCCTTGCCGGGAATTCTCACACGCGAGCCTGTCTCGACACCCGCCGGAATTCGGACCTTCACCGTCTCCGACTTCGGCATCGTGCCCTTCCCGTGACAAAGCGAACATGGCGCGCGACGTCTTCCCGTACCGCCGCAGTCAGAACACTCCTGCGCAAACCTCAGCCGCCCGCCGGCTCTTTGCACCTGGCCCGTTCCCTTGCAAGTTGAACAAACAACTACCGGTCCGCCAGTGTCGCCCGCGCCGTTGCAACGCGAACACTGTTCCGATCGATTGACCGTGATGTTTGTCGTGAGTCCTTTGATGGCCTCTTCAAACGAGAGGCTGAGCGGCATTTCGATGTCCGCGCCTTTTTGCGGCTGCGGTCGCGGTGGTTCCTTCTCACGTGTAGCGCCGCCGCCAAAGAGATCGGCGAAGATGTCGCGAAAACTGCTGCCGCCCCCGGCTGAACCCGATGACGCGCTGCCCCAATCAAAACCCGTGAAATCAAAACCTGGCGCGGTCCGGCCACCGGATGGACCAGCGCCTCGCGCGGCCGCGTCGGCAAGGTTTTCAGAATACTGCCCGAAGCGATCGTAAACGCTTCTCTTCTTCGGATCCGAAAGCACGTCGTGCGCTTCCGACATCAGCTTGAAGCGTTCCTCGGCTGCTTTATCGCCCGGATTTACATCAGGGTGATACTTGCGCGCCAAACGCCGGTAAGCCTTCTTGATCTCGTCAGGCTTGGCGTCGCGCTTGATGCCGAGTATTTCGTAATAGTCCTGCTTGTTAGCCATCTAAGTGTTGCCGGTGCCAATTGCCGATTCCGATTGAAGAAAAGGCGGAGCGAATACTACTCCTCCGCCTCTTCAATCGGCATTTGGCAATCGGAAATGCGCTACTTGTTCTCGTCTACATCCACGTATTCGGCGTCGATGACGTTGTCATCAGCCGAACCGCTCGCGGATGACGCACCGGCCGCCGACGCTTGATCACCAGCCGATTGCGTACCAGCTCCCGGAGGTGGCGCCTGCTGATAAAGTGCTTCAGCCAGCTTATGAGAAGCGGTTTGCAGTTTGTTGAAAGCGTCGTTGAGTTTCTCAACTCCACCTTCAGCCAATGCTTTCTTCGCCTCAGCAATTGCCGACTCAACGTCACCCGCAACTGCTCCGACTTTCTCGCGATTGTCGGACAGCGTCTTCTCCATCTGATAGACGAGTCCATCGAGACGATTGCGCGCTTCGATCTCCTCGCGCTTGCGAGCGTCGTCAGCAGAGTGTGATTCGGCGTCCTTCATCATCTTGTCGATTTCGTCCTTCGACAAACCGGAAGAAGCCGTGATCGTGATCTTCTGCTCGCGGCCCGTTCCCATGTCCTTGGCCGAAACGTTCACGATGCCGTTGGCGTCGAGGTCGAAAGTGACTTCCACCTGCGGCATGCCACGCGGTGCCGGTGGAATACCGACGAGGTGAAACTTGCCGAGCGTGCGATTGTCGCTCGCCATCGGCCGTTCGCCCTGGAGCACATGAACTTCGACGGACGTCTGATTGTCCGAAGCCGTTGAAAAGATCTCCGACTTCCGCGTCGGGATAGTCGTGTTTCTTTCGATCAACTTCGTGAACACGCCGCCCAGCGTCTCGATGCCGAGGCTGAGGGGTGTCACGTCGAGCAATAGGATGTCAGTCTTTTCGCCTGACAGAACACCCGCCTGCACGGCTGCGCCAATCGCAACCACTTCATCAGGGTTCACGCTTTTGTTTGGCTCGCGGCCAAACATTTCCTTCACGATCTCCTGGACCTTCGGGATACGCGTGGAGCCGCCGACCAGCACTACTTCGTCGATCTTCTTCGCGTCGAGGCCCGCATCTTTCAGTGCCAGCTCGACCGGACCTCTTAGTCTCGACAGGATCGGATCGACCAGTTGCTCGAACCGTGCCCGCGTGAGTTTCATTGCGAGGTGTTTCGGACCGGACTGATCAGCCGTCACGAACGGAAGGTTTACTTCAGTCTCCATCGTGCTCGACAATTCGATCTTTGCCTTCTCCGCCGCTTCCTTCAAACGCTGCAACGCCATTTTGTCGTTGGAGAGGTCGATGCCCTGGTCTTTCTTGAACTCCTCGATGATCCACTCGATGAGTCGCTCGTCGATATCGTCGCCGCCCAGGTGCGTATCGCCGTTCGTCGACTTCACTTCGACTACGCCTTCGCCAACTTCGAGGATCGACACGTCAAAGGTGCCGCCGCCGAAGTCAAATACCGCGATCGTCTCGTCTTTCTTTTTGTCGAGACCGTAGGCAAGCGCTGCTGCCGTCGGCTCGTTCACGATACGCATTACTTCGAGGCCCGCGATTCTGCCGGCGTCTTTCGTCGCCTGGCGTTGCGAGTCGTTGAAGTAGGCAGGCACCGTGATAACGGCCTTGTCGACTTTCTGACCGAGATAGTCCTCAGCCGACTGCTTCATCTTTTGCAGGATGATGGCTGAGATTTCGGGCGGGCTCCATTCTTTGCCGCCGGCCGCGATGCGCACGTCGCCGCTGCCCGCGCCCTGAACCTTGTATGGAACCTGTTTGATTTCTTCCGTAACTTCGTTATAGCGACGTCCCATAAATCGCTTAATCGAATAGACAGTATTTTCGGGATTGGTTACCGCCTGACGCTTGGCAACCTGACCAACAAGGCGACTGCCGTCCTTGGTGAAAGCCACGACCGAGGGCGTGGTGCGGCCACCTTCGGAGTTAGTGATTACGGTGGGCTCGCCACCTTCCATCACCGCCACGACCGAGTTGGTTGTTCCCAGGTCAATTCCAATAATCTTGCTCATCTTTTAGTCTCCAAAACCTTCCTTGTTATAACATTCGGACATTCGCCTTGAACGCTCGCCCAATATAATATCTGAGTGCGTCGTTGTCAACTTTATTTTAGTGTCTCGACTGCGTTAGCGGCGGTCTTCGTTGACGAGCTTGGAGACGAAAAAGACGTAGTGGGCGCCGGAGAGTACGGCGAGAGCGAAGACGATCGTGTAGATGGTGGGCAGGTAGTAGCCGGTGCCGTAGGGCACGCTGGCGGCGAAGATAATTGCGGCAATCGCGGCGATCTGGACGGTGGTATTGATTTTTCCCAGCAACGACGGACGAAAGCCGCGGAACCCGGTGACGATGTTGATAGCTGCCGCGCCGACGAGAATGAAAACGTCCCGGCTGATGACGGCCACGGTCACCCAGAAGGGCACGGGAAGGTGCGGCGGCAAAGGCTGCGGGAAAACGGCCCTCATCGACAGGACGACGAAGGACGTAACCAGCATGAGTTTGTCGGCAATCGGATCGAGTATGGTGCCGAGTTGAGACTTCTGATCGAAACGGCGCGCCAATAGCCCGTCCAATCCGTCTGTAACTCCGGCCAGGACGAATATCCCGAGTGCAAGTATGAATCGTTGGTAGAAAAGCAGCGAGACGAAGACCGGAATCAAGACCATCCGGAATACAGTCAGCAGATTAGGAACAGTAACGATCCGGGAGGACATTGGTTACAGGATGACCAGCATGGGAACAGACTAACAGGATGTCTGTTCGTCCTGTCTAACTTCGTAGTTCCAACAACGAAACTTCAGGAGGGCAGCCGTATCTGATGGGTAGCACCACAGTCCCTAAACCGCGGTTGACGTAAATCTGAGTATTACCGAGCCGTCCGAGGCCTTTCAACAAGCGTTTCCGCGCGCCTCGCAAAGTGCCGCGCTCACCTCTGATTGCAACCTGCCCGCCATGGGTATGTCCGCTCAGAACCAGATCGACGGAAGCTCGCGCCGCGCGCCGTAGAACAATTGGATTGTGCGCGAGCAGGAGCTTCATTTCGTCCCGGCGTGCGCCGGCGAGCGCCAGTGACAGGTCTTCCAGACCGACCATCGTATCGTCAACGCCAGCCAGCCAGAAGGCTTCGCCGTCCTTTTCGAAGCGCATGCCTTCGTTTATCAGGACTGTGATTCCTTCAGCACGAAACAGATCGGTTATCAGGGCTGCATCGGTCCAATGATCGTGATTGCCCAAAACCGCGTAGACGCCATGCCGCGCTTTCAGTCGACCCAGCATTTCGGCGCAGGGCGCTGCATAATGCCGCTCTTTTGAGATGTAATCGCCGGTAAGGGCAATGATGTCGGGCTTCAGCCGGTTTGCCGTTTCGACCGCGCGCTCGATCTGTTCTCGGTTTGAAAATGGACCGTGATGAATGTCAGAAAGCTGGACGATGCGAAAGCCGTCGAAGGTCTTCGGTAGCCGGTTCAACTGAATTCGTTCGTGCTCGATGCTGAGCATGTAAGGCTCGGTAAGGGCAGCACGAGCGACATGCGTCAAGCTGAGGGCCAGGGAGCGCAACGGAGTGTCAGGTTTGGAACCGCCGTAGGGCGTGACACGTCTACCTTGGTTCGCTCGAAGGGGAGTCGCCATAATTGTTCGATTGGTCTGGGCGCGCCTACCTGCCCGGGAAGCGCTCCGTAGGTGCGGCGCATTATAGAGACCTCGCCTATGCGACGCAACTCTGAAAGACGGCTTAGCGCAGCGCGGTATGTGGCATAATCGACCGATTTTCCCGAAAACCTAATGAAACGACGGCTAATTATTCTCGGCGCCCTGCTGTTTTTTATTCTCCTTCCGACTGTTTCAGCAGCTACTGACGACTCCAGCGGCCATCATGGTCTCGATCCGGCTGTTCTCATCGGCGTGGCCATAATGCTGGTCGTCGCGAAACTCGGCGGAGAAATCTTTGAGCGTCTTCGGCAGCCGGGTGTCCTGGGCGAGCTCTTTGGTGGAATTCTACTCGGCAACCTCGTGATATTTGGGTTGAGCTGGGCCGAACCGTTAAAGACCAGCACGACGATAGGCGCCCTCGCTGAACTGGGCGTGATCATTTTGTTATTTGAAGTCGGTCTCGAGTCTGACTTGAAAGAGATGCTCGAAGTCGGCTGGTCGTCGCTGCTGGTCGCTGTTCTCGGCGTCATCGCTCCGTTCTTCCTCGGATGGGCAGTATCCGCCTACTTCATACCAGACGAGCCTCAACTTGCTCACATCTTCATCGGCGCAACGCTCTGCGCGACGAGTGTCGGAATTACAGCACGTGTTTTTAAGGATCTCGGGAAGCTGGCGACACGCGAGGCACGCATAATTCTAGGTGCCGCGGTAATCGATGACGTGCTGGCGTTGCTCGTGCTTGCCGTGGTTGCGGGAGCGATCAAAGCCGCCGGAACGGGAGGCGCACTTTCGCTGCTGGAGATTGTTGTTATCGCGCTGAAGTCGATTGTGTTTTTGATTGGTTCAATTGTGATTGGACTCTTTCTCGTGCCGCGGTTGCTTCGTGGCGCAGGGCGCCTCGAAACTCGAGGTGTTTTGCTGACGCTCGCGATCTCGTTCTGTTTATTTTTGGCGTGGGCAGCCGCGAAAGTTGGTTTGGCGCCCATTGTCGGCGCATTTGCGGCCGGATTGATTCTGGACGAAGTGCACTACAAGCCGCGAGGCGGGCGACAAGAGCGTGATCTTCACGATCTGTTGCAGCCGGTTAGCACTGTGCTGGTGCCGATATTTTTTGTGCTGATGGGATTGAAAGTCGACTTGCGGCTGTTCGCACGCGTCGAGATTCTCGGTTTCGCGCTGGCGCTTACGTTGGCAGCGATCGCCGGCAAGCAGGTGTGCGCTTTGGGTGTCGTCGAGCGAGGCATCAACCGGCTTGCCGTCGGTCTCGGGATGATTCCGCGTGGTGAAGTTGGTTTGATATTCGCCGGCATCGGCGCGACATTGATGTTGCCATCGGCAGCGGGAGTGTCCGAGCCGGTAATTAGCTCGGCGATTTTTGGCGCAATCGTTATCATGGTAATCATCACTACATTGTTAACACCGGTAGTCTTGAAGTGGTCGCTCGCCAGGAGCAGCAGGAAGGGGAAGCGTCATGGGAACAAGGAAGGATCAGCATAAAGCAGGGACGCCCGCAAAACCGCGCGGACAGCAAACAGGTTTTGTAGGCAATCCGGATCAGAACCGCGAGGAGATGGAGAAGACTCCCGCATTGCGCGGACGTCGTAAGAAAGACAACAAGATGTTTGGGGACTCGTCCGAGCAGCACGTCGCGAGTAACCCGGCGAATCCGAGTACGAATTCACCGTCGACGATCGCGAACGTGGGAATGAAGAAGCACCGGAAGAACCAGGCCTAATCCGTGTTCATCCGTGAAGATCTGTGGCTAATGTTTACTCGACGACCCAGGTCTCGCCGCTATTAATCAGCTTCTCCAAACTGCCCGGCCCTGACTTAGCGATAGCCACGTCAATCTGGTCAACCATCATGTCTTCGTAGGTAGGTCTTTCAATCGCCCTGAAGATGCCCACCGGTTGCGGGAAGTC
>DASSEB010000376.1:0-6165 GCA_035696765.1 Pyrinomonadaceae bacterium | reverse complement strand
CTCTTTCAACAAAGTCATTACTACTCGGGTTAGATTCCGTTGGTAGGCTCTCACGCGGAGGAAAGACGTATTCCCCTCTCTTTAAGATAACACCCTCAAAACTTTTCGCTGGGAAAAAGGAGACAAAATCAAAAGTAACGTTCTCATAATCGTAAGTGGTCCAGGCGGCGCCTCCTCCTGTAGCTGTTGTGCCAAACGATTGTTTCTTCGCTCCACGGGTTTCCACTGGCACCAACCCATTCAACACATCGCGCAATTCACTAAACGGAAGATCGTGCGCACCGTAGTTCGTATTAGCACTGATGCGTTTAGGATAGAGACGCATGCGACAGACTTGTCCGTCCGACGAATATTCAGGCGTCATCCAGATGTGTTCGCTAACTGAGTACACATCAACGGATTTGCCATACTTCGTCTGAATATCCGCAGCCGTTTGCGCATAGACACACTCGCTCGCTAAAAGAACAAGGACTAATGCTACTGTCGTTTTCATTACAATCCTCCAAATCGATGACCATCTCTAACGCTAATTGACTTTTGGACGCGTGACCTTCAGTTCAATTGGATCCATCTTGAACGTGTAACCAGGAGTTCCCAGCGCCGGATCGACCGGCTGTAACCCCCCTTCTGGGGTTTGGTTCGTTAACGTCCTGTGTTGAGTTATCTCGACTACGGTGCCGGTAGAAGTCGTTATGGTGAAAACTGCTTTCTGTTCCGTGATAAATGGACTAGTCACGAGATTTATTAATTCCCGCCCTTCCTGCCGGTTTGTCGGTGTTGGCGCTGAGTTGGTGACGTAGTCTGAGGCTCGACCTTGAGCATCCAATGTGACTTGCGTCGGATTCTGTTGAACTGGCTTGCCTTTTAGTGCGTCTACCTTCTCTGTTCCGGTGCCGCCGTTGGCAGGCTTGCCGTTTTCTTCAACTGTAAGGACCAATTGCACCCCTACGCCAGTTCTGTTCTCCCCAGCAATGGGTTTGTTGTTGAATGCGACGGGTTCGGTTAATTGAGTAACAGTCACCTTTACTCCATCTTTAGTAGCTTCATCAATCTTAACCGGTTTCTGCTTCGGATCATCCTGCGTCTGCGACTCCTCGTCCTGTAGTCCACTCGGATCTATCAGCCGTACCGGATTGTTTAGCACATAGGAATAGCGGTTCCAGCTTTGCGGGCTCGCGGGTCTGCCGCTTGCGAGTAATGGATCCCCCGTCGTAAATCGTCCCTGACTGCTCGAGTAATATCTGGCGTGCGCAAAGTCCAAACCGCTTTCCGTATCCCGCTCATACACAGTGAACTTCTGTCTTACGCCATCAGAACTTCCCGGGAAGCCCATGCCGGTTGTGCGGCCGCCGACTCCGGCGCCGAGCTCCTCGCCAAATGGCATGTAGTCGTGACGACTGATGACAATTCCTCCCGACTTCGTTACTACGCGCGGTGAGCCGAGATGGTCCGGTGTCGTGTAGCGCGTCCCATTCGAGTTTACTGCCGCCGGTTCAATCGTGGCGAGAAGACCACTGGCGCCATAGATGTATTCCTTCTGCAACGATCCGGTCACGCCGCTGAACTCCGCAATCAGTGGCCCACCAATGCCATAAACAAAACGCAAGTTCTCACCTACCAGCTTGCGCACCCGCTGCCCTTCGCCGTCGTAAATGTAAGCCGATACATTGTCGACTTTCGCTATCTTGTTTTCCGCGTCGTAGGTATACGCATGCAGGCCGTCATTGAGCAAGTTGCCGGCTGAATCATAGCTTCCGCCGGTGATCTGATTGTTTGACGTATTGAAATAGAGACTCTGATTGCCACCGCCGAGAGCGATCCAGCGATTACCGTACCGATCATAGCCGTTCGTTTGCGACCAGCTCGAACCACCATTCTCGTTGGAAGTAGTCAAACGATTCAATGAGTCATAAGCAAAGCTTTGTGTATAACTGAGCCCGCCGCCGCTGTAGGTATGCGTGAGCACGTTGCCGTTGTTGTTGGTCGTGCCGTAGTTGTAGCCCATCGAAACCACCGACGTCGGATTGCCGGAAACACCCAATTTAATCTGCGTTGGTTGCAATCGATTGTTGTAATCAATCGCATGAATGAGACCATTGCCGTAGCTTTCAGTATTCAACGCATTGTGAGCCGCGTACCCGATGCTCGTGACGCTCGCCGCCGGTGCATAAGTCGTCCCATTACTGTTCAGTGAACCTAAGCGTCCCGCGGTGTCATTGGTAAACGTCACCGTCCGGCGATCACCCGCGCCCGGAACGGCCGGATACGTTTGCGTATGTAAAGAGCTATTAGCATAGTAACTTGCTTCGACCAGGTAGTTCACCGAGTCTGTGCGTTGATACTGCGTGACCACTCGGCCCATTGGATCATAGCCGCGATAGGTGCCTTCGCTGCTGCCGCTGCCGTAAGTGACAGCTACCAGACGCCCGGTTGAGGAGCCGCGAGAAAACGTCGGCGCGGCGCCGGGCAATGTCTGCGCGTCGTAGAAGTAATTAACAGCGGGTGTCTGTGGACTGTCGTTGTAGCTCCTGGATGTGACGCGATTGATCGCGTCATACGCGATTGTAGTCGTGATCGATCGCGCATCGACCTTGCTGGTGAGATTGCCGTTCGCATCGTAGCCGTAAGTCACAGTACCGCTTTCGGGATTGGTGGCAGAGGTCAAACGTTTCAACGAATCGTAGACAAACGTCCTGGTCTGCGCTCCCTGACTCACGCCGATTAAGTCATCGAGCACGTCGTAGCTGTAAGAAGTAGACTGAACCGGACTGCCACCTGAATCCAGGTTGTTGTTGAGATCAGGTTCGTCGACGCGCGTCAAACGACCGAGTCCATCGGTGATGCTGCGGCGCAGCTTGCCGGCTGGATCGGTCACTGTCACCGCATTGCCGCTGTATGCCGTGGTCGCCACTGCACTATCGGGAGTTGTCACCGACGTAACTCGACCGAGGGCGTCAAAGCCGGTGGTAGTCCAAACAGCCGTCTCCAATAAATACGGACGGAATGGATTGGACGTCAGATACACCCTGCCGAGCGCGTCGTATTGCTGCTGCGTGGCAATGTAATTCGAACCACCCTCATATTGCTGCGTCTCGGTAACACGGCCGAATCCGTCATAAACGACCTTGCTCATCAAGCCGTCGTCTGCATTGGTGTCGCGATCGCTCCTGGTCGTAACGATGCGGTTTGTGTCGTCGTACGCGAAGTTGGTTTGATTCTCCGCGGCCGTGCTGACAGCTCGTTTTATTTGGGTGGGCCGATCGAGGCTGTCATTGTAAGAACCACTCGCCACGATTCCGTTTGCGTCTTCTCCGTTCACCGGTCTACCGAGGTAGTAGTCGAATTGCGCGTAAACGACGTGATTGGCCGCGTTGGTTATCTTCGTGGCGAAAGCATAACTTGTTTGGCCGCCCAGCGCCGCCGGAGCAGTGTTGCTTTGCGCTTCGCTATCAGGTGCGCCGAAGCGATCGGCGAACTCAAAAACTGTGGCATAGCCTCGCGCGTCGATCGTTTTCAGAACGTTTCCCGCAACGTCAAACAGGTTATAGGAGTGAAGTTGCGTGCTGGTTGCCAGAAGCCACCTCGTGGAGCGAGTTAAATTTCCACGAGTCACGTATGAGGTAGTAAAGCCCGAATCGAGACCGGAGATGTTGGCCCTCGGTTCCAGCGGCGCATGATTGCTATCACTCGCATAATTGTCGTACTCAAAAGTGGTGCGTGCCTTCTCGACCCCAGCAGCATCGAACACCTGTACCTGGGTGGGCAGGCGCCGAATGTGAATGCTCGTCGTTGTGTAATCAGTGCTGTTGACTGAATTGGTTTTCAGATAGTCGGTATGCGTGCGCCGGACTAGAGAGCCGGCCGCTCCAGTGCCGAAGTCGTACTCGTAAACGTCCGCACGATTGTTAAAAGGAACCGTGTCGTCGTAACTGAATGTTTGTTTCGAGACTTGATTTGTATCAACCAGAGTATTCCTCGTCTCGGTCAAACGTGGATCGTTTGCCGGCGAGAGGTCGGCAGTGCCGGTCCACCAACTCACCGCCGCCCTTTGCTGCCAGGTGTTCGCCGCGCGAGTCAACACGGTGGTCCCGTTGCTCGCGAAGTTCTCAGTCTGGTATTCGCGTCCCTGCTTCCAGCCGGCATACTCAGTCGGAGATATTCCAAACGAGCTGCGTGGGCTGCCATAGAAGTAATGTTTGCTGCGAGTCAATAAAGTACCGGAGCTGTTTCGCTGGTCCACAATCACACAGTCTGCGCAAGAACCGTCATATTCGGGCCGGCTATACGTCATGCGACTTGCGTAGCTCGATCCTGTTCCGCCGGACGGATACATTCGGCGTTCGAGCACACGCCGGTAGACCACCCACGAACTCAGGTACCCTCCCGCGAATGCGCCACTCGCATAATCGCTGACGCCTGGCCCGTAGTCGTACTCAATCGCGCCGCCTGTCGGTAGTACCACACGGGCCACCTCGCCATACTGATTGTATTTGATTTGGTACTGCTGACTGTTCGGCAGGGTCACCGAAGAAACGACAGTCGGATTGTGCTGCGTCGTAGTCGAACCGTTTAGCTCGGGAAAGAGTGCTTTGGGTGTGAGAGTGCTAGCGTAATCAGCGCGCAATGAGCTGGCGAGCGAAGTGTAATTCACCAGAATCGTTCGCGAGGCGCCGCCGAAGCCTTTGTAAACGATCTGATCCGCGGTTCCTGGTCCGGTGTTGTAGGTGATTGTTACCTGGCGTTTGAGGGAGTCGGTGATCGTTGAAACACGATTGTTGGCATCGTAGCTGAACGTTAACTTGTTGCCATTGCGATCTCGCACCCATGACACCAGGCCGTTATCGATGCGATACCGCGTACCATCCGCTAGCAGAAAGTATCCGGACGGGTAGATCTCACCAGGATTGGGGCTAATCGGTTGATCGTAGATTGTCGTGTCGGAAACGAAGGTGGCTGCTGAACCGTCAACGGTGACGAAGACGGTTCCGCGCGATTGTGGGCTCAAGTAATTACATAACGCGTTACTTGCGGGTTGGCCGCCCGTAAGCTGATCGCGGAGTTCGTACTCAGTTCCATCCGGAGCCGTGAACGTTAAGCGCGTAATCGAGTAAGCGAAAACTTTCGTCCCGTCAGCACATTCGATTTCGTCAAGTCCGGCCTGCCTTCCCGCCATCGAACCGGGACTGTACTTGCGTTCGTTGTTCTCCCACCAACTTTGTATTGGCAAATATCGATGAGTAACCCCGCCGCCAAACTGCGGAACGGCCACGTCTGAAACGCGCCACTTGCCGGCGATCGGCAGCATCACAGGCATTTGCGCTCCGCCGCGTCCCGAAACACCCAACAGCGCGAGTTGAAAACTCAAATTTCCGTTATAAAGATTTACGTTATCAAAACCACTGAGCGCGTATGAGCCCGCCGGCGAGCCCGGCTGCAATCCGAGCGGGGTGCTGCCGTCAGTAGCGCTCCTCGTTTGCCCCAAAGCGGCGACACTCAGCATGAAAGTAAACAGGAAGGGTGTGAGAACGTGACGTGCAACCTTGATTTTGTGGTTTTGCATAACCATCTCCGGGCGAGTGAGCGTGAGTTGTCGAAGCTCGAACGCTGATGACACTACGGCAATATCGTTATCTGACAGCGCAAGTCAGAATTGCTTGCGTCCTGCAAAACATAATTACCCGGAGAGAGGTCAACGACATCGTTCCACTCCGATTTCTTTCTGTACAAGCTGATGGCTCGCAGTCGTTCGCTGTTAACGCGTTGAAGCACTAATGACGAGTTTTCTCGCCCGCTGCGATCATCGATAAAAAGGACAAACGCACCTTTAGGTCTCACGATTTCGGATGGCTCAAATCCGGCAGGTCGCAACGTGATGAGCTCGACTTCCGTTGGTGAGTCACCTGTTGGACCGCTCCGCAGGTTGCCGAGTGTTACAAACAAAACGCCGGTCGTGAGTATTGCGATCGCCGCGAGTAGGGATGATGGAATTCGTCGCATAAACTTCCCTTCGGTATGGAGTGAATGCATTGCATGCTGGCCCACACGACAGGCGAGCATGGAGCGGTGATAGTTCTGGGACGATTGCACCAGGCGTGAGGTCGGGAGGAGTGCGTGTTAATAACGCTGGACTTCGCGCAGTCAAGCGTAAGGTTAAATGGGGGAAGG
>DASSEB010000375.1:0-6920 GCA_035696765.1 Pyrinomonadaceae bacterium | reverse complement strand
ATCCCGATAGTTATGCCCCGCTGACGCCGAAATAGTTCTTTCCGGGGAATGTTGTAATTACGATAAAGTTGGTGGACTCAGGGGTGCCGACACCGATCAGTTTGCAAACGTTGGTACGATGACGAGATGACATGGCAATCGCTGATTCTCGCGTAACGATTCACATGGCGGTGAGTCTGGATGGCTTCATCGCTCGCAAGGATGGACGCGTCGATTGGCTCGAAACCTCGGACGAATTCGCGGATGGCGAGACGATGGACCCGGGATTCGTCGAGGCCTTCCTCAAAACGATCGAGTGCTACGTCATGGGGTCACGCACCTATGAGACCGCATTGAATTTCGAAGCCAAAGGCCTTGGGTGGTCCTACGGCGACAAACCTACTTTCGTCCTCACTAGCCGCGATCTCCCGAAAACCAGAGATACCGTTGAATTCTACTCAGGCGATCTTGCGCAGTTCGTGAATAAGCGCCTGCGACGCACGTTTCAAACGATCTGGTTTGTTGGGGGCGGTGTGGTCTCCGGCGAATGCCTTCGTCTTGGCCTCGCGGACGAAGTTCGTTATTCGATTGTGCCGACTTTGATTGGCGATGGAATCCCATTCTTCGACAAACTCGACAGAGATGTGACCCTCCATTTGGCGGACGTCAAAGCGTACAAGAACGGCGTCGTTGAACTGTGCTACGAGGTGCGAAGAGATTGTGACGAGCCACGGAACGTTGCCAGTTAACAATTCACTCCAGCCGACGAGATGCAGCCAGTTATCGGATTAGATTTTGGCACGACTAACAGCGCTATTGCTGTAGCCGACGCAGGTAAAGAGGCGACACTTGCCTGCTTCGCCGATGGCAGCGATACCACTACCAGTTTCCGATCGATTCTGTATTTCCCAGTTAAGGACCGTTCTTCAACCGTGAAGGCGGAAACGAAAGCCGGCCCTGAAGCTATCAGCTCGTATCTTGAAGCCGACACCAAGGGACGGCTCATTCTCTCCATTAAATCCTATCTGGGGAGTCCACTGTTCACATCCACACAAATCAACGGGCGCTACTACACTCTCGAAGATTTGATCGCCATCATCTTGAGGCATTTACGGACCGCCGCTATTGAGCAATTCGGTGTGCCAGCTACGAGCGTCGTGATGGGCCGGCCCGTTCGCTTTGCCGGAGCGGAAACCGAAGCGGACGAAACTTTGGCGCTCAACCGGCTCAGAGCAGCGGCTGAACTCGCCGGCTTTTCCGAAGTTACATTCGAGTTAGAACCAGTCGCCGCCGCATATCAATACGAAACCCAACTGGACCACGACGAGTTAGTTTTGATAGGCGACTTTGGAGGTGGAACAAGCGACTTCACGTTGGCCCATCTTGGTCCTGGTAGAAAGCGGACTGGCAGAAATCCCGTCGTGGGTACTTCGGGCGTAGCTATTGCGGGCGACACATTTGACAGCCGGATCATGATGAACCTCGTGGCGCCGAAACTTGGTCTTGGCTCTCATTACATTTCCCTGGGCAAGGAGCTTCCTGTACCTGTATGGCTCTATTCACAACTAGCAAGTTGGCATCGCACGTTTCTTCTTAAGGATCCAAAGACGATGGCCGTACTGCGGCAAGTCAAAAATCAAGCTACTGAGCGTGACAAAGTAGCGGCGTTGATTCAGCTCATATCTGAGAACTTGGGCTACGCTCTTTATCGCGCTGTTGAGAGTACAAAAGTTGAATTAACAAAAAACGAAAACGCCGGCTTCGTATTTGCGCAGTCATCTGTGAACATCGAGGATACTCTCGAACGCTGGCGATTCGAATCGTGGATTCAAGAGGACATGCAAACCATAGCAACCTGCGTTAAGACTCTTATCAATCAACACAACGTTAACCCGAGTGATATCGGTAGCGTATTCCTCACCGGAGGATCTTCTTTCGTACCGTACGTGCGCCGCTTCTTTGCCAAAACATTTGGAAGTCACAAGCTAAAAGGCGGTGAAGAGTTAACGACTGTAGCTAAGGGTCTCGCCCTCCGCGCTCTCGAGAATGGGTGATTTGTAAGGGCAGTCCGCCCGCATGGCCCATTTCTTCCGATAGGTCCGGCAAACAGCCAGTGATCATGTTGACTTTCGTGATTACCTGCTTTATCGTGCAGCGCGCTGATAAGGACCGCTCGACTCACTATCTTCAGGCAGTTCTCTCGCTACCGACCTTCGAGCACTCAGTATCTGATTTGAATCAAGCGGTCGCCGAGCAATAACAACCAAGCTGGTGCGATCCCGGGTAGTTAATGACTACTCCTCTCGCACTTTCTCTCCAACGTGGAGCGACCGCTCTATCGGGCGGCTGCTCCCTTGTAAATCAACTCGACACTTTCCCTCAGAAAGGATTAACGACATGGCTACAGAGTACATCCCCGGCGGAGGAAGCCTCGGTTATGGCTTTGACGTGTTCGGAAAATATAGCGACAGTTCCAAAAAATTGCCGTTGTTCAATATGGTCTATGATGGCAAACAGACCTACAACAATTACCTCGTCCCCCAAAATGTTAACGTCGACGCCAGAAGGCACAACTACGGCAACTCAACCTACGTGGACACCCGCAGAAAAATCGAAGAGCACTTTTCCTCAAATCTTAAGGTGAGCGCCAAGTATGGATTTTTCAGCGGCCAGTTTGAGGCGTCGTATGCGATGACTAACAAGTCAGACGTGAGTTACCAGTTCGGCATCGTTGAGAGCTACAGCCAGCAGTACGCATTGGACCTGAAAGATCGATCTGAGAGCGCACTGGCGGAGTGGGTAAAGAATGATGCTGACTATAAGAACATGCCGGACCAGTTCACCGACACTAATCGCATACTGTTCTTTCGCTTCTTCGACAAATACGGCATTTACTATATGCCGCGCGTCGTTGTCGGTTCGAGGTTGTTTTACTCCTCGATGGTAAAAAAGGATTACAAATACTCATCCGTAGACGCAGAGGCAAAACTGAAACTGGAATACAAGGCCATATTCTCGTCTTCCGTCGAAGCGAAAGCGACCTGGAACCAGGTCGGAGAGAGTTGGGCAACACAACGCGAAGTCAAAGTAGACGCAATCGGCGGCTCAAACGAAATGCTTAACATCCTCATGCCGGGCTACGGAGCAAATCACGAAGTCGCGTACAGCAACTGGTTAAAGAGCGCCGAGCAGATGCCGGCGGTGATTGACTTTGACCTCAAGCCTATCTCCGAAATCTTTTCCGCAGACAAGGCAGCAGCAGTCCAGCAGGCAATCAATGCGTATGTGCTTCATAAACTGTTCGTAGAATCGAAGACGGGAAGCTGTCTGATCGCGTTCAATGGAGCACCCGTCATTCCGCCGGCGACAGGTGACGCAGGCACGCTTGGTTATCAACTCGCGGCGATTAACCGGACGAGTCTGAAGACGGAATTTGTTCGTTCATACGCCACCTACGATATCTGGGCGAAGTATGAGCAGCTCTACGACAGCATGCTGACTGATATCGCACCCTTCAACAATCGAAACTACATCATTGCCTTTGTTGCTTTCTCGAATTTCGCCCAGAATGCTCCGACAAAGAATTTCACCGCCTTTTTGGAGAGTTGTGGCGCCGGCTTCCAACTGGGGCAATGGATCGACACAAAAGTTTCGAACACAAACTTAAGCCGCTCTTGCGCGCTGTGCCACACTAACTATGTCTTCGTAGGAATTCCTCAAAGCGGGAGAGACAAGTGGTATGAGAATTTTCAGCGGGCCGGGAGCTGCGATACGACCACTCCCCAGTGGCATGATAGAGATGGTTGGCTCGACAAACCTGCCGCAATGGCCAGCCTGATGGTAGACCTCTACCAGACTAAGGAATCACCTGAGGAAGAATTCGTCGTTCAGTTGGGTCCAGCTCGCAAGAGCTGATCCACGGGGCATCAACAACTGCCATCGCCGCTGCAAAACCTGACTCCCTTTGCGCGGCGATGGCATTTCCATCGGCGACCTGGGATCAATCATGGATAATTGTGTCGAGCAAAACTCGCGCACTTCTCGCCGGCCGCGAGTGTTGGCTGTGGGCCATGGCGCTGTCGCCAGTGGTTTTGCACGGGTGTTGGATTCCTTAATTCGGCGACTCGTTCCGAAATACGAGTTTCACCACTTTGCAACCAATCACCAAACCGAGCAGGTACCGGGCCAGTGGCCCATCTACGGTAATGCTGATCGTTTCGATCCGAACGGTCTGGATCGGCTTGGTGAATTGATCCGGCAGATCGAGCCGGACATCGTTTTTATTCTAAGTGACCTCTGGTTCTGTTGTGTTCATGCGCAGCGGCTGCGATCGATGGTGAATCGACCGTCGTTGATCGCCTACTGTCCTGTTGACGGCATTCTTACAAGACCCGAGCTTTACTCGTTGATCGGCGCCTTCGATCAGATAGTTGCGTACACTGAATTCGGCAAGAATCAACTTAAAAGGATCGACGGTGTCACAGATATTGAAGTCATACCGCACGGCGTTGACTGCGATGTGTTTTTCCCGATGCAACCAAACGATCTTCTGGATCGAGCGCAGGCGAAGCGCCGGTTATTCGGCGATACCGGAGCGGAAGCAGGTTTCGTTGTACTTAATGCCGCAAAAAACGATGCGCGAAAACGACTTGACCTGACGATCGAGGGATTCGCTCGCTTTGCCAGAAACAAACCGCCGGACGTCAAACTCTATTTGCATACTGGCGCCACTGTCGATGGTCTGGACATCAGAGAAATGGTCCGCCGCGCCGGCATCGCCGACCGCCTACTCTCAACCGACGGTTGGGTGGAGGACCATCCAGCGGTCGATGATGAGTATTTGAATCTGCTTTACAACGCCGCGGATGTTGGCATTAACACCGCGAGCGGCGAGGGCTGGGGATTGATAAGTTTCGAACATGCAGCCACCGGTGCTCCGCAGATTGTGCCTGAACATACTGCCTGCGAAGAGCTTTGGATGGATGTAGAAACGACGTTACCAATCCGCAGCGAGGGAGAGCATGTCGGTCTTGGCATGCTGCGAAAGTTTGTTAATCCTGACGATATTGCTCTCGTGCTGGAAAGGCTTTATTCCGATCGCCTCTTTAGAGAAGAACAAGCTCAAAAGGCTTATAAGAACGCTCGTCAAACTGCCTACGACTGGGATCGAATAGCAACGCAGTGGGACGATCTCTTACAACGCATACTCAAGACTCAGCGACACCGAAATAGCTGATACATTTCAGGGGCTTGCAGAACATCTTATTTCCCTTCATCGAAGCAGGAAACCGGAACGCGGCATTTGGTGTCTAATGCTGCAACCCTGTAGGAAGGAGAAAGCTCAATGCTCTCCCGACGTTTCAAACAATACTCGTTTCTGCTCCTCTTCTTGTTGATCTTCCTGCTAAGTTCGCGAACCACAGAAGCGTGCTCCTGCGGCCCTTCGCTGACGGTCCTGGACGCTTTCAACTCGTCAGATGTCGTGGTTATCGCCAGTGCAGTTTCGGTTGAAAAGCCTGGGCCAGAAAAGACCGCTCCGCCAGGCCAAATGTCCAATGGGAGGAATTACGTCGACGGCGTCAAATCGACTTCAATGCGTGTTGAGCAGGTGTTCAAAGGAACATTGAAGGTCGGCGATGAAATGATCTTCAGTCAGGGAGGTGGGGGTGACTGCATTTGGACCTTCGACGAAAAGTCCGTTGGAAACAAGTTTCTTTTTTATCTTACGAGGCAAAAGGGTTCCACTCGCTGGATCGCGGTGGTGTGCGGCAGATCCAATTCCGTCGACCAGGCAGGTGACGACCTTCTCTACCTGAATAATCTAAACAAAGTTCGTAACAAGACCCGCATTTCGGGGACTGTAGGATTTCTCCATGGACCAGACGAGAGTCTTGCCGGTCGAAAGATTCGCATCATCGGAGCCAAGCGCACTGCAGAGCTTAAAACGGATGATAATGGCGTCTATGAGATTTATGACTTACCTGCCGGACGTTACTTCGTCGAGCCGGAAATTCCCAAAGGATGGAAGGTCGGGGAATTTTGGTTAGGCTATTCACGAAGTGTGGATCGAAATGCGAAGGAGGGATCCGTCCAGAAGATCCCAATCATCCTCGAAGCCAATAAGCATGCTGGACTCGACATTATGTTCGAGATAGATAACGTCGTGCGCGGTCACATCTATGATCCGCTGGGCCAGCCCATGAACGGCGTCTGTCTGGACCTGGTTCCGGCCGACGGTACGAAGGGAGCATACCTGGCGGACTGTACCGAGACCGACGGCGCTTTCCAAATCGATGAGATTCCACCGGGCGGCTATGTCATCGTAGTGAATGACGATGGAAAGATGACGAGCACCGAGCCGTTTGGGACGTTCTACTATCCGAACGCGGCCAAGCGCGAAGAGGCGACCGTTTTCAACATCGGCCTTGGTGACACTATCGAGAACCTGGAAATCTATCCTCACATTGAGTTGAAGACGATCACCGTTGAAGGTGTCTTGCTCTACGCTGACGGAAAACCCGTTGCTGACGAGTCAGTGTCTTTCAAGTCCGCGAGAAAACAGCCGGCGGAAAAGGACGAGGATAAAGACGACAGAAATGACGCAAGCGCCACCACCGATCTAAAGGGCCGGTTTTCGATCAAGATTGTGCAGGGGGCAAGTGGATTGTTGTTCGGTGGCATGTACTCTTATGTCGGCGAATTTGAAAACTGCCCGAAGCTGGACCGTCTCGTCAAACAAGCGGGCGGCGGCGTTCCGGAGATCAAAACCCCGCCCGTCGAAATTCGAGCGACAACGAATTTTTACGGAGTGGAGCTGAAGTTTCCTTTTCCTTCGTGCAAAAAAGCGAAAACGTCGTATTAAGTGATGTCTCGCGAATTTGTTGACACGATTTCAGGCAAGGCATAGAATCTGCGGCCTTCCCCCATTTAACCTTACGCTT
>DASSEB010000374.1:0-22966 GCA_035696765.1 Pyrinomonadaceae bacterium | reverse complement strand
CGCTGAGCGGAGCGAAGCGCGCCGCCCCTGGTTAGCCGTAAAAATTGAATGGAGCACTGAAAGTGCGAAAGATAAGACCTCTTCCGCTCTTTCAGAGCGGCGGCGTTATTATCTTATTGATCCAGGGGCGACGCGCTTCGCTCCGCTCAGCGCTTGCCCCGGGCTACCCTCTGTCGCGCCTTCGGCGCTGCGCACTGACAATCAGATATTTAGAAGTCGTCGTCGAATCACGTGAGCAGTGAGGACGACTGGTGATCGAGGTACAGCGTGACGCGTTCGTGTTGCTGGAGAACTGAGGCGGGATGCGTCCTGGATACCTCGAATTCCACCGAGGCTCTTACAGCTTCAGCCTTTCTCTGGTCAGGAACGATGCACAGAATGTTGCGGCTCTTGAGTATTTGTTTGATCGACATCGAAATCGCTTGAGTCGGAACTTCGGCAATGCTTTTGAACCAACCCTCGCCGACTTGTTGTTGGCGACACGCATCATCCAGGTTGACGACGATGTAAGGTTCTTCAGTATCGAAGTCTGCCGGCGGATCGTTGAATGCGAGATGTCCGTTTTCACCGATACCGACAAAAGCAACGTCGATTGTCTGTTGCCCTATTAGGTCCCCAACACGCCGGCACTCCCCATAAACCTCGTTCGCCTCGCCATTCAAGAAGTGAAACGTTTTGGGATGAATGCGGCTGACCACCCGTTCTTTCAGGTAACGTCGAAAGCTCGCGGGATGCGACTCCGGTAATCCGACGTACTCATCGAGATGGAAAAACACGACTTTAGTCCAGTCGATTTCTTCCTGCGCGAGGAAATCGAGGAATTCGAACTGAGAAGCTCCGGTGGCGGCGATCACATAAGCGGCGCCACGTTCTTCAATCGCTTGTTTAATGATCTTCGCTGCGTCTCGCGCTGCGGCCTGGCCCAGTTCTATCTTCGTCTCGAAAATCTTGATTTCCATCTTATTAAACCGTTTGCCACTCGCGACTGATTGCCGATCTTTCCACCGCATCCAGTACCCGTTGATTCTTCACACCATCTTCGAAATTCGGCGACGGCAGTCTCTTCTCCGCGATTGCTTGTAACAACTCCAGGACGGTGTGAGTGAAAGTGTGTTCGTAACCAATGATGTGACCGGGAGGCCACCAGCCTTTCACGTACGGATGTGCCGGGTCTGTTGCCTGGATCGTTTTGAAACCGCTGTTTGGTCCTTCATCTGAATAAAACTCCAGCTCATTCATACGTTCCAGGTTGAAGGCAACGCTGCCCTTGCTGCCGTTGATCTCGAAGCGATTGTAATTTTTGCGGCCGGACGCATAACGAGTCGCCTCGATCGATCCAATCGCGCCGTTCTCGAACTTGACGAGTGCTAACGCGGCATCGTCAACGTCGACGTTCGCCATTTCGTTGCTGTCGCGAACCGGACGTTTGTCGACGAAGGTCTTCAACATCGCGGACAACTCAGCAATCTCGCCGACGAGATAACGTGCGAGATCGACCGAGTGAGAGAAGAGATCACCGAGTGCCCCGGAGCCCGCCTCGGCCTTGTTCAATCTCCAGCGCGTGGGAGAGTCAGGGTTGCGCAACCAGTCCTGCAAATAAGTTCCGCGATAGTGATAGATGTTTCCGAGTTCGCCCGCGTCGATCAATTGTCGCGCAAGCGAAACGGCCGGCGCGCGGCGGTAATTGTGGCAGATCATGTGAACGCAGCCGTGGTCCTGTGCAGCTTTGAGCATCTCCTCTGCTTCCGCGAGTGAATTCGCCAGCGGCTTTTCACAAAAAATGATTTTCCCTGCTTTGGCGGCAGCTAAAGCAATCTGAGCATGCGTGTGACCAGGTGAACAGATATCTACAATGTCGACGTCGTTTCGGCTGACGATGTCCTGCCAGTCAGTCGCGTGTTCCTGCCAACCAAAATGATCGGCGACTCGTTTGACTTCGATTTCGTTTCGACCGCAGATCACTTTCAATTCCGGTTCGTAAGGTACATCAAAGAAGCTACGCACTTGTCGCCACGCATTGCTATGCGCGCGTCCCATGAAACCGTAGCCGATCATCGCGATGTTCAGTTTCTCCATTGTTCTCAAATCACCCGCGCAATAAATTCAGCCGAACGGAAGGCGAGAGCCATAATTGTCAGCACCGGATTAAATCCACCGTTAGTTACGTGAAGCGATCCATCCACGACGAACAAATTGTCGTGATTGTGAACGCGCCCCCACTGATCAGTAACTGAACTCTGCGGATCATTGCCCATCCGGCACGTGCCGGCTTGATGCTGACGCCCGCTCAATATCAAACCGGGTTGTGTACTCCAAACCTTCTCACAACCACTGGCACGCAACCACTCCTCGCCGCGCTCTCTCATGAACTCAGCGGCTTCGACCGTAGTGGGATGTGTCGTGCCACTAAGACGAGCCACTGGAATTCCCCACTTGTCGCGAACGGTCGCGTCAACAGTCACACGTCCTTCAGGATTCGAAATATCCTGCACTGGTCCACGCACGTGCATGACGCGGGTGTAGTTCTCGCGCATGAATCGTTTGTTGTGGATGCCCCAGCGCGGCAAGTCGGGCGGCAACGAGTCGTACCAGAAATCTATCGGCGGCTTGATGAAATCATCTGCAAGCATGCCGCCTCCGACAATGCCGGGATTGTCGTGATTGAACTGTGTGGTCGCGATCGTCACGCCTGGTCCAACGCCGTCGAAGACTTTCGTCGGAGATATTCCGTAGGCGCGCGGATACAGATGGCCTTGCAAGTTGCGCCCGACTTGATCGTATTCGTTCCCTAGTCCGGCCGCGTGCAGCGGAGAATGAGAATTCAACACGAGGCGCGCCGACTCTATCGCACCCGCGGAAACAATCACGGTTTTGGCGCGCGCCGTTTGCCGTCGCGTTTCACCTGAAGTGTTTTCCAGGTAAGACACGCCTGTGACGTTACCTCGTTCATCCGTTTCAACGGCCTGTGCGATGGTGGCAGTCTTGAGCTCGCAGTTGCCGGTCGCGAGCGCGCGTGGGATCACCGTGTTCTGCGTGCCGCTTTTCGCGTCCGTTGGGCAGGCGAAGCCAACGCAGTACTTGCAGCCGATACACGCTGCTCGTCCGCCGAAAGGTTCGGTGTTAATCAATAGCGGAACGGGCGTGGTTGCCCAACCAAGTTGTCGCGCGGCATTCTGTAGCGCTACGGTCTGTGGGCTTGGGCCGACCGGACGCAAAGGATAGTTTCGTTTGCGTGGGATTTGATGTTGGATCGACTCGCCGTCACCCGCTGCTCCCAACTCCCATTCAGCACGTTCATAGAACGGCTCCAACATTTCGTAAGAGATGGGCCAGTCGGCGAGTGAACTTCCGTCCGGAACACCATACTTACTCGCCATACGAAAGTCATCCGGATGAAATCGCCACGCCTGCGCGCCGTAAACGCGTGTGCCGCCGCCGACGCATGCCGCATTGTTGTGATAATCGGGTTCGTAAGGCTTGACTATTCGCGAATGTCCGAATGGATCGACAAAGACGCGCGGATTGCCGGCCAACTCCGGGCCAGCGTTATGACCATAGATCGCGAGCCGTTGATTGCGGAGATGATCGCGACCGACGTCGGCAAAACTCAAAAACGGACCTCGTTCGAGTAGCAGGACGTGTTTACCGGCTTCAGCCAGGACACACGCGACGATTCCACCTGCGGCGCCGGTTCCGATGATGATTGCGTCGTATTTGTTCATGAATTCGAGAGATCTTCAAAACCAGTCATCGCCCACGAAATGGCGCCGCGATTTCCACCTTGTTGCGGGTCGCTGTAGTAACCTTCGGCAGTCGTGCTCACCAGCATTTCAAAGAAGCGTGACGGCGGAATGGGCCAGGAAGTCTTCACGTCCCCTGACTCGATGGCTGCAAGCGTCGAATTCTGCTGGCCCACACTCAGCTCGGCGAATGCCTTATCGAAACGCACCAGCGCTTCGGCTTCTATGGCATCGAGTCCTGCACGAAAGAACTCGGCGTCACCAGCAAGATCGGTTTGCAACAGTCGTTCGAGGTAATCGCAGACGCCCGCATCGTAAGCACCGGGAAAATCGTCGGGAGGAATCAAACAATCGACAACAGCGCGAAGAGTCTCTGAGTTCATGCACCTACCTGAGTTCTACCGACTTCTCGACCATTGCACCAGTTACTACGTCCGTGGCGCGAATGACGTATCTGCCTTCTGCATCATTCAATGCAAACGGCACAGTGAACGAGCCGCGCCCCTGCTGGACCAGCAGGTTCTTCGAGTAGACCGGCAAACGAGAGCCATCAGGAGCGTAGACGTGACAACGCACGAGAGCCGTGGCCGCCGTTGTTGAGATTAAATCGATGGCCACATGCTCGCCGGGACGTGCAGTGGCGGCGCCCTCGAGCTTCAGTTCATTTGGTTCGGGGGACAAAGCCAAAACAAGTGCATCGCCGATCACGATCGAGGTATGCACAACATCGGTAAAGCCGAGCTTCTTACCAGTCCGCACATCTGTAACGTAGGATTTGCGCGGCAGTTTGATCGTTAACTGCTGCGTCGCCACCTCGCCCAGGTTTGCGTCGTTGTACGTTCTCACTCCATCCTGACCAACGACGCCGGCAATCGCCACGTTCTCTTTCACGATCGCCACGATCTCAGCGTTGCTAAACTTGTAGCGCGCAATTTGTGCCTGCGAGATCGGTTGACCATCCGGCGACGTCACCGCAACTGACGGCCGTATGCCAGCTTTGTAAAAGATCGCTTTCACCAGCTCACGGTATGCTGCGCCGCCAAACCTGGCCGCACGTTGTTTCGGGTACTGATCCCAGACCGTATTGAGGTAGATGGTCCAACCCGTTCCGGTATGATTCACGATGGCTGCATCACTGTTTGCAATCTTGAAAAGCCCACTTCCGCTGGAGACCCTTATGTCAGGCTCGGCCATGCGAATCCCTGAAAGTGTCTGCGGCAAGTTCCACGCGCCGGCTTGCGGCGAGAGACTGACCTGACCTTCCATAAGCTTTAACTCGCGCTTGTCTGAAGCAGCGGGGTTAATGCCGAACAACTTATTCAACTTATCGTTCGTTTGCCACGCGCAGTGCTCGTCGAACCAGCCCGGCGCAGCGTCCGCAATCACGACGCCGCCACGCGCGACAAATTCCTGAAGGCGCTGAATCTCTTCATTCGACAAGGCAAACGCGAGTGGCAGTATCACGACCTTGTATTTGTCGTTTGCGATCCCATTCGTCGCGACGTCTTCGGATGAAACGAAATCAAACTGCAGACCGAGGTCCTTGATCGTCTTGACCCATCCGTCACGATTCGCTGCAAAGCTCAAACGCACTCGCTCGGCGACTTCATCGTCGTCATCGCTGCTCCGTTGGTGGTAACCGAGGATGCTTGCCGCATGGATCGAAGGCATTGAGTAGTAAAGCGCGATTCCGTCCGACTGCCGCGTCGCCTCCATCAATAACTTCCCGACGGCTTCGGATCTCAATGAGCTAAATGCCTTACCCATGTCACGCGCTGACGCCGAGTGAGTCAAATCCGGATTCAGAAACGAGTACATCCAAAAGATATTCGGATGGAGCACGTTATGAATTGCCGCGGTCCAGATCGCATTCTGCACGGCGAGTCCGTGCGATCCATATCCCGTCCAGAAGCCAATCATCGCGTTCGGCTTGGCGAAAGAGCGATGCATGTCCCACTGATTACCGCCGTCGTACGAAAGAAAATCGTCGATGACTCGATCGAGACGCGACCAGTCGGCGCCGTTGTAAGCGTTGGTAGCCTGTGTGCCTGACACTGCAATGTGCGCATCAGGATCGCCTTCGATCGCTGCATCGCGAGCGGTTTGGTAAGCTCTCGCAAACGTCATCTCCATGAACGTGCGATGATCGGCCCACGGAGCAAAGTTCCTGCTCTTCCGCGCTTCTTCTGTTGTCGACGGCACGACCGAATTCCAATCCGTAAAACTGGTGCGCCACTCCTGGTTGAGTGCGTTGAGACTGCCGTACTGCTGCTTTAACCAGACACGAAATTCAGCGAGAGTATGCGGACTCCAATCGAAGTCGACGGCGTCGCCGTACGAAGTCAGCGAACCCTCGTCACCGACAAAGTAATAATCCATGTTGTAACGTGACTTGTTACGAGCTGAAGCGCGAACGATATCAGCGAGATTCTTCAACACGGCCGGATCGTTGAATGACGGAGTCCGCTGCAGAAACTTCTTATCCCCAGTGCGTTTATACAGTTCTTTTTTAGTCAGATAGCCGAGTGCTTCGAAATCGCCCGTTTTCTGGTAATCGGCAATCGCGCGCTCCATGTCTTCCGGTGTAGTTGGCCCACGGTCGTACCAGTACACGCCAAACGTGCCGCGCGGAATATTCAGAGAGTTGTCGACGTCGTTGGACCACGTGAATCCAGTATCAGCGGCCGCAGCACGGACCATCTTCATCTGCGCGTCTTGCAAATAGTGTTTTGTACCGCCAAATGAAACGAGCGCGGTGTACTCCTTCTCACGGCGTTTCTCCTGGACCACCATCGCGGGCTTGGCGCGAAGTTGATCGACGACGGCGCCACGAGCATCAACCAGTTCGCCAATAACCAGGGCAGATTTCCCGACGAAATCCGCCAGCTTAAAAGTAAACGTTCGTTCGCCACGAGCCGGAGCGGAAATGCTGCCGAGTAGCCGGCCCAGGTCGTCCGACACCTGCATTCGCATTTGCAAGCCGTTCAGATTGCCGGACGCGCGCAGCACCGCACTCAACGTCTCGCCGCGCTCGTACACATCGACCGCGGTTTTGGTGCTGGTCATCATCGCCCGCTTCGGTGTGGTGAACGTGGCGGTGCCCCAGTTCAGAGTTGAGTTATCTTTTGCATCGCGAATGATGACGTCGAATATCTGTCGTCCTCCCGGCCAACCAGTCGCAGGTTGAAGTTTCGTTGCCGGAATCGCGATTGAGTTTGATCCGGCATTGAGGGTCTTCTCGACGTTGGTCGCACCAAGCGACTGGCCAAACTCATTTCGCCCATTCACCTCGACTCGTACCGTTTGTTGGCTCGAAGCATTTAGCGCGAGTTGCAGACCGGTGTCACCGGCGGTGAGTGATTCGATACGAACGGGAACATTTCTTCCGGCGGCCCACAGAAGAGCACGCGCTAATAGCGAATACTGGTATTCCCAGTAATTCCAGTAGATCTTGTTTTCGATTGGATCGATGCTTTGCGGAGTGAAGCCTTCCGGAACGTAGGCCATCGCGACGACGCGTCCTTTGCCGTAATTGCGCGCACTGACGATCGGGTGATTTCCCGATTTGATCAAAACATCGCCTTTCGACTGGTACCTGTAAAATGACCCGCCGATGGTCCCTTCGGGAAGGAGCTCGAGTGGAAGCCCCTCAGTAATGAAGTGAGCGCCGGCTAGCTCCCATTTACCTTTCGTAACCGCGTCGCGATTGACTTCCGGATAACCGCGCTCGTTTACCGTATCGTCCGGAACTCCAACCAGGGGCGAGAGCTCCCAAATGCGCTCATCGCCCGTTGGTTCGTCTCCCTTGAACGGATGACCTTTCACGTCGCCGACGAACGGGTGCAAAAGAACCAGACCCGCACCGTCCTGGACTCTACGCAAAATCGCATCGCGGGTCGCGCGAGTCATGCGCGACCATCCGTTGATGCCGGGAATCAACATGACTTCGTAACGCGCACTTCCGGTCAGGTCTTTTTCGACGTAGCCATAGACAGTGCGAAAGTCGTCGCGATCGCCGCGGTATTCATGACCGTAGTAATCGCCGATGCCCCAACAGTTGATGTCCCAACTGCTATCGATCGAATCCGTCGTTGGCTCGAGCGCCATGCGCTGCATCAACTCAACCATGTCTCGGCCGTATTGAATCGACGGAATGAAGAAGCCTTTAATCGGACCTTGCGGCAACTTCGTGGCCCAGGGCACGTGAGGAGTGACAACTGAGGTGGAGTAGGTGATGTCGTTCTTCGCAAACGTGCTTCCACCGACGCCTTTCTGCTCTTGTGCTGACGTGTGAAACAGCACGAGTGTGATTAGCAAAACGACGACGCAGATTAGTTTGCTCATGGATGATTAGGTTTGCGAACCACGCACTGACTCAGCGATCGCGAAACTAATTCGCGCCGATGGCAGGATGTCGTCGATGCACGGTTGTGGTCGGGCGCCCGTTTGCAAAGCACGAATAAATTCCTCCACTTCCTGGTAAGCGCCATTGCGAAGATCTTCAGGTTGTTCGTCGGCGGCCTGCGAGTCGATCACGAGTTCGCCATCCTTCCAACACTGGAGCGACCGTTGCGGACCTGAACCTGCGGTGACGCGCGCTCGACATCCGTCGGCGAAAAACTCGTAAGACTCTTCGACCATCCCGGCTGTCGGCAGGATCTCAATTTCGCCAACCGTTCCACTCTCGAACTGAAGTGCGATTACGTACCAGCACGCCTGATTGCCTGTTTGCGGCGGCAGGGTGACGTCAAACGTCTTGACCTCGCCCGCGACAAACCGCAGCGCATCAAGCGCATGAATGGCTGTCGACCAGATAAAATCCGGTTCATTTCGTTGGTGACGAACTTGCGATGCGCGCACATAACGCAGTGGTCCCTGTTCACGCATCCACGAACGCGCCTGGTTGAGATAAGGCATGAAGCGACGATTAACCGAAACCATGTGCGGAGTTTCTGTATCGCGCGCTACCTGTGCCAACCTCTCGATTTCGGTCAGGGAAGTTCCCAGCGGCTTTTCAATCACACACGGTATGCGTCGCTCGAGTAGCGTGATTCCAATCTCGACGATCTTTTCCATCGGCATTACCGAGACGCACGCGTCGGGTTTCTGATCGCTCAACATTTGGTCGAGATCTTTGTATGGCCGAACAAAACCGAATGAACGACAGAAGTCGACTGCTTTGTCTACATCGAGGTCGCACGCGCCTACGAGCTCAATCTCGCCCGGGTGTGCAGCTGCGTATCTTGCCAGCGGCGCTGCATGACTGGCCCTCGAATGCTCGCCACAGCCGGCAATCGCAATGCGGATCATTGCGCCTCCACGGTCGCGGATCGCGAAGACTTATAAGGAACGATCCGGCGCACGCTGATCTGCCGGGCTAATCGCGACACGTCGCGATGAGCAACTCTTCCCGGTGCATCCGCGAGACAGTTTGCTGAGCCGCATGCAGTCGCCAGGCGCAGCGTCTCTTCATCAGTCAGCCCACGTTCATGCGCCACTGCAAATCCCGCTAACGCAGCATCGCCGCAACCAACAGGTGAGCAGTTTTCGAGCGGCGAAGGTTGTGAAATAAAAAGGTCGCCGTCAGATGTGCGTTGCCAGATCATTCCGTCGCGGCCGAGTGAGATCGCCACGCTCTTCGCCCCGGCCGCAAAGAATTTCTGAGTCGCTTCTGCGGCATTATCGGCGCTGTCGATCTTATAGCCCGCGAATTCTGACGCTTCATTACGGTTTGGTTTCACAAAATCAGGCGCCGCGTTGAGTCCCTGGCGCAAAGCCTCGCCGCTTGTATCAAGCAGCGATCGACAACCATAGAGATGGGCCAGCCTGATCAACTCGGTATACAGATCGGAAGGCGCACCGGGCGGCAGACTACCTGACAAGGCGACTTGTGTTCCTCGTTCGCTCTCCGCAAAGAGATCTCGACAAGTCGTGAGTAATCGCTCAACTTCACCTTCCGTAACTGCACCGCCGGGTTCAAGAATCTCAGTCACTTTGCCGTCAGCAGAAACTAATTCGAGGTTTGCACGTGTTTCACTTTCTGTGCGAATCACAGTCAACGGAACTCCGAGCGCAGATAAACCCGATTCACACTGCTCTCCGGTAGCGCCGCCAAGAAATCCAACCCACATCACATCGATCCCCAGCGCCTTCGCCACTGTGGCGACATGGGCCGCTTTCCCACCGGGAAAAGGTTGAACCCATGACGCGCGATTAATCTCTCCGACTGCGATATCTTGGAGATGCAGTCGACGATCGATCGCTGGATTAGCACTGATGCAGACGAGCATAGAAACTACTACTCCTCGGCTTTGGCCTTTCCGAGACGAGCAAGCATGCTCTTGATATCGCTCGCGCCTTTTATCGCCACGTAGACCGTTATGGTCGAATACCAGATCACGCAGGCCATACTCAGCGCCCACCAAAACCAGTGATTAGACATTAGCTGATCTCCCTTCTGCGTGACTTCCGGGTTTGAGCAGCGACCCCACAACCATTGCCGCGCCTGACAGCAGGTACGTGGCGATCCCGGAGTAATATGGACCAATGGATTTCGCGAGCGGGACAGTGCCAGGCAACTGTTCCATCACGAGATATGTGATCGGAATCGCCGCGCTCACGATGATCGAAGCTGCTGCTCCCCAGCTATTTGCTCGCCGCCAATAACAACAAGCGATGAGCAGCACGGAAATGCTCGCCAGGTAGATCGTTCCGGTGACGCCGAGATAGGTCCAGAGATCGCCCTTGAGCGGATACCAAAGACCGTACAGCAAGAGAAAGATTCCGATGAGCGCGATGATGGTTCGATTCCAAAACAGGCCTTTCCGCTGAGACCATGGTTGCTTGCGGAATGGCGCCAGGATGTCGTTGTAGATCACGCTGCACCACGTCAGCATGTACGACGAGTCTGTCGACATATCCGCAGCTAACATCGCGGCGACCAAAATTCCCATCAGTCCTGCGGGAACGGCAGTGGCCAGGTAAGTGGGCATTGCTTCGAGTGTGTTCGCCACTGGACCAAGCGTCGCGAGCGCCGCGATACCCCAAATACCTGGAATTAAAAACCGGCAGACAAAAAAGAAACTCGTCCGCGTGTAGACCTTTCGACCCGTGCGTGTGTCCTTCGCCGCTAACACACGAGCAATGATCGTCTGCCAGGTGAGTACGGCGGCGGTATTCAACATGAGATTGAACAAGACGTACTGCCAGCCCATCGTTGAATTCACAAAAGGATTGAAACCACCGGCGCCGTATTGTGTCTCAACCGTCGTGACGAGTTTTTCCCAGCCGACATTCATCAGTATGAGAATCGTGACCAGTATCAACCCGGCGCTCATCACTACGAATTGCAGGAAGTCAGTGACGAGGACCGACAACATGCCTCCGAGGATCGTGTAGACCGCGACTCCTACCAGCAGGACTGTCATCATGATCTCGAGATAGCGCACGTCTAACCCTGCGACGAGCACGAGAAACTGTCCGCCAGTTCGCAGAAAGACGCCCATGTTCAGCAGCCCGCCCAGCACGATTACCACGCCGGCAGCCCAACGAATACGTCCGCCGAAGCGCTTTTCCAGCAACTCCGGAATCGTGATGACGCCGGAATCGCGCAGCGGTTTGATTACGAATCCAGTCAGGCCGACTACCGCCATTGCGAGCGCCATGAGAATGCCGGGCGTGGCGCCTGCAAAACCCTTCTCGTAGCCATTCTGCGCGGTGTACATGCAGGTGACGATGCCAAACTCGGTAGCCGCAAGCGAGGCGATTCCGAGGTAGACGTCCATCTCTCGACCGGCAACCAAAAAGTCTTCGACGTTGCCCACATACTTTCGGACCATCAATCCAGCAGCCATGGTCGCCAGCAGGTACAGACCGACGATGCTGCCGTCCAGCAGCCAATTGAAATTTGTCATGAAGTAGACGTCTGCCTTTCGTAAGCGGCGCTCGAGCAAACCTGAATTTTGGCTCGTGATATTTCTTCGACCGCTGAAATCGCGGGCGCAAAAGTTCGTCGCAGATCAATGTCGTCACTGGATGAAAGCGAAGTTTTTACGGCGGCAGTAAAACCATTCTTCAATTCGGTTCCGAAGTTCACTTTGCGAATGCCGCAGGCGATGGCCTTGCGCAACAACTCTGCCGAGACTCCCGAACCACCATGAAGTACCAGCGGCGTGTTGGGAACGGCGTCGCGGATCTCCTGTAAGCGCGCAAAGTCGAGTTTTACATCGCCCTTGTAAAAACCGTGGGCCGTGCCGACGGCAACGGCAAGCGCGTCCACCTCGGTTTCACTCACGAATCGTGCAGCATCGTTGGGTTCGGTTAGAAACTGCTTGTCTCCGGCTGTAGGCTCACTGTTTTGGCCCACATGGCCGAGTTCACCTTCAACCGACACGCCGGCGGAATGCGCCAGGTCAACTACCCGGCGGGACAGCGCGCAGTTATCGGCGAAGGACAGCTTCGAGCCGTCGATCATTACGGAGGTGTAACCGTGCTCAATGCACCGCGCTGCCAGGTCGTAACTGCTGCCATGGTCCAGGTGTAGCGCAACCGGCTGTTCAAGTTGATCGGCTGCCGCAGTCGCCATGCCTCGAATCATTTTGATACCAAGATAGTTGATGGTGGCCTCGGTGGTTTGGAGAATGATTGATTCGTTGAGCGCATAGGCCGCGCGCACGTGCGCGATCAGTGTTTCCGCGTTGTAGAAGTTCAGGGCTGCGACGGCTTTGCGTTCGCGCGTGGCGGCGTCGAGCAAAACACGGCTGGGACAAAGCTTCGGCATGGCTTTGCAGAAAAGTGCTTTATGCGGGGAATATTTCTGGCGCAAAGACGCGAAGACGCAAAGCGCTGGCGCGTTTCTCAGGCTGCTCTTCGCGTGTTCGCGTCTTTGCGCGAGAAATATTCCTTCTCACGAAGGTTCTCCAGTGTCTGTGTTTGCCTGAAGAAACTCTTGTAACTCGGATTCGGTTGGTTGCCCGGCTGTGCCTCCGACGCGTGTCGCAGACAGAGCACCGCAGGCATTCCCGATTCGTACGCATTCAGTCAACGGCGCTTTGCGCAGGTATGCAGACACGAATCCTGCGTCAAAGGAGTCACCCGCGCCAGTGGTGTCGAGTGCGTTAACTTTGAAACCTGAGTGGATGGCTATCGCTCCATTCTGAATAGCCATCGCGCCGCGTGGCCCACGTTTAATCACCGCACACTGAACCTTCGCCCCCAGAGCTTGCAACGCCGCTTTCGGCTTACTTGTACGCGTCAGTTTCGAAGCTTCGTGTTCGTTTACAAACAGCACATCCGTGTGCCGCAGTACGCCGTCGATGCTTCTGCTCCACTTCCTGCTTGGATCGGAATTCGGATCAAAGGAGGTCGTCAATCCGAGCGCTTTTGCGCGCCGGAACAGGTCTGCAAACGACGGCTGTAGTGCCTTTTGTAGATAGTAGGAGGTTAAGTGGAGATGATCGTGCCGTTTCATCAGCGCTTCATCGATAGAGTCCGCCGTTAACGTTGCGACAGCGCCGCCATGCGTGACGAGAGCACGATCATGCTTTCCGCTGAGCGCGATCGTGACGCCGGTTTTTTCGTCCGCCTTTCGCGCCACTTGCCGTGTCGATACTCCCAACTGATCCAATGTCCTGATGCAAAAGTCGCCGAAATAATCTCGGCCCACCTGACTAACAAACGTTACGCTGTGTCCCAGCTTTGCCACGCCGGCAGCGAAGATTGCCGAGGCACTGCCCATCGTTAGCTCACAATCCTGGGCCAGGATCTCGGCGCCCATTTCGGGCGCGGACCGCAGACCGGTGGCGACTATGTCCACGTTCAACTCGCCGATGACGAGAATCCCAGGTCTCTTTAACCCACTCATCTTGATTCGGCCAGCGGCTTTCAACTACTATCGATTAAACTTTTGATTGCTTTCGAATGCTTTTGGATTCTAATATAGCGCCAACTGGAATTGCAAAAGGAATATTCCGCTTCGTCTGCTAACCTGACGCCGCCGCAAACGGCTACTCGATGACTGCGTCTCGCAAACTTCTTGATCTCTCCACTGCTGAACGCGAGTCGCTTGGCCTGGTTCACACCTTACGTGAAATCCTCCAGCAACCACAAACGTGGCGCCAGACGTACGAGAAGGTCAAACAATTCTCGACGGAGATTGAAGACTTTCTGACTCGAGCAGGCGTAGGCGCGCCCCGCTCGGTACCGCTTAACGTTCTTCTCGTGGGCGCCGGCACTTCAGACTACATTGGCAAGTCTGTGTGCGCTTTGTTGCAGAAAGAGTGGTCCTGCAATGTCCAGGCTGTTCCGAGTACCGATCTCTTAACCAACATGGAGGATCACATCCTGCCGGATGTCGACCACTTGTGGATCTCGTTTTCGAGATCCGGCGATAGCTCGGAAGGCGTGGCAGTCCTGGAAGCGGCGCTCACTGCGCATCCTCGCATCAAGCATCTCGTAGTTACTTGCAACGAAAATGGACAGATGGCGCGACTCGGAGGTCGAGAGAACGTTTTAAGTTTCGTGCTCGACGACGCCGTGAACGATCGCGGGTTGGCGATGACGAGTTCTTTCTCAAACATGGTGATCACAGCGCAGGCACTGGCGCACATACGAACACTCAGCGGCTATCGTGCGGTCGTCGAAAACCTGGCGACGTCAGCCGCCACCGTGTTGCCGGCCGTCACTAGCGTTTGCGAACGCATCGTTGACGAAGGCTTTTCCAGAGTCTGCTTCCTCGGGACTGGCCCACTGAAAGCAGCCGCAATCGAATCGGGTCTGAAAGTGGTGGAACTGACCGGCGGCCGCGTTGTTGCTCTAACGGAATCTTTCCTCGGCTTACGACATGGTCCACTCTCAGCCATCGATCGTCATACGCTCGTGATCGGCTTTTTATCCGCGAACGATAGACGCAGGGCCTTTGAGCTGGATTTGCTTCAGGAGATCTGCGACAAAAAACTCACGGAAAAGTGCCTCATCGTCGCGCCGACACCCGCCGCGTCGTCTTGTAAAAATCAGCTTTGTCTCAACCTCCCTGAAACCATCTCCGATTTATATTTGCCACCGTTATTCGTTTTGGTCGGACAGTTGTTGGCACTAGCTGCTTCACTTCGAGAAGGGTTGCGACCCGATGAGCCAAGTCCACATGGAGCTATCAGCCGCGTCGTCACACATGTCACCATTCACTAACGGGCGCGGCTAAACAAGGACCAGTTTTAGCTCGCGTGCTCGTAACTCATTTTGAATCTCGGAGGGTAGTCCTCGATCCGTGATAATGACGTCAATGTCGGAAAGAGGAATGATTCGGGAAAGACTTCTTTTTCCAAACTTACTCGAATCGGCCACCAGAATCTTTTCCTTCGCGATGCGCGCCATTGCCTGATTCACCTGCGACTCTTCCACGTTCGGCGTGCTCAAACCAAAATCCAAATCGCAAGCGTCGACCGCCAGGAACACTTTATCGGCGGACAGTTGGGCCAGTATGTCTTCGGCGAAGTGGCCGACCGCCGACAACGAATTCTGGCGGATGACTCCGCCGAGAAAGATCAGTTGAATGTCATTTGCGTTGAATAGTTCCATCGCGATGTTGAGACCGTTAGTGATGACCTTCAAATCTTTTTTGTGTTTGATCTGGCGGGCAATCTGGTGCGTCGTGGTACCGGAATCGAGAATGATGGAGTCGCCGTCATTGATCATGTCCGCCGCGGCGGCGCCGATTCTGCGCTTTTCGTCGGCGTGCAGTTCGGCTTTGATTTTGAGTGATGGATCGATGCTTACCGTCGCCACTTTGACGGCGCCGCCGTGTGCTCGACGAATCAGGCCACGGTGGTGCAGCTCTTTCAGGTCATTGCGGATGGTTACCTCAGACGTCCTGAAGCGTTTACTCAGATCCACGACGGTGATCTGGCCACGCTTTTCCAATAGCTCGAGGATTTTGGTTCTGCGTTCGACGTTCAGCATCGGTCGGCACGGCAATCGTAGCGGAAGTTACGAACGAAAGTAAACGAAACACGGCCGCAAAAAGGCACAAAAGTCACAAAATGGCATGGTAGGCAGCGCCGATGGCCCCTGCTTTCTCGCCGAGTGCAGCGGGTATGACCTGGACCTGATGGCCCATCGGTCGCCACTCGAACCGATCCAACTCTTTGCGCAACGGCTCAAACAGAGCAGGGCCCGCTTGCGCGATGCCGCCGCCAACAATCACGATCTCAGGGTCGAAAGCATTGATGAAGGAGGCGACCGCTGCCCCCAAATGAAAGATCGAACGCAGCCAGGTAGCGGTGGCGGCGTTGTCGCCGGCGAGATGCGCTTCGACAAGTTTTCGCGTGGAAGTAAATCTACCTCCGGATCGTTCGGCGACATTGTAGTTGCCAATCATCTGTTCGAGACTTCCGGGAGTATTCACGATATCCGGAGTGCCGTCCGAATAAACTGATACGTGGCCGAGATGTCCGGCGCGCCCGATCTGGCCCTTGATGAGACGGCCGTCGACGAGCACCGCGCCACCAACACCTGTTCCCAAAGTCAAAAGGAGAACGTTGCGAAAACCTTTGGCCGCGCCTTGCCAGACTTCGCCGAGTAGAGCGGCATGTGCATCGTTCAGTACAACAACGGGTGCTCCTAAAAAATCTTGCCACACGAAGCCCTGGAGGCCGCGCAAGCGTCCCTGCATGTACGCGATCGACCGACCATCTCGCGCCGCGAGTCCAGGCGCTGCAAGACCGATGTGACAAGGTGAGTTGCCGCGCTGCTTCTGGATAGAATCGAGCTGTTGTTTGATCGTTTGGGCCCACGAACCTTCTGCGTCAGCCGTATCACACGTTAAATAATCAAGCACCTCGCCGTCGTTGGAAATGACGACGATCTTGATATTCGTTCCGCCGAGGTCGACCCCGATTGAGTAGCTCATCGTTGGATCAAACGCCCTTTCTCCACTTGGGATCATCGCGCCGCAGCAACTGAAAACTGATCGAACCATCCGGATCGGCTGGTTGCGCGGTGGCCCAGTTGACTGGCCGTCGAATGCCACCTTTTGTTTCGATCTCAGCGCGAATCTTGAGAGTTATTCCGTCGCTGTTCTTCGGTAAGAGAAACGATGCCTGGCGAATCTTGCCCGCGTGTGGATGACCGGCATCGAGCGATCCACCAAGTCGAATTTTTCCGTCGAGACTTTCGAGATACAGACGCAGCACTCCGGGAACACCCGCCACGCCGTCATTCGAAACTGCAACGATAATCTCGTCGGTTCCGTATCGTTTTCTTTGCCAGATCCACGATGGTCGTACGCGGTAACCAAGCCGTCGCCGCAGGGTGTCGAAGCCGTTCGGATAACGCTCGTAATAACGACGCAGATTGTCAGACTCGGTCCATAGCGACCAGTAGTTTGCGCCGAGATCGATGGTATGAAGCATCCACTTCTCGAGCACGTTAATGCCAGCTTCATCAACCGGCAGGTAATCGGGATCGACTCTGTATTGCCGGTAATAACCATCCTCCATGATCGTCGGCAACCACGGCGGCCGGTTCGCCAGTTCTTCGATCTGAATCGGTTCTTCAATCACGATGCTGTCTGAACGCAACCAGCAACCGGCTCGAACACACAGATCCTGGACTTCACGATTACCGACACTGCTGATATCGGGCTGAGTATTCACTGCCAACGGCACCTTCTTCCAAAGATCCAACTGGAGTTTCGTCATGTCGAGAAATGTTCTTGCTGCCGTTGTGTAGTCAGGAAAGGGATTGGGAAGATTGCTGGTGTGACCTTCGCCCCAGAACCCGTACATCATCAGATCGACGAATTCCAGCAGCGGGTTGTTGTCAAACTCATGGACCAGCAGTTCGTTCAATTCTTTGAACGCGCTTTGAAATCTCGGATGGTCGTATCGCGGTTCTACGAAATCTGACTTAGCGCCGTAAGTCTTTCCGATCTTCACGACGGGAACTTGTTTCTGGATAAAGTCAGGCAACGCGAGCCGTCCCGGTTGCCCTTCGGTGTTCGACATCTGAATACGAAAGGCGACACGGAGGTTATGACGTCTGGCAGCGTCGAGTGTTAAGGCAAAGACCGGATGCAATTGCAGTTTGCCGGGCGCTGTTTGCACGTCGCGCCAGTCACAGCGAATGTAAAGCAGATCGACAAAGGGAAGCGATGCGAGCTTCTCGACGTGCTGCTCGAGTGTCTCAGTTCCGGCGCGCGCGGCCAGCGACGGCCCGCCTTCTTCCCACGTGTAGCCCATCAAACCGAGGCCGTAATTTTTTACGGGTTTGTTCGATTGTGAGGTTACTAGGACCGTGTACCAGCCGGCGTCCTGTTCGATCCCGAATGGTCCTTGATTGAGACGGTCAGTGACTTGCGGGCCTGGTCCGAAGTCATAGTTCTCCCAGTTGTGCGTGGGAACTTCCTGTGCTGGTAGAGATGGCAGAGCACTCGCGACCCCGAGTGCTGCCCCCGCTTTTATAAAACTACGCCTCCGCATTTTTGAGATCCTTCTGTCGAATCAACGTCAGCACCAATATCATTCCGAGGAAGGGAATGAAGCTCGCAGTAATCAAAATCGGGGTAAAGGAACGATGGTCTGAAACGTAGCCGATGAGAAAGGTCGAAATGATTGTGCCCAATCCCGCGCCGGTGCCGCTCATCCCGCTGACCGTCGCGACCGAATCACTGCGATAGAGATCAGACGGAAGCACGAGCGCCATCGTGGAGAACGACGCGTATGCGAACGTCGAAACCGCAAAGAGGCCGGCGAGTGTAAGCAAGCTCGAAGTAAAGATCGTCGGGATGAGAAGAGTCATTCCCAGGCCGCCAAACACGACGACGGCTTTGCGGGCTTTGATCACGGGCCAACCGCGTCGAATCAACCAACTCGAGAGTCCGCCGCCGAAGAAGTTTCCCAGATCGGCGGCCACAAACGGAATCCAGAACGCGAGCAGTCCTTGCTCGGGATTGATTCCTTTGCTCAATAGATAAATGGCGAACCAGTCAGTGATAAAAAACCAGACCGGATCGGTCATGGTCCGTGCGGCGATGATGGCCCACGTTTGCGGCAGTTTGATCAGATCTCGCCAACTCGTTTTGCGTTTAGCGGAGTGGTCCTCCTGTGCCACTTCGATTCGATCTCGCATGATCAGCTCGCGTTCAGCTTCGCTGATACGCGGGTGCGATTCCGGTGGGTGATAAAGCATGCGCCAGGCGATGAGCCATAAGAACCCGAGTGTGCCCGTGATGATGAAAGCGGGGCGCCAACCACCGAAGTATTTGTACAGACCAATCACGAGTAAGGGTGCGATAGCGCCCCCGATCGAAGATCCACTATCAAACAGGGCCACGGCCCAACCGCGTTCCTTTTTCGGAAACCATTCCGCCACGGCTTTCGTCGCTGCCGGCCAGTTTGCCGATTCACCCGCACCAAGCAGGAAGCGAAAGAAGGCGAAACTGCGCAGGCCTCCGGCGAGGGACGTCAGCATTGCCGCGATCGAATACCAGATGACCGTGATCGTAAGACCCTTTCGTGTGCCAATCCGATCGATCAAGCGACCCGATAGAGTCTGTCCAATGGAGTAAGCAACGCGAAACGCGATCACGATGAGGGCAAAGTTCTGATTGTTCCACTGGTATTGCTGTTTGAGGTACGGTGCGAGGACAGAAAGAGTCTGACGATCAAGGTAGTTGATGACGGTGGAAGCAAACAGCAATCCGCCAATCCACCAGCGAAGATTTGCGATCGGTCTGGCGGCTGTGCGTGAGCTGTTTACGGTCGTTGCCATGGTTGGCGCTCAGTTGTTTCTTCAGCCTTCATTTCCGACAGGAACTTTTCACAACGCGACACATCGTCCAGTCGCTTGATCCCTTGTTCTTCTCGCGCGTCCGCGAAAGGGCTGGCGAAGACACCGAACTTCCGCGAGGCGAGCGCGCTGATGAGTTCGTTGGGAAAACCCAACTCACCGCGAGCGCGGCTGTAACGGCCGGTTGACTCATCCCAGTAACGATTGCGCAGTTCTCCCAGGACTTGAAACATCGTTTGGTTCTTCAGAATGAACATGCCGATGTTTGTCTCTCCAAAATCGAGGGTTTCCGCGCCTTCCAGATGAGTTTCAGTGGCCGACGCGATCTCACCGGATCCGTCGCGCGCGATCGGTGCGTAGGGATTCTTTATAAACGCCGTTGGTAGGACCATCTCGTAAGAATCGAACAAGCGCGCCAGCTTTGCGGCGCGTGCAAACGTTTGCGGACGAATCACTGGTTGCGTGCTCCACACAACCAACGCGAGTCCGGAAAAGTCACCCATTACTTCGTGCGCGTTCAAAACGGCGTCACCTGTCCCTCGTGCGTGAGGCTGAGTGATGAACAAAACGTTCTGTCCGTGAAGGGCGTTGCGAATCGCGGCCTCGTTACTCGGCGAGACGATGATCACCGGCGGACGCGTTTCACCTAATCCGTCGCGAATGCTGCGGAGAACATGCGTGATCGCAGGTTCGCCAGCGACTAGTGCCAGCGGCTTAGGGATCGATAGTCCTGTCTCTGCGGCGCGCGTGCCTTGTCCGGCGGCAACGATCACGGGCCAGATTTCCTGAGGCTCAAGCGAGATCGAGGCTGAGTCGATCAACGCGCGGAGGTTGGTGCGAGCGCTGATGTTGATCTTCGTGATCGAATCACGCCAGAAATCATGCAAATCGATCTCGCTCAGACCAGGACCAGGGGTTGACACGATCACCGATCCCTCATTCACGCCGTTGCGGCCCCTGGCCGAGTAGTATTGTTCCTGCACTCGCGTGATCAGGTTTTGTGAGTGCTCTCGGGTCGTTAACGCCAGCACGTTTCCGCCAAAGCCACCACCCATCACGCGCGCACCAAGCACATGGGGATCTTCGGCGACGATATCGATCAGCTCTTCCACTTCCGGGACGCTGACGTTGTAAAGATCGCGCAGGCTTGTGTGTGATTCCTCCAGCAGTTCGCCGAGCATTTGCATTGCGGATAGTGTGCCGGCGGAATCCTTCTGGTTCTGCAGCGAATCCAATGTGTTCGTGGCGAGTGCGACGCGTTTGGCTTCGCCCAAATGATGCAGACCGCGAGTGCGGATTTTTAACGGCCAACGCGATGTGTCGTTGACCAGAGCAGGGAAGGCTCTCTCCAACTCCGATAACGTGTCCGGATAATCTGACCTGACACTCTCGATCGAGATCGTTTCCGGTAAAGATGCGAACAGATCTTGTGCCGCTTGAAACGCGTCCAATGAACCACGAGCGAGTAGTCTTTTGATATCGAGCCACGCGTTATGACGAGCCGGGGCAGTTACCTTCCAATGGTCAATGATGGCGGGGATGAGTAAACGGGAAACGGCGGCGCGCTCGTTATATTCAATCATGATTTCGCGCCCTTTATCCGCAGGTTTTGTAAAGAACGTTATCCACTCGAAGGGCTTATCCGGAAGAGCCGCCAACCTTGTCTGGTTCGTTGCGTAGTCGATCAAAACAGCGTTAGCTGCCGCTCCCAAACAAATTGTGAGATGGTCCATCGATCCGCCGCGCGTGCCGATGAACCATTCAGCGAAGGCAGAATCTCTAGCCAACTCCTCAGGGGTCCACGAGATTCCGTTAACGTTTCGGATCGCGGCACCGCCCAGGACGACGAGAGCTGACGAAGATGACGCGCCGCCTCCCGGTGGTATGTTGGAATCGAGTGCAAAGTCGAAGCCATGCTGTATCTGTTCGCCAAACTTTCCGCGCGCGAAAGTCACCGCAGCGTTGATGTAGTTTTGCCAATGAGGTTCTGGTGTACCGTGAGCAAATAAGAAATCGAGCCATTCGGCCTGAACGTCGCCGGTAAACCTGGGAACACTCAGAATGGAGAATGACGATGGTTCGAATCTCGCAGCAGACGAGACGCAGCGGATTACAGGTTCATTCGATTTCCGGTACAGCATCAGGGCGTCGCGCTCACGGCTGGCAAACGTGAGCGACGCGGTCGGGAGGTAGGATACGTAATCAATATGTTCGCCGAGGACACCCATTCGAGCAGGAGCGCGCAACAGTGAAACTGGTCCCTCGCCGAAGCGGTCAAAAAACAGATTGCAAACGAGCATTAGCCGCGCCGCTCTTCGCTCGAGATCGATATCGCCGGTTGTGACTAAACTCGCGAGCGCGGTTTTGATTTCAGAAAGATTCATTGCCAGTCTTGGGTCGTGAATGTTATAAGGCGCCTATTCAAATTAATGTTCTTCAACAATAACTGACGCTTGATGCACCTGCGGCACTGATCGATGCAGGGTTAGTTCGAGTTGCTTACAAACAATAACGTAAGTGGCCGAGTTTGCAAACTTCTGATTTCCGCCATCACGAAGTTTGACGAGGAGAGAATGGATGGCTCTACCAAGAAGAGAGTGGCTCAAGACAGTCACGAGCGCCGCATTTGGTGCAGTTGGTTTCCCACTGCTCGAACACGCTCACGGCCAAACGCGGCGGAGCGACGCAACGACAGTTCAGCCGCTGGCGCTGAAAGACTACGAACCGAAGAGCATGCTTCACGTGCCCGAAACGCACGTCCCTCGTTCACGCTTTCCCAATATCGACTTTCATACTCATCTCTCGTGGATCGATCGAAAAGGAAAGGCCGATGTCGTGCGACACACCGCCACGCCGGCAGAAGTCCTGAAGGTCATGGACGCGAAGAACATTCGCATCATGATCAACCTGACTGGCGGGTATGGTCCTTTGCTCGAAGAAACGGTCCGCCATTGGCAGCAACCTCATCCCGATCGCTTTATCGTTTTTACCGAACCCTGGTACGGAAAGATCACGATGCCGGATTATGCGAAGTTTCAGGGCCGGCAGATCGAGGCCGCGAAAAAAGCCGGCGCGCGCGGTCTGAAGATTCTCAAAACTCTCGGGCTCTATCTGCGCGAAAACGTAACCACCGGTCCGTTAGTAAAGGTCGACGATAAGAGATTTGACGAGATGTGGGACGCGGCCGGATCCCTCGACATGCCTGTGGCGATACACGTGTCGGATCCGGAGGCGTTTTTCCTCCCTACCGATCGCTTCAACGAACGTTACGAGGAACTCAGCGCGCATCCCGATTGGTCCTTTCATGGCAAGGACTATCCGAGTAATGCCGAACTTCAGGAGGCGCGCAATCGCGTGATGCAGCGTCATCCGCGGACGAAGTTCGTCTGCCTTCACACTGCGGATTCGGAGAACCTGCCATACGTTTCCGAATGTCTCGATCG